>JBDRMB010000044.1:0-6106 GCA_043812455.1 archaeon | reverse complement strand
ATAAAGATTATTATTTATTCTTCATTATTTAACAAATTATTACTCTTCTTTTCTTAACCGGGATTGTAGAATTAAGAATATAAAAGAATCGACAACTTAACGAAAAGACTATACTTAAGAATATAATGAAAATAAAAAATTATATTTTCCAAGCCAAGTAATATTCATTAACTTTCTCCCAATTGACAACATTCCAAAATGCTTCAATGAATTCTGGACGTTTGTTTTGATATTTCAAATAATACGCATGTTCCCAGACATCAATGCCAAGTAATGGCACCAACCTTAAACTTAACGGAGAATCTTGATTAGAAGTTTTGACAATTTTTAATTTCCCATTCTTCAGAACTAACCATGCCCAACCACTACCAAATACTTTAGTAGCAGCTTGAGAAAATTCTTCTTTGAATTTATCAAAACTTCCCCACTTAGTTTTTATCGCTTTTGCAACTTTACCTTCAAATGGAACATCTTTCTTCAAGATTGTCCAAAAGAATGAATGATGGAAATATCCACCACTATGATTGATCACAGCTTGTTTGATATTAGCTGGCACTTTGTCTAAATTACTCAAAATTTCTTTTACATCTTTGCCTTCCAATTCTGTTCCAGCAATTGCTTTCAAGAAATTAGTAAAATACGCTTGATGATGTTTATCGTGATGAATTTTCATGGTTTGTTCATCAAAGTACGGTTCTAATGAATTGTAAGCATAGGGTAACAGTTCAACTGTTTGGTCTGTCATTTTAGTACCTCCTTGTTTAAGTATAAATTCATGATTTGTCATAATTCAAAAATAAAAATTAAGTTTTAAAAACAAATTATCTTACTTAAATCTTGCCTACCACAATTAATAATCTTTGGGGAAAATACCACAAATAGGTTTTTAACTAAAGAATAATTATATAAACCAATAAAACTTTTTCAACAGTAATGAAACTCTCCTCAGCTCTAATGAAAACATCCCGAACAAACAAAATTTTTCTCACAATCTTCATAATCCTATTACCTATACTCTTAATCTTGTTCTCGTACAAATTAGCATTACTCTTCACATCACTTGATGATAACCAACAATTAGTCATGGATTTCCTAAACAAACCTGTAGAGTTTGAAGAACAATTAGTTAACATAACAGAAACCTTTCAAACAGCTAATGGAACTTATTCAATTCAAGCAATTACAGAACAAGAAATTTCCCATCTGAATGATGTCAGCAAACTAATGACCAAACTAGAATATTTTTTCTTACTTTCGTTAATCATCTGTAGTTTATTATACACCCAACACCGTAAAAACAAATACATCAAAGAAAAGATGATTCTTTATGGTGGTATTGCTAGTTTAGCATTAACAGTAATTATTGTTTTATTTGCAGCGATAAGTTTTAACTTTAGCTTTAACATCTTCCACCAGATCTTCTTCCCACAAGGCAATTGGACCTTCCCTTTGGAATCTTTCCTGATCACAACTTTCCCAATCAAATTTTTCACAATAATGACAATAAAGATAGCATTAATCAGCCTTTTAATTGGAACCACCTTCACTTTCTTAGGGTATTATAATTCCATGAGGAAAAGTAAAAGACCATGACTTCTCGTCCACAGATTTTCTGGAATAGAAAAATTTAAAAGCAAGAGGTGATACGAAACATCAAAGATATTTTATCTTAAAAATACAGGGGTGAAACGGGAACTATTCTCAAATTAATGGAACCAAAAAAATTTCTTTTCGTGTCCTATGATGGACTTATCAGTGACATTGCTTGGAAGATTGTCCAAGAAGGTCACAATGCAAAATATTATATCCAAAATCCAGAAGACAAGGAAGTTGGTGAAGGTTTTGTACCTATGATTGACAGTTGGGAAGACCAGGTTGACTGGGCTGACGTTATTGTTTTTGACGATGTTCTTGGCATGGGTGAGATGGCAAAGAAGCTCAGAGATCAAGGAAAATTTGTCATTGGTGGAACTCCGTACACAGATAAGCTTGAAGATGACAGAGCGTTTGGTCAGGAAGAACTTAAAAAAGTAGGAGTCTCAATAATCCCATACCGTGACTTTACTTCTTTTGAAGAAGCGATTGAATTTGTCAAAGCTCACCCTGACAAGTATGTTATCAAACCTAGTGGTGAAAGCCAGAACATCAAAGGATTACTTTTCATTGGTGAAGATGATAAAGGAGCCGACGTAATTCAGGTATTAGGAGATTACAATCAAGCGTGGGCTGATAAGATTCCGATATTTCAATTACAGAAAAGGATTAATGGTGTAGAAGTTGCAGTAGGAGCATTCTTTAATGGAAAAGAGTTTATTTATCCAATAAATGTTAATTTTGAACACAAGAAATTATTTCCAGGAAATTTAGGTCCTTCTACCGGAGAGATGGGTACTGCAATGTTCTGGAGCGGTCCTAATAAGATCTTTAACCAGACCCTCAAAAAGATGGAACCTAAACTCGCAGAGGAAGGATACGTTGGTTATATAGATATAAACTGTATTGTTAACAATTATGGTATCTATCCATTAGAATGGACCTCTCGATTTGGATACCCAACAATAAGTATCCAGCAGGAAGGTATGATAACCCCGATTGGAGAGTTCTTTTATGAACTCGCCCGCGGTAATAACACAAAACTAAAAATTAAGAGTGGTTTTCAGATTGGAGTTAGAATTGTTGTACCACCTTTCCCTTTCACAGACCTTGAAACTTTCCAAGTGAAGTCAAAAGATTCCGTGATCCATTTCAAAAAAGGTAAAGAAGGAGTCCACATTGAAGACGTAAAAACAGTTAATGATGAATGGGTAGTTACTGGAACTGCAGGAGTAATCTTAATTGTTTGTGGTTGTGGTCAGACCATGAAACAAGCTCAGAACCAGGTTTATAGTCGGATAAAAAATATAATCATACCCCACATGTACTATCGGGACGATATTGGCGATCGTTGGTACGAAGATAGTGACAAATTACATAACTGGGGTTATCTCCGGGAGTAGTTGAACTCGATATGGATATTATTATTGTTGAAGATATTCAAGAATGTGAACTTCTGTGGAAAAAGTTTTCTCCACAGAAAAGCCTTTGGGAGCTTTGGGATATTGTAATTTCTTTTTATGACCAATCAATTTATGTACCGTACTTTTTGGTTCTTTTGAACGATAAAAAGAAACAAGAGGGTCTATTGCCCCTTTGGTTAGACAAAACTAATGACAAGTATTACTTTTTCAGTGCCACATATCCAGAAAATAGAAAGTTTTGGTTTGATTTAAAGTATTTCCCTTTGTTCTTCGAAAAAATCCCTGAACCAACTAGATTATTTGATATTAATGCTGAAGTTGCTGAAAAGATTACTGAAAAATTCCCTGAATATAAGGAATACGTTTCATTAGGAGAAAACCATTATTTTATTGATTTAGAAAAATTGAATAGTATTGAATTATTTCTAAAGAATTTCAGCAAAAAACATCGTAAAAATTTCCTAAACGATATTGAAAAGTTAGAGAACCTTAACTTTCAAATTGTCTGGGAAGAGTTAGAACATTTTGATGATTTTGTAAAGTTCAATGTCCAACGTTTTGGTGAAGATTCTGACTTTAATGATCCACAGTTTGTTAAAGAAATGATTTCTTTTCTTAATGTGTTAAAGAAAATGGAAATCTTATTCGCATGTACAATCCTGATTGACGGAAAAGTAGAAGGAGTAGAATTTGCAGCTTTCCATGAAAAAGTTTATTATATTCTCAATGGGGGGTGCAATAGAAACATTAAGAACGTTGGTAAATTTATTATCTTTCAACATATCAAGAATGCCCTTTCATTAAAAGCTAAAAAAGTTGACCTTCTTTCTGGAGATACTGGATGGAAGGAGTTATGGAATTGCGATAAAGAGCCTTATTACGATTTCAGAAAGGAATAGTTTTCTAACTACAGATCAACCATAAGATAAGTAACTTTTATATAATTTAAAATCAATCCATCAAAAATAAAACTTTAAGGGGGTTTTGAAACATGAACGTTAAAAGATTGTTAATTTCTGGAATAATTATTTGGATTGTAAGTACAATTTTTACTTGGTTAACTTGTGGCTGGCTATTTAATTGGGTATATCTAATTCCACCAGTAATCTGGAACGACCCAGCAACTATGTTCACTACTTCATCTTTGATTTTGACGAACTTGTTTGGCTTGATGATAGCAATACTCTTTACTTTAGTGTACGCGGTATTGTACAAAGGAATCCCAAATAAAGGTGTTAAGAAAGGTTTAACTTACGGATTTTTGTTATGGTTAGTTGGTGCTTTGTCCGGTATGATTACCATGCCATTTTATATGACCATCGCTTGGACCGTAATTATCTATTGGATCATAAATGCTTGGGTAATAAACCTGATTAACGGCGCAATTGTTGGAGCCATTTACAAAGAAAAGAAATAATTTCTTTTCAATATTTTATTTTTTATTTTGATTATTGTTTTAACGAGAATTTAATTATTGTTTTAATAAGTATTTAATTTAGTTACCTCTACACAGTTTATAACAAACTTTTAAAAGGGAAAGGAAACGTTTAATTACATCAAGTTGATATTACACCTAAAATAATAATAAAAAAGATATTGTATAATTTTATGATAAAATCTAGAACAAAACATTATTATAAAAAATATAATTTAAAAAATAATAGAATGAAACCATTAATTGTTATCAACTTCAAAACGTATAGGGAGGCTAGTGGTGACAATGCTCTTAAATTAGCTGCTAATATCAGAAAAGTTAGAAGATCAAAATATCAAATTGTTATGGTTCCGCCAATGCTGACTGTTCGAGAGATAGCTAAAAAGAATACCCATAAAGTTTTTGCGCAATATGTCAGCCCTTACACTTACGGTTCACATACTGGCAGCATTATGCTTGAAGAGCTCAAAAATTCAGGAGTCACTGGCACTTTACTAAACCATTCTGAGAAAAAATTGCCTTTCAAAGTTCTGACAGAAACAATTGAATTATGTAAAAAAAGTAAAATAACTACAATAGTTTGTGCCTCTACCATTAACGAAGCTAAAAAGGTCGCTAACTTGAAACCCAATTATATTGCTTACGAACCAAAAGCTCTTATTGGTGGCGATATTTCTGTCACTGAAGCTGACCCGGACATTATTATAAAAGTCATTAAAGCAGTTAAATCTGTAAACAGAAACACGAAAGTTTTAGTTGGCGCTGGAGTGCACAGTAAAGAAGATCTTGGTCATGCATTATTGCTCGGTGCACATGGGGTCTTGATAGGTCATGCTGTAGCTAAAGCTAAAAACCCAAAACGCTTCTTAACAGAAATGTTAATCAGTTAATCAAAATAATTAATTTGTCTATTCAACCATAACATAGAATTTCTTAGTGTTATCATACTTACCATCTTCATCCTCTCCAAGCATATCTACTTGGTACACTTCAACATTGTAGATGTAAGTTCCTTTCTTAGCATCTGTCGGGACGTCAACAAGTATCGGTAAGCTAACATGTTCATTCTCAGCAATCGGAAATTCGCTGCCATCAAACAATAACCAAGATTCTGCTTCATCAGCAGTACCTTCTTCTCCACTACCATCATCAATAATTTTAGAGATTTCAACAGTAGTATAAAAATCACCAATATCACCAATGTTTAATATTCCCAATCCAAAAACATGACTTTCCCCAGCTTGTAAAGTAACAGTATGTAAAGGTAAAGCTACTTTCTTTCCTTCATCTATCAATAATCTTTCTAACTCTGTTTCGGTTTGAACATCTAGCTGAGTTTTAATATCTTCAGCACCGCCAATCATGTTTCTCATCAAAACAATACCACTGGCAAGAATTACCATTGCAATTACAACAATTACTATTGTATCAATTGCTAGTCCAATTGCTGCTTTTTTGTTCAAACTGCTACACCTCTTTGCCAGAAACAATATTTTCTAATACTTAAATTCTTCGTTTTTAATAGAAAAAGTCTAAACACCCAATTTATATTTCTCAACAACTTCAGCTAAAGGCATTCCAGCTGCAATGTCATCAACATACTTGCCATATTTCTCGAGTTCCTTAACATGTAACTCAACCAAAGCCATTAACT
>JBDRMB010000043.1:0-55869 GCA_043812455.1 archaeon | reverse complement strand
GCCTATGTTAACTCCAGGGGGGCATCTTAAAGATGCTTTTGGCGGATGCATGGCTGGGCCTGGAAAGTTTTTTGAGGATGAGTAAAATGAAGGACAAAAGACATATAATTGCGATGCTTGTTGAAGACCAACCAGGTGTTTTGACTAGAATTGCAGGGATGTTTGCAAGAAGGGGCTTTAATATAGATACAATTACAGTTGGAAAGACAACAAAAAAAGGGATTAGTAAGATGGTTATAACTGTTTATGGCGATGATGCAACCTTAGAGCAGGTAGAGAAACAAGTGAATAAATTGATAGATACTATCAAGGTTATTGAGATGCCTGAAGAGAATTCAGTTATCAGAGAGCTGTGCTTGATTAAGGTTGCAATTAATGGCCAAAAAGCAAAAGAAGAGATATTGAGGTATACTAAAATTTATAAGACAAAGATAGTGGATATAACAACTAAATCGGTTACAGCTGAATTAATTGGAGAACCTGCTAAGATTGACGCTTTTATTGAATTAATGAAGCAGTTTGGTGTTAAAGAAATAAGTCGTACAGGAGTTACTGCGGTATCAAGAGGTTGATATGAGTCAAACTATAACTGAAAAAATACTTGCAAAACATGCTGGCAAGAAAGTGAAGCCAGGTGAGTTGATTAATGCAGATATAGATATCATAATGTGTCATGATGTTACTACGCCGCCGGCTATTAGCATGATGGCTGATAGGAAATTAAGAGTGTGGGATCCTTCAAAGGTTGTGGTAACTCCAGATCATTTTGTTCCGAATAAAGATATTAAATCAGCTGAGCTAGCTAAAAGGCTAAGAGAATGGGTTAAGAAAGAGAAAATCAAAAATTATTATGAAGTTGGAAAACATGGTGTTTGTCATGCAATATTGCCTGAGCAAGGCCATATTGTTCCTGGGGATTTGATCATAGGTGCTGATTCGCATACGTGCACGTATGGAGCTTTGGGAGCATTTTCAACAGGTGTTGGTTCTACTGACTTAGCTGCTGCTTTGTCTACTGGCAAACTGTGGTTTAAGGTTCCTGAAACAATAAAGTTTGAGATTAATGGAAAGCTAGCTAAAGGTGTTTATTCAAAGGATATTATTTTGAAGATAATATCTGATATTGGGGTAGATGGAGCACTATATAGAGCAATGGAATTTACTGGCTCTACTATAGATTCGCTTTCAGTAGAGGCAAGGATGACTATAACGAATATGGCTATAGAAGCTGGTGCTAAGTCTGGAGTGATGGAAGTTGATGAGAAAACAATTAGTTATGTTAGGAAGAGGACTAAAAAGAGATTTGATATTGTTAAATCTGATAAAGATGCTGATTATGAAAAGGTTTTGAAGTATGATGTTAGTAATTTAGAGCCGATGGTTGCATTTCCATCTTTACCAAGTAATGGAAAATTTATTTCGGATGTTAAAGATATCAAAATAGATCAAGCTTGGCTTGGATCATGTACAAATGGAAGGATTGAAGATCTTAGAATTGCGGCTTCAGTTATGAAAGGTAAAAAGATAGCAGATGGTGTAAGAATGATTGTTGTTCCTGCAACTACTGAGATTTGGAAGCACGCAAATAAAGAAGGTTTGTTAGATATATTTATGGAGTTTGGAGCAACTGTTTCAGCACCAACTTGTGGAGCTTGTTTAGGCGGCCATATGGGTATTTTGGCTGAGGGAGAGGTTTGTATTAGCTCAACTAATAGGAACTTTGTCGGTAGAATGGGAAGTCCTAAATCATTTGTTTACTTAGGAAGTCCTGCTACAGTTGCAGCTTCAGCGATTGAAGGGAAGATAGCTGATCCGAGGAGATACTTATGAGGGGAAAAGCGCACGTGTACAAAAGAGAGCATGTAAATACTGATGAGATAATTCCTGCTAGATATCTTAATACTGATAATGAGCAAGAGTTAGCAAAGCATTGTATGGAGGATATTGATAAGGATTTTGTCAAGAGAGTTAGAAAGGGAGATGTTATAGTTGCATCAGATGACTTTGGTTGTGGTAGTTCTAGAGAGCATGCTGTATGGTCTTTACGAGGAGCTGGTGTTAAAGCTGTTATTGCTAATACTTTTGCTAGGATATTTTTTAGGAATTGTATTAATAATGGGATGTTGGCAATTGAATGTCAGGATGCTTTCAAGAAGATTAAGAATGGCGATTCCTTGGAGATTGATGTTAAGAATGGAGTGATAAAGAATATTAGTAAGAAGGAAGAATATAAATTTACACCAATTCCGGATTTTGCTATGGATATTATAAAGGCTGGTGGATTATTGGATTATATTACAAAGAGCTCTAAATAGATTTGGCTGAGACTGATACTGCTCCAACTGGAGATGAAGAACCAACATGTTCTTTACGGAGTTCTTTATGTTTTCCTTCAATTTCTTGTTCTATTACTTCCCAGAAAAAATCTATGAACTTTTTGACTTTACTGTTCCTTATATTTAACTTATACATCTGAGACCTGCCTACTTTTCTTGTAAGAACTACCCATTTATCTTTGATTAACTCCTTCTTTAATTGCTTCATGCAAGGGTAACTAACTTCTGCATATTTAGCAATTTCTTTAATAGAGTAATCGAACTCTTGATGCACTATTAAAAAATCAAGCACCTTATTTTTAGGTGAGTATCCTTCTTTTTCCAAAAATATTGATTTCTCTTTCATAGCAGTTAGTAATATTAACATATATTTAAAGGTTTCGATTTTATACCATAAGGGATATTTATATATACCTAAAATGGAAATATATTTAAAGAATATCTATAGAATTCTCCTGGAAGGATGAAAATCCATAAAAGCGATTATATTAGATACAGCAGATCTATCGTGAGAAAACTCCATAGAGCAGGTTGTTATGGAGAAGGTTCTATGTATGGAGATAATGTGGCAAGGGGATCACCTGATAAATTAATTATTAAGAAAGTTCTAGAAGCCTTAGTTAAACAAAAGATTGTTTGTAAAAAGAAAAAAGAACATGGTTGGAAATATTATCTTAATATGGACCGTTATGATAAAATAAAAGAAATTATTAAAGAAACTGGTAAAGGATCCATTATTCCAATTTTATTGATGTTGTAAAAGGTTTAATCGGCTGTCATACATTCTCCGTCTTCGCAGCCATTATCGCATAACACATAAGTATCAACGTCCCAACTACAGTCGCTATTTTGATATCCTCTGTATGGTACGTTAGGTTTACATTTCCAGCCTTCTGTGCAATCTCCTGTTTCTGGGTTTGGTTCTGTGTCTTGCGTTTCCTCTGCTGTATCTTGGGTGGTATCCTGCTCCTGTGCAGTTTCTTCTGGTTCAGTTTGCGGTTCTTCAACTATTGGTTCGGTTGTTTGCTGTACTGAACCTTGGTTTCTATAAAATGTTATGTTTGAGATTATTAAAACAATAATAATAAGAATAAACACCGCTCTTTCGATTCTTCTTGGGCTTAACCGTATTGTTATGTCCATATTAGTGAGATTAACATATAAATATTTAAATATTACCCTCTTTTACTGACAAATACAGTATTTAATGATAAAAATGGGATTCAAGGTTGTGTTTGAACAGGATGAGGAAGAAAGGGTTAAGGTAATTAAGATACCAATAGAGCTAAAAAAACCATTTGGCAAGCCAAAGAAACATGTTGAGGGAGAATTGGTATTGGAGTGGGAAAAAGCATTAGGATATAGGGAGAATCCATTCAAAGGAGAGATATTAGAACCAGCAGGCAAATATGCGGTAAATTTTGAGAATGAAAAAGAGAAAGTTAACCTTTTTATTATTAGTGATAAGAAGTTTGGCACAATTATCGGAGAAAAAGGAACTGGAAAAACAATATTTCTTAAGTGGCTTGAAGAACAATTGGAGAAATTCAAATATAAGGTTGTGGTTAAGTATATGGATTGGTCTGGCGTAAAAACAAATACGAAGTTTGTTAAGGAGTTGTTTAAGCCTTCCTCTGGGTTTAAAGGTCTTTCTGAAAAAGGATTAAGTGAGATAGAGGTTGAGAATTTTGACAAAAAATTAAAAGAGAGTATAAGAGATAAGAAATATGTTTTATTGATAGATAATCTGCAGAAGCTTACTAAAGAACGATTCCTTGTTTTGGATACATTGATAGCGATGAACACCCAGATAATTATTGCTGGTGATAAAGAGCTTATGAACAGCATAGATTCTATTAGGGGGTGGTTGGATGATAGAGGCATTAGGTTTGTGGATGATTTGAAAATTAAGCTAGAGGGAATATCATTGAAAGGAGCCAAAGAAATGATAGCCAAGAGGATAGCTAAAGTGGGCGGGAAAAGTTTCTATCCTTTTGATGAAGAATTGTTAAAAAAGATATGGCTTAAAGGCAAGAGGAATCCTGTCAAGATCATGGAGCTTTGCAATGATTATGCTATTGAGCTTTCAGTAAAGAAATCAGAAGGACTTAAAGTAGAGGATATTAGGTCTTATCAGAAGGATGGGATTAAATTAGAGAAGGCTGAGGTAGAAGATGATTTTTTTGAATCTGAGGAACAGGATGTTAAAGGAAAAGATTATAAAATAAAGGTAATTAACAAAAGCGAGTATGTAGTTATGGAAGAAGAAGAGTCTAAAGATAAAAAGAAGTATGTGATAAAGGGGAAGAAAAAATGAAAAAATACAGAATAGCTTTAATGCCAGGAGATGGGATTGGTCCAGAGATAATTAGAGAAGGAGTTAAAGTACTGGATAAGATAACTGAACTTAATAATTTTGAGATCGAATGGATTAAGTATGATAATGGTGCTGATAAGTATCTTGAGACTGGGGAATTGATAACTGAAGATACTTTGAAGGAGATAAAAGACTCGTGCAAGGCGATTTATTTAGGTGCATTAGGAGACAATCGAGTTAAGCCAGGGATACTTGAGAAAGGAATTTTGTTGAAAACTAGATTTTATTTTGATCAGTATGTTAATTTAAGACCTATCAAATTATTGGAAGGAGTTAAGTGTCCATTAGTTGGAAAAGGTCCAAAAGATATCGACTTTACTGTTGTTAGAGAGAATACTGAGGATTTTTATGTGGGTATCGGGAATAGGGTTAAGAAAGGAGTTAGTAGGCAGGAGCTTTCTGTTGTTAGAGATATCTATAAAGTCAAGTTTGGACTTGATATTGAGAATACAGATGAGATCGCTTATCAAATTGGATTAATTAGTAAAAAGGGAGCTGATAGAGTTATTAAGTATGGTTTTGAGTTAGCGAAAAAAGAGAAAATTGACACTGCTTATTTTGTTGATAAGGCGAATGTTCTGTCTGATATTTATGGATTTTGGAGAGAAGAAGTTGTAAAGATTAGTAAGAAATATCCTGGAATAAAGCCGGAGTTTATGTTTGTAGATGCAATTACAATGTGGTTTGTCAAAAATCCAGAGTGGTTTAAGGTTGTTACAACACCTAATATGTTTGGAGATATAATAACTGATTTAGGGGCAATGATCCAAGGTGGTTTAGGATTAGCGCCTGGTGGGAATATTAACCCAGATGGTATTTCAATGTTTGAACCAATACATGGTTCTGCCCCAAAGTACAAGGGGATGAATAGAGCAAATCCTTTGGCTACAATCTGGGCTGGCGCAATGATGCTGGATGAGATTGGAGAAGGGAAGAGCCATAATGCAATTGTTAATGCTATCCAGGAAGTTCTTATAGAAGGGAAGGTAAAGACTAAAGATCTTGGTGGTAGTAATACGTGCTCAGATATGGGAGATGCTGTTGTTAAAAAGTTATTATAATAACATAATTTTAATATAGTAACTTATGGTTTCTTTGCTTTGGTGATGTAAATGGTAGTGGCTTATGTTTTAATAACAGTAGATGTTGGAAAAGAAAGAGATATTTTTGACAAATTGAAGGAATCTAGCGGTGTGGTTGAGATTAATGAACTTTATGGGGAATGGGATATCTTGGCTAAGATCAAAGTTGATAAGTTTGAAGAGCTAGATAAGGTTCTTACTGAAAAGATAAGGTCAATAGAGGGTATTAAAGATACCAGCACGATGTTAGTTGCAGATTATGTAAGATGAAAATCCTAATTGAAGGGGGGGAATTTGAAGGTGTCAAGATAGATACAGAGAATACTGCTGTTTTGGTTATTAAGGCTTTGCATGGAATGCTTGGATGCGGGTATATTAATGTTGAAGCAGCTGATAAGTTTGGTGATGCTGTGGCAATAGTTACTGGTGTCAAAAGTTTTGAGGATATGTTGGAAGCTAAGGTTGTTAAGGTGAGTGAAGCTGCTCAAAATAAAGGAGTTGAAGAAGGGATGACTGGAAAGGAAGCACTTATTTTGCTGAATACTGTTAAAAAAGATTAGTTTTATAAATAATGGGGGGTTTTCTCTTTACAAAATAAAATGGGGGTCATAAAATGGTAGATATATTACATGATAAGGATGCAGACATTGCTGCTTTGGAAAATAAAACAGTTGCTGTTATTGGTTATGGTAGTCAAGGTAGTGCGCAAGCTACTATGATGAAAGAGAGTGGAGTTAATGTCATTATTGGAGAGACTGAAGACCTTGGCGGTAATAAGAATCCATCCTGGGAGAAAGCAAAAGAAGATGGTTTTGAGGTTATGACTATTTCGGAAGCTGCTTCTAAAGCGGACATAATCCATATGCTATTACCTGATGAGTTTCATGGGCCGGTTTATAAAGGACAGATTAGGAAGCACATGAAAGCTGGTAAAGTGTTAAGTTGCTCACACGGTTTTAATATTGTTTATAAGCAGATTGTTCCACCTACAGATGTTGATGTGATAATGGTTGCGCCAAAAGCTCCTGCAACTGAGGAATTAAAGGCGTTTAAGGCTGGTTTTGGTGTTCCTGGTTTAGTAGCTGTTGGTCAAGATGCTTCTGGTAAAGCTAGAGATATTGCACTTGCAATGGCAAAGGCAATGAGATTTACAAGAGCTGGTGTTTTGGAATGCACATTTGAACAGGAAACTTATGAAGATCTGTTTGGAGAGCAAAATGTTCTTTGTGGCGGCACTGTTGATTTGATCAAGTATAGCTTTGAGGTTTTGACTGAAGCTGGATATCCACCGGAGATGGCATATTTTGAATGTCTTCATGAGTTGAAGTTGATAGTTGACCTGATATATATGAAGGCGGGATTCAGAAGATGAATGCTGTTATCTCAAATACAGCAGAATTTGGCGAATATTACAACGGGCCCAAGATAATCAATCCTTCGGTAAAAGAAAGGATGAAAAAATCCTTAAAAAGGATTGAAGATGGAACGTTTGCCAAAGTTTGGCTTAGGGAGAGTAAGAAAGGAAGACCAAATCTTCTTAAGAAACGAGAAGAGTTAGGCGAACATCCTATTGAAATTGTTGGCAAGAAGATAAGGGCGTTGTTTGAGAAACAGTAAGTTTTTATATTATTTCTTTTTTATTGTTATAATGGGTAATTTAAGCTTTCTTAAGAAAAAACCAAGTAAAGTAGTTGCGGTTGGCTTAAATTATCATTCTCATGCAAAAGAGTTAGGAATGAATACACCGCATCATCCAATAATTTTTATTAAGCCAGTTACTGCGATTATTGGGAATGGAGATACAATTGTTTATCCTAAGATGTCTAAAAGAGTAGATTATGAAGCAGAGCTTGCTTTGGTAATTTCTAAAAAAGCAAAGAATGTTTCTTCCAAAGATGCTATGAAATATGTTTTGGGTTTTACATGCTTGAATGATGTTACTGCCCGCGATTTACAGAAATTAGATGGGCAATGGACAAGAGGAAAGGCATTTGATACTTTTTGTCCTGTTGGTCCTAGATTGATTAAACTTAAAGATCCAAATAATGTAGACATTGAATGCAGACTAAATGGCAAGGTTGTTCAGAAGTCAAACACAAAGGAGTTTATTTTTTCTGTTGAGAAGGTTGTTTCTTTTATTTCTAAAGTAATGACTTTGAATCCTGGTGATATAATCACTACTGGGACTCCTCCCGGAATCGGTCCAATGAAAAAAGGAGATGAGGTTGAGGTGGAGATTGAAGGGATTGGTATTTTGAAGAATTATGTTAAATAGTAATAAGTTCTGTTGGTTTTTCTCTATAACTAAGTATTGTCTGTAATTTCTTTAGGTCTTTTCTTTCACTTAATAAGGAATTGAAGGTTTTTACGGCCAAATCTGGCCTGTTGTTGTTGAGACTTAGATGGGAAAGTAAGATATGCTGAAGTTTTTTGTTTGCATGTTCCAGAACTAGTAGGGCTGCATCATAATTGCTTAAATGGCCTAATTTGCCTGCGATCCTATTTTTTAGGAATTGTGGATAGCGCCCATTTTTTAGCATATCCAAATCATGATTTGACTCTAGAATTACCAGATTAGATTCTGAAATGCTTTGAATTACATTATCGCAGCTGAAACCAATGTCAGTTACTACACTTATTTTTTTATTTTTGTTTTTTATTTGAAAGCTGATAGGATCAGAAGCATCATGACTTTTTGAGAATGGCAGGATTTTCAATCCATTGAACTCGAATTCTTTGTCTGTTTTTATTATATTTGCATTGCGGGGATTAATGAAGGATTCAGCGAGAGTTCCTTCATTGATGTATATGGGGATATTGTATTTTCTTGAAAGAACATTAATGCCCCTAATGTGGTCTACATGTTCATGAGTGATGAATATTCCTTTAATGTTATTGATGTCTTTTCCTATTTTTGTAAGTCTCTCAGATATTTGTTTGCAGCTTATTCCTGCATCAATTAGAATTTCTGTATTTTTGGATCCCACATAGAAGCAATTTCCTGAACTTCCTGATGCTAGAACACTCACCTCGAACATAGATTTGTTTTGAGATAGGTTATTAATAAAGTTAATGGTTAAAATCAATAATAATTTAAATAAATAAGGAATTCTTAATGATATTATGAGATCAGATATATTGAAAACAAAAATTGAGACTTTGCCTCATAGAGCACTGCTTATGAGTGCAGGTGTTAAGAAAGAAGATTTGGTAGAGGGCAAACCGTTTATTGGGATTGCTAATAGCTTTAATGATATTATTCCTGGACATATTCATTTGAATGAACTTACTGAAGAAGTTAAGAAAGGAATTAGAGATGCTGGTGGAGTTCCATTTTCTTGGGGAGTCCCAGGAGTTTGTGATGGAATTGCTATGTATGTAGAGATGAGACTTAGTTTGCCGTCTAGGGAGCACATTGCTGATAATATTGAGATAATGATGTTATCACATTCATTAGATGGCTGGGTTGGCGTTACAAATTGCGATAAGATTACTCCTGGAATGTTGATGGCAGCTGGAAGATTGAACTTACCAGCAATTATGTTAACTGGCGGTCCAATGAAAGCGAATATTGTTGATGGAAAAAAACATCATCCAATTGAAGGTTTTGGTATTGTTGGGCAGGTTAAAGGTGGCTCATTAAGTGAAGAAGAGGCAGCTAAAATGCTTCCTTGCATGACTTGTGGAGCTGGTAGTTGTGTTGGACTTTATACTGCTAACACAATGGCTACTGTTACAGAAGTTTTAGGAATGAGTGTTACAAAATGTGCAACTACACTAGCTTTGGATCCATTAAAAAAGAAACAAGCTTATGAATCTGGAAAAAAGATAGTTGAATTAGTTAAGAAAAAGATAAAGCCTAAAGATATAATGACAAAGAATGCTTTTGAGAATGCCATCAGAGTAGATATGGCTATGGGCGGATCGACAAATACTGTTTTGCATATTCCTGCTATTGCTAAAGAAGCTGGTGTTGATATTGATGTTAATCAGTTTGATTCAATTTCAAGAGAAACGCCCAATCTATGTAAGATAATTCCAGCTGGAGATCATGAGATGGCTGACATTGATAAGGCAGGAGGGGTTCCAGGAGTTTTGAATAGACTAAAGGATATGTTAAAGGATAGTCCTACTGTTAATGGTAATAGTATTTTGGAGATTGCTAACTCTGGAAATGTTACGGATGATAATGTAATTAGAACTTTGGATAATGCTTACATGAAAGAAGGAGGGATAGCTGTATTAAAAGGTAATATTGCAAATACTTCAATAATTAAACAGACAGCTGTTGATCCTGATATGAGGAAACTAAGTGGTCCTGCCAGAGTTTTCTATACTGAGGATGATCTGCTTGCAGCTATTCAAGCTAAAAAGATTAATGAAGGAGATGTTATTATTTTGCCATTCCAAGGACCTTGTGGTGCTCCTGGAATGCCTGAGATGTTAACTCCAACAGATGCAATTAAGGGAGCTGGTTACAAAAAAGTTGCTTTAATTACTGATGGAAGGTTTTCTGGCGGAACTTCAGGACCATGTATTGGCCATGTGGAGATGGAAGCTTATAATAAAGGACCAATAGGAGCAATAAAAGATGGAGATATAATTGAAATAGATATTGATTCACGGTCTGTTAATGTTAAATTGACTGATGAAGAGATAAAAGATAGGTTGAAGAAGGTTAAAGCTCCTAAAAGGAAGATGACTCCCTTACTTAAATCTTATAGAAAGAAGTTCAAAGGAAAGAATTGTTATGGTAAGTAGTTACCGTAAAGTTCTATAAGCAGCTAAAACAGATCTTACTGATGTTTCAGTTCTGTTGTATGCAACTTGGTTTTGTATTTCGGGGGTTACCCTTGATAGGCTAGAAGGATCTGCTTGCCCTAATGCGTCCTTAAATGCGATATGTGGAACTTCTAAGGTTACTGGTCCAGCATATCCTGTGGCTGCAAGTAATTGCATAATTGGGAGTAATTGGCCGTGTACTATTCCTCCTGATTGAAGTTCTGCTCTGTTATGGGCGGTTCCCCAATCTCCATATTCACTCAAATGCAAGTATAATAGTCTTCCTGAATCTAAACCCCTTTTCAAAGTGGGTAATAAAGCTGGGCCTTCATTAGCTACTGCGTGGGCGGTGTCTTCTTGAAAACCTACGCTAGGGAGGTTCACTGCATGGATAATTTCAAGAACTTGGTCCAGAGTATGGAACACATTTGTTTCCTCACGTCTTAGCCTTTCAACAGCTAAAACTACATCTCTATCTGCTGCATATTCTCCAACTCTTTTAAGGTGATCAACCATTAAATTGGGCAGGGATACTCCTGCATACTTGTGTTCAATTGCTAAGGGCCCCATTACATAGTTTCCGCCTAGATGTCTTACAATGTCCACTGCTGCTTTGGCAAATGTTACTGCCAATACTCTCTCTTCAATATATTGTGAAGCCATATGCGCTCCAGTACCTTGAGGATTAAAGAGAAGGACAACTGGTTCTATTCCTGCGTCTTGTAATCTTTGTCCAAGACCGTCAAAAGGTCTTAAATATCCTTGATTATTATCTGTCAAGTCAAGAGTTTCACGATTATGTGCAACAACAAATTCAAGAACAGGTTTATGGCCAAGTTCTGCTTCAGTTAGATGGAGTTCTCTTAGTTTATCAATAACATAATCCATATCAGCTAAAACATCAGGCAGTAATGAAATACCTGCTAATCCTAAACGAGATTTTAGTTCCATTATCTCATAGTTAGTATCCAGCTTCTTGCATGCAGTTGGCTAAATGAGTGAGACTTCTTTGTACATGTTTGTAATTTGCTGATTGTGTACCGTCTTTTTTTAACTCAGATTCTAGTATCATTCTTAAAGGTGTATGGCCATCAGGACCCACTAATTCTCTGGACATCCCTACTTCTGCTACTAGATCTACTACGCTATCCCCAGCATAGATGGGATGTTCGTCTGCTTGCCATGCAGTTGGTTTTGCGTCAGTTAATAGTATTGCTCCTTTTGCATGTTCTCCTCCAACTACCCCGGCTTCTTTAAGAATTCTTGAACCTCCTAAAGTATCTTCATTAGCTCCCCAAATGTATGGGTTTGCCATATCAGTATTCACATAGACAACTTGTGCTCCTAACTCTTCATTCACACTTGTTACATAACGTACCATATCTAAACCAGGTATCTCTCCTCTTTCAATTCCTAAAGAAACTCCTTTTGCCATTGCATATTCTCCAACAACCAACATATTATGAGAAATCTCCTCTTCTCTTCCATGAAACATATCCCCTACATGGAATGTAACAAATCTTCCATGACCAACCATGTCAGCTAGGTCAATTGCAGTTACAATCGCTGCAATCTTATATGCTGCTGTACACAATGGAGTAGATCCTTCACCTGTGTAAGTAAAAAGTCCATTGTTGTTATGAGCTAGTTGTCTTGCTATATCATATTGAGGATCCTTTGGATCAAATATCCAGGTGCCTGGGCTGCCTGTTGAATAGGAATCAACACGAGTATCTGCGCTTGTCAATGCTGCTTCTATTGCATCTACGCCCCCTTTAGTAACATGTTCTGGTCCAGGGCCAACAATACTTATTGCTCCAATACCTAGCCCATCTGGTCCAGTTGCTTCAATTGCATCTAGGATGTTTGGTTGAAGCTGCGGGCCAGATACTAAAGCTGCAGAATAAATACCCACTCTTTCCATCATAATTTCTTTTAGTGAACTCATATATATCCCCTCATATTGTTATTTTAATGAGAAAATAAAGATATTATATAAACTTTGTCGTGATTTTATTGTCACCAGTTTGGTACTAATTCTCGTCTATATTTTTGAAAAGGTTTAAAAGTGGAGTTTTGTTCTCATAAAATTGTGTAGTAAAATGGAAAAAAATGTTGCGGTTGTTGGATATGGATATAGTGGAGGCATTCATGCTTCTTTATTGCAGCGTAAGATAGCAGGAGCAAATCTTGTGGCTGTTTGTGATCTTGATTCAAGTAAGTTTGAAACAACAACTAAAGGGAATCTTCCTGTTGGGGATCCTGCTGATTTGACTAATGTAATGCAATTTACTTCTTATAGAGACAGATTAAGAATGAAAGTATTGGTGTTGTTAGTATTACTGCACCTACATACCTTCATGCAGATATGGCTTGTCAGGCTATGGAAGCTGATATTGATGTGATCTGTGAAAAACCTTATAGCCCTAACGACAGAAGATGCGAGGGTAATGATTCAAACAAGTGAACGTACTAGGAAATATTTGGGTGTTGCACAATGTATGAGGCTCTGGCCTGGATGGGGTCCTGAGTTAAAAGAGATGATAGATACAGGAATGTATGAAGCAAGAGAAGTTGGAAATTTAATTTCATTGAATCTTAGCAGACAGTCTCAGGATGTTACTTGGAATTCGTGGGCAAAATTGGAGGATAAGGGTGGTGGTGTTCCAGTTGATTTAGGTGAGCATGATGCTGATCTTGTGCATTATCTTTTAGGGATGCCTCAATCAGTTGTTGCTACAGGCAGAAAGGGGATCGTAGAAGGCAGTACTGGATACGACAACATAGTAACTCACTATGACTTGGGTCCTGATGGACCAAATGTAATTACAGATGCAAATTGGCATATGCCCAAAGGTTATTTTGATATGAGATATTTTGCAGTATTTGAAGGTGCAACTGTAGAATATTCATCGCACCATACTCCCCCTATGAGAATAACATTCAATGGTGAAGCACCGATAGCTGTTGAAGTTGGTGATATGACTGGATGGGAAGCTGTGTTGAGACACCATATTGAAAATATTGAAAAACAAAGACCATCTGAAGTAGTAACTGCTAAACAAGCTGCTGGATCTTTGGCAATTGTTTTGGCAGCAATCAAGTCAGCTGATACAGGACTTGTGCAAAGGTTGGGATAATTTTTTGTCACCAGTTTGGTACTAATTCTCGTCGATATTTTTGAAAAGGTTTATAAATGTGTTAGATTTTTCATCTGATAATCATTTATTAAGGGGGATTTAAACGATAACGCAAATCTTTTCGGATTTGAACTTTTTCTTAGACTATTTAATGGAATATACTATTGAAAACAAATTGGAGGGATGTGAAGATGGTTAGCAATGCAGTTGTACATGAATTGGGAAATAAAATCCAAGTAGGAGATGCTGTTGTTGGAGTTGAATTAAACCATAGTCCAATAGATGTTGGTGAAGCTGGTGCAGGGGGCATGATGGGGCCATACCATGCAGCTGATTTGAATGATGGGCGAATTGCAAACTTAGAATCTGTTTTTGATTTCCCAAATGTTGCCAATGAAATTGGTGCTGCATATGGGGCTAATAAAGCTTTCCACTATTTTGGTGAGAAGACTCCAGAAGATGCTGCTAAGAGTGCTGCATCATTCGATGCGTTTCTTGATACTCATTTATTGACTGTATTGTCAGGGCCTAATAATGTACATGTTACACAAGCAGAAGCCATATTTGATAGAGAAGATGCTGATTCACGATTTGTTTATTCAGAAAAACCTCCAGCAAATGATCTAGAAGGTGCTACAAAGTTAGCTGAATTAGAACAAGCACATCCGGGCCACATAGGGGTTGTTTCTCAGAATAGAATGTGGGATATGGTTTTAGAAGCGAAGCATCTTATTGCCAATGGTTATTTTGATGAGATTACTGATTTTGAGGGAGAATATCAGCAAGATTGGATGGTAGGTTGTCCAGCAGTATGGAGAATAGAAAAGGGGATTGGTGGAGAAAAAGGTCCAGATGAAGCTGGGAATTTAGGAAAATTAATTGATATTGGCCACCATATTTATGATACCTTAGGATTTGTTACCGGCAAAAAGATAGATGCAGTCCGTGGAGCTTATGTAAAAACAACTGTACATGAAAGAGCAGCAGCAGATGGAGCTACTTTTGGTGCAGGTGGTGAAGAGGCAGAGATGGTTCCAGTTGGAGGGGATACAAAATATCATGGAGATGATGTCTTAACAGCCCAACTAGAATTAGAAGGTGGAGTGACTGGAAATGTGAAAGTTTCTCAGACAAATGGGGGGAATGCAAATAGAATGTGGTTCAGAATTTATGGAGTGAAAGATGGACAGGCCAGATCTATAAGCTTTACCACAGATGATGCAAATACACTCACCCATTATGAAGGAGATAATACCATAAGCCAAACAAGAAATCCAGGCAACTTAGCATATAGAACAAATCTTGCTGGCTGGATTAAAGAAGGATTGAGGTTGGATAGTCCGCCTGTTGAAGGAGATACTCCACCAAAGCATGATCAAGGCTGGAGAGATGCGCACAGAAAACAAGCACAAGCATTTGCGTTGTATGCACAGTTGATAACTAATGGTGTGATTAGTACTGAAAACAGGAGTGACCTTTATATGGTACCAACAGCAGCAGAAGCTAGAGATGTTGTAAGTGCAATGAAGGCAACATATCAAATGGCTGCTGAGCAGAAAGACCAGAGAAAAGTGGTTGATCATTTGTAAGATTAATTTTTTAAATAATAAAACAAAACAAGGAGTTGATTAGAAACGGGAGAAATATATTTAGGAGTGCAGGCAATAACTGGAGTTAATTATCCAGCATGGGGAGAATCGTTCCGGTTTACAAAAGATAGGGTAGTTAGGACTGGTGCTGCTATCAGGCGTGCTGGAGCTTATGCTATGGAATTGCCGGCAGATGTTCTTGCTTTTCCATGTCCAGATAAAACTGCCACAGAATTGTATAAAAGAGATATTCAGGTAGTTGGCACTTATTTTGGTTGTCCTGCTGGAGGACAAGATACTCCTGATTGGATAGATCAAACTGAGCTAAACATTGATGCTATGAAAAATCTTTTTCCTGAATTAAAGTTTGGGTGTTTACATCCTTGGGGAGAACCAAATAGTCCATCTAAACTTGTTGATGCTATGGTTCAAGCACAACTTGAAGTAGCTAAATATGCTTTTGAACATCATAATATCAGATTAGGAGTTCATACACATTATGGTACTGCAATACAGCCTGTTGAGAATCTTAGGCGCTGTATTGATGCAATTGGCTCTGCTGATTTTGAAGGTTTAGGATTGATAATTGACACAGGCCATCTTCATAGTGTTGGAGATGCATATTTTGATATTATTGGGGAAGCTAGCGGGATTTTACTTCCCTATGCCCATCTGAAGGCTAGGTTATCTAGGCTAGATAGAAAGGATCATCTTCACTATCGTGCTGATGAAGATCCATGGGATAGTGAAACTGATATGGGGATGGTTGCTCCTGATACTCCTGGACATGAGACACCTTTTGCAGAGGTTATTGAATTTTATAGGTCGCTTGATGAGACGATTCTTGCTATGATTGAGCTGGATACTCCGAGAAGAGAGCCTGAGGTAGAGATACCAGCAGATGTAGATTATTTTGTAAATAAACATGGTTTAAAGATTTGGGAACCAGAAGAATAAAACGTGGAGGATGGTAAAATGGGAGACGGAAAAGATGTAACTGGAGGTTTTAATGCTGAAAAAGCATTTGAACAGCAAACTTTTGATGGGCGTACTTTGGATAATAAAGTGCATTTATTTATGGGTCAGTTTTCTGGTGACTGGGAAACTCCAGAAGAGATGGCTGAAGCTGTAAAAGAGATGGGATATGATGGTATCGGAGCTGTAACATGGGGATCAAGTGGCATTGACGTTGTTAAAGCTGTTGGACCTGAGGGAGTAAAGTATCTTGCTGCTTATATTAAAGCCATGGATCAGCATGGTATAGGTATTTCTACTGTAGGGGATCATCTTGCAACGCAGGCCATTTCTGCAGCGATTATTGATAATGGCCTTGTGAGTATCTTACCACCTGATGTAACAAGAGGGTATGATCCTAATCTTATTGTGCACACTCCGGCTTTGCATGAAGAGATTAGATTCAATGCTGCTTTGCATACTATGAATACTGCGAGAGTTACAGAAAGGATAAGGGAGGTTGCTCTAGACGTACTTGGTCCAGAGAAGCAACAGGAGAGGTATAATCCTACTGTTGTTTCTGGTTTTACAGGTAGTCCAATTTGGCATTTGCTAGCAGGGTTTCCCCCTGTGGATGAGGAAACAATTGAGAGAGGATATCAAGAAGTTGCCTTTAGGGAAGCTAGGGTGTTAGATGTATACAGAGATACTGGCAATAAGCGTGCACTTGAAACTCATCCTGGGGAGATTGCCTATGATCTAGTTACTGCATTGAGAACTGATGATACAATTAATAGAGCTGAATTTGGATTTAATGGAGATTCAAGCCACTCTGTAGGTAGAAGATGGGATTACCTCAAATATCTTGAGGTAATAGCAGGCCGTGGTAAATTACATGCCTCGCACCTTAAAGGTGCAAGTGAAGGGCTCGGTGATGGTTCTGGTGGAGCCTATAGAAGC
Organism: archaeon; assembly: GCA_043812455.1. Taxonomy (GTDB): domain Archaea; phylum Nanobdellota; class Nanobdellia; order Woesearchaeales; family GW2011-AR9; genus JABHQR01. The sequence goes on along the minus strand of JBDRMB010000043.1, from coordinate 38,649 downwards.
CACTTAGCTTGGGGAGATGAAGCTGCATATTGGGATTTCAAATCAATTGGTAGGGGAACCCAAAATGATGGCGCAGTGATATACAAATTGGGTGATGTTGGTTTCAAAGGACCCTTTGAGATTGAATGGGAAGATGCTCAACTGAAAAAAGTTGCAGGAGCTGTTGCATCAGCAAAAATTGTTAGAGGATTTGTGACTGGAAATCAAGGACTTGTAATGGAAGGTTTGAAGATGTATGAGAATGCAACGAATTATGAGCGAGCAAAATTTGATGCAGCCTTTGAGACAAAGTAATAAAAACCTTTAAATACCCCTTTTTCTTTTTTCTTTTATTATGATTGCTAATGTGATTGTACCTGTGTTTATTGTTTTGGTAGTTTCTTTTCTTATTGGCAAGGTTAAGAAGATTAATCTAAAACCTTTAATTGATCTTAGTGTTTATTTATTAGTGCCTGCTTTGGTGTTTACTTCTATATTGAAAGAAGAGTTTATTTTCAAGGATTTTTCAATGTTGTTTTTGTCTTCATTGTTTGTAATCTTGGGAGCGGGATTGATTACTTATATTTTTTTCAAGGTTAAGAAGATAAAATATAGAGGTTTATACTTACCAATAATGTTTATGAATACTGGGAATATTGGCTTTCCTGTAGCACTTTATGCGTTTGGGCAGGCTGGTTTAACCCAAGCTGTATTATACAGCACTGTTGGCTCTTTGGTTATTTTTAGCTTAGGTGTTTATATTGCTGCTAAGAAGATGAATTTTATTGAGATATTTAAGTTGCCTTTGATTTATGCGGCTGTTTTTGGGATTTTGTTTGCAGTTTTTGGGATAAATATTCCTGAAGTTTTATTTAGGCCGATTGATTTAATTGGGCAAGCTGCAATTCCTATGCAATTGATCATATTGGGGTTGAGTTTGAGTGTTGTTAAAGTTAAGTGTTTGAAATGTGCTATTTATAGCAGCATGGCTAGATTAGGATTAGGTTTTGTTTTGGCTTTGCTATTTGTTAGCATATTTAATGTAAGTGGGTTGACAAGAAGTATGATAATAGTGTTGTCTACTATGCCCTCTGCATTATTTACAATAATTTTATCCCAAAGATATAGAAGAAATGCAGACATGGTTGCTTCCACTGTTTTTGTTAGTACTTTGCTAGCGTTGATTACTATTCCAATAGTGCTGTGGTTTGTAACATTGTAGGTTTTTATTAACTTTAGCTAGAACAGAAAGATTTATATAGTATCTTACAATACTATACTATAAGGTGATGTAAAATGGTAATGGTAACTTTAGATATACCTAAAGACGTTAATAAGGGAATAGAACATTTTAAGGTTGAATATGAACTAAGAGATAAAAGAGATGCTATTATCCTATTACTGAAACAATGCATAGCAGAGCAAAAGTGCGGGAGTATGGAAGATATGTTTAAGGACGTAAACAAAATGAAACCTGTCCAAGTATCTCCTAAGGATTTAGTAAGGATGAAAAGAGAAGTATATTCGCAATGAAACAGTTCATAGATAGCACTATAATAATAGGAGCATTTACACCAAACGACAATAAAGAAAAATGCCAGAACATTCTTAAGGGTGGTGGTGTTATTGATGGGTTGGTATTAATTGAGAGTTTTGACGTGATTGAAAGGATTACGAAAAAAAGACAATATGCTTTAAAAGTAATAAGAACTTTAATGAGTAGTGGCGTCGAAATAGTTGAGCTGACAAATGGGATTATATTTGAATCCATAAAACGGTGCGATAAATATAAATTACGGGTCTTTGATTTGATACACTATACAACCGCTCTGCTTAAATGCTGTTCTAATATAGTGAGTTATGATAAGGATTTTGACAAGCTAGAGATTAAAAGGATTGAACCATAGCAAATGGCAACAATAAAACAATTGGAAAAGGACATTAATGCATTAAAGGATAGGAATAAGAAGGTTGAATCTGATAAAGGATGGGAAACTAGCTTTACAAGAAGAGGATTACTTATGTTGTTTACGTATTTAGCGATTGGATTTTATTTGCAGGCTATTAAAATACCCCTGCCTTGGCTGAATGCTATTGTTCCTGCGGTTGCTTTTATGTTGTCTACTTTGACATTACCTTTTTTTAAGAAGTTGTGGTTACATAGATTCTAATCTTTTTATCCGTTCATTGATTGGAGGATGAGTTGCGAAAAGTCTGTTTACAAAACCTTGTTGTTTTCTAAAAGGAGTAGAGATAAAGAGATGAGCAGTTGATTTATTTGCCTTATCCACAAGAGGATCTGGATCTTTTGATATTTTTCTTAGAGCGCTTGCAAGCCCTGGAGGATATCTTGTCATTATTGCTCCATTCGCATCGGCCATATATTCACGTTTCCTGCTTATCGCCAGTTTTATCATCTGGCCAATTATCGGGCTTAGGATTGCTAATAAAAGACCTAATACTATTAAAATTATAGTTGCGTTGCCTGCATTTTTCTTTCTTCCATGGCCACCCCAAAGGAAACTTCTTAACAGAAAATCGCTAAGCAAGGTTACAATACCTAGAAGGACTGCTGTTAGCATCATAAAGCGAATATCATAGTTTTTTACATGAGACATCTCATGGGCAATTACGCCTTCTAGCTCCTGCCTGTTCAGCTTGTCCAAAAGGCCTGTTGTCACGGTTATTGATGCGTGTTTTGGGTCTCTACCTGTAGCAAATGCATTCAATGCAGAATCATCAATGACATAAGCTTTAGGTGTTTGCATTCCTGCTGAGATTGCCAAACCTTCCACTGTATGGAATAGATAAGGGTATTCTTTCTTTGTCACTTCCTTTGCCCCAGACATGGCAAGTATCATAGAATCTCCGCTAAAATAACTGATTAAAATATAAATCAATGAGAATATTATTGCTATGATCAGTCCAAAGTAAAATGAACCATATACTAAACCAATTATTGCACCAAGACCTGCAATGATAATGAGGAAAAAGAACATCAAAATAAGAGACTTAAACTTATTGTTCCTAACCTCATTAAACATTACTCTCATTTTAGAACTTTACTTTTACGTTCTTTCTCTCTGCCTGAGTTGCCTCAAATTGGGGCTGTTTTGTGAATTTTAGCATTTTGTTAAATTGGTTATTTGGGAAAGTCTCAATTCTTGTATTAAATACCATAACAATATCATTATAATGCTGCCTTGCATATGCAATCTTATTTTCTGTACCAGTAATCTCCTCCTGAAGCTGCATGAAGTTTTCATTTGCTTTTAGGTTTGGATAGTTCTCTGAAACAGCAAATAATGATTTTAATGTATCAGTGAGTGCGTTTGAAGCTTTTGATTTTGACTCTACTGTTTGAGCCTTCATAACCCCAGCCCTTGCCTTTGTGATATTTTCAAGAACCGTCTTTTCATGCTTCATATAACCTTTTACTGTTTCTATCAGATTTGGGATAAGATCGTTTCTTCTTTTTAGCTGCACATCAATCTGTGCCCAAGAATTCTTTACTTGATTTTTTAGCCTTATGAGGCTATTGTATAATAATATTACAAATAGTACTACTACTCCAACAATAATCCCTGTAATTAATAATGCGTCCATATTGATCACCCCTTTGCTTGGTCGCGGATTAGGTATATAAATATTTCTATAAATATAACAAAACATTTTTAAATAAAATTCTACTCTTATGGTTGAAAATGGAAGAAACTAAGTTTATTTGGATGGATGGAAAACTTGTACCTTGGAAGGAAGCGAAGGTTCATGTACTTACTCATACTTTGCACTATGGTCTTGGAATTTTTGAAGGAGTTAGATTTTATAAAACAGATAAGGGGCCAGCAGTTTTTAGGCTTAAAGACCATACTACAAGATTGTTTAATGGAGCAAAAACTGCTTTTATGGATGTTCCCTATACAGAAGTAGAGATTAATGATGCTATTTTGAAAACTATAAAAGAAAATAAAATTGATGCTGGTTATATTAGGCCAATATTCTTCTATGGTTATGGGAAGATGGGTCTTGACCCAGCAGGAGCTGATCTGAATTGTGTTATAGCTGTTTGGCCTTGGGGTTCGTATCTTGGAGAGGAAGCTGTTAAGGTTAAAACTTCTAGTTATATAAGGATACATCCTAAATCAACACATGCGGATACAAAGATATGCGGACATTATGTTAATTCGATTTTCGCTAGCTTAGAGGCTAAGAAAGAAGGATATCAAGAAGCGCTTTTGTTGGATTACGAAAATCACGTCTCGGAAGGGCCTGGCGAAAACCTATTTATTTTGAAAAATGGTAAATTGATAACTCCCTCATTAGGAAATGTTTTGCCCGGCATTACAAGAAAATCTATAATACAGATAGCCAAAGATGAAGGCATTGAAATTGAGGAAAAGATTTTGAAATTAGAGGATGTTTACAATGCAGATGAAGCTTTTTATACAGGAACTGCTGCTGAAGTTACGTCAATTGCTAGTTTGGATGATAAGAAGATTGGAAAAAAAGCTCCTGGACCAATTACAACTAAGATAAAAACTATTTTCTTAGATGCTGTTAAAGGAAAAAATAAGAAGTACGAAGATTGGCTGAGTTATGTTAATTAGAATTCTTTATTTAATATTTTTTAATGCTTGAAAGATTATATAGGCGAATATTAGTGCTAATATTAACTTTACAAAATTAATTAAGTCTTTATTACTGGCGCCTTTTTTATTATTAATTATTTTCATTTTCTTTTATTTTTAATATTTTTTAATTCTGATTTAATATCTATTAATTGATTATATATATTAAGTTTTTCATTTAATTTCCTGATTTCTCGTTTGTTTTCTTCAATTTCTTTAATATAAGAATTTAAAACAGCAACTACGGATGCGATCGCCACTCCAATGGAGACTGGTATAACATATTCTCTAAAGTAAATAAATGACAAGGTAATTACAATCCCGCCTGCACTTAAGATTATATTATTTATTTCTCTGGGAGACATTTTTATGATAAAAGCGGAAGGCATGTCAAAGAATTGCCATAAGAAAAGACTATTGGTTTACCTTGAACCTTCCTTAACTCCGCGACCCTTTAAGCATTAATGTTAAAATTTAGGGCTGCTTAATGCCTGAAAAATCCTTGATTTTTCAGATTTCATTCCTGATCTGACCCATTTCACTAAAACATTAACCAAAAAGGACAGAGTCTCATTGTCCGGCCCAAGACCAACAATCAAAACCTATGACTCTTCCCTGACTTCAGCTCCCCCTAAAGCACATCTGGGGTAACAGGAGAGTGCTGACCTCCCAGCCTAGCCTTCCATGGTATAAGAATGAAATAGGGGTTTTAAAGGTTTCTATTATAGAAAACTTTATTAATTCTGGATAATATCTTAACCCTGGGGGAATAAATGATGGCATCAATTGTTTTTTTAGGCACTGGTACAGATCCTTACGTAATTGGTAAAAGGATTAGGGGCGCAGGCGGCATAATAATCCAGATCAATGATCATCAGTTCCATATTGATCCTGGTGTTGGAGCTTTAATTCAAGCTGCTGAATGTGGTGTGAATTTAAGAGCTACTACTGCTGTTTTGGTTTCTCATAATCATTTGTATCATTGCAATGATGTAAATGCTATTATTGATGCAATGACTTATTCTGGATTTGATAAGAAAGGGGTTTTGATTGCAAACAACACTTTCGTGAATGGAGCAGAAGAATACAAACCAGTTCTAATAGATTATTATAAGAATTGCTTAGAAAGGTTTATTGTTCTTGAGCCAGAACATAAGGTTGCGATAGATGATATAGAAATATTAGCCATAAAAACAAAGCATACAGAACCAAAGGCTATTGGTTTTAAGTTTTTAACTTCTCAATTTACTTTAACCTATTCAGGTGATACAAAGTATTCAAAGGAGATTGTTGAAAGCTACAAGAATTCAAACATATTAATCCTTAATGTCCCGTTATCTAAAAAAGATGAAGGGACCATGAATTTATGTTGTGAGGATGCTGTTAAGATCATCCAAGAGGTTAATCCTAGGCTTGCAATAATAACTCATTTTGGCATTGACATGATTAAGTCTGATCCTTTGTATGAGGCAAGGGAGATTCAGAAAAGGACAAATGTACAAGTAATTGCAGCTAAGGATGGTATGATTATAAATCCTATTTCTTATTCTGTTAATTTGGGACAGAAAACACTTAAGCCATTTTCAAGAGAGGGTGTTCACGTTGAAGAAAAAAAGGTGGAGATCAGGGAGATAAAAGAAGAGCCTATTGAGAAAGAGGTTGTTGAATCGCCTGAAAAGGAAGTTATGGAAGGGAAGGAAGAACCCTTTGTGAAGCGGGAAGAGGCTAAGGAAGCAGAGGAAAGTGATAAATCATTAAAGGATATATTTCTACAGCAATAGAATAACCAAATAACCAGCTAAACAGCCTAGGCTTAGGAATGGCATTGCTGGGTAGAATTTGTCTTTCTTTCCGTTTGTTAGCAATATGTAAAGGGCAATGCTTACAAAAACTGGTATGATCAAGGTTGTTAGGAAAGCAGTCTGCTGGGTGGTTTTTAGCATCAAATCTTTCATGATGACTCCTGCAAACATTAATGGAAAGCCAATATCTCCGCCGCCAAGAATAGCTGTTTTTAATGTTCCTTTGACTAATTTATATCCTTTTTTAGGTTTTCTTGTATAAGGTATTGATAAGCCGGCAAAAACTTTACTCTGGGTCTGAAAATTGGCTAGGGTAACCATATGTTTGCTTTTCCAGACAGCATACATGTCATAAAGTGATATGAGTAATAGGACTAAGAAGGCTGTAGGGACTGTAAAAGCTGCAATTGGAACAAAGATTGCAGCTAAACCTCCGTAAATAAAAAGTTCAGTAGCATTGTGGATTATTGGATTTGGCTTTAGGATTTTCCATAATCCTAAGATAAAAGCTAGAATGAATGCAAAAATCGGATGGATGAAAGCTCCAAAAGCCAGGCTCATGCAAAGGACTATTGCAAATAGTAACCACATTCTCCAGATAAATGGTTTTTTCAATTTGACTAATAAAAGTACTAATAAAGTTCCAAAGACTATTGCAAATGTTAAATAGAAAATAAAAGCAGTGCCTTGTTCTATCTCTGGTCTTTCTAATCCGTAAGGAAGTTCTGTGAAGGCAATTTCTCCTGTTTCTGTTGTGGTTTTATGGTCAATATATTCATTGATTACAGCCAGACCAATGATTTGCGCCAGGAAAAACATGACAACAAGAAATAATGTCACCTGTAAAGTATGTTTCATTACTAATTACTTTTATTTTGTTTATAAAAAGGTTGTGGTTTTAGTGAACATGTATAAGGCCATGACATATGTCACCACCCTTAAAATTCAGTAAAATATTCTGAATTTTGGTGGTGTAAATGAAAAAATATGAAATTCGTAAAGTATTCTTCAAACTTAAGAATAGGGGACATTCTTATGTCAAATGTCGAACAATTCTCAAAGCAAAGTACGAATATGATATAACCGTTCGTACTTTGAAACGTTGGATAAAACGTTTAGATTCTGAGGAATGGAACTTATTAGATAATTCACGTAGACCCCATACAATTCACAGAAAAGTTACGCCTAAAATTGAGCAAGAAGTCTTATCTTTAAGAGATAAGACCAGGTGGGGTTGCGATAAGATAGCAATCCAACTTACTCATTTAAACATCTCTCGAGTCAGCATAAACAGGATTCTCTGTAAACATAATCTTTGTCGTGAAACAACGAATAAGGGCAAACAAAAGAAGTGGGTAAGATGGCAAAGACATCACCCAAATAGTCTTTGGCAAATTGATCACACAGATGAACAAGAATTATTTGATTGTTATACCTTGTCTGTGTTAGATGATTGTTCACGTTATAGTCTTGCTTTAGTAAAACTAAAGCACGTCACAACAAGAGTTGTGACACACGTTCTTGATGAGCTCATCAAAAAACATGGCACTCCTAAACAAATTTTAAGTGACAATGGAAGTGCTTATGGATCAAAGAGCAAACATAGCAGGTTTGATTGTTGGTGTAGAAGAAAGGGAATTCAACATATCAGAACCAAAGTCCATAGTCCTACAACAAACGGTAAAGTTGAAAGATTATTTAGGACTATGGATGATGAACTTAAGTTCTGTGAATATGACTTAGAATTGTTTCGAATGAGATATAACCATTTTAGACCTCACTCAAGTTTAAATGGGAAAAATCCAGCTGAAATTTATCATGATGTTACTAAGCTATTTTAGCTAGTGACATATGTCATGATACTATACACTTTTTTTTAAAAAGAAATTAATTGAATCTATTTAAACAATAGATTCCAAAAGTCAACCCATCGTAAACTGTTATTTCTCTTTCTAGGATAAAACCCAATCTTCCAAATTGACCAACACTCCATTCATTTCTTTTTGGAGAATGAGCACATGCGCCAACTAACTTAGATAAATCCGAATTTAATATGACTGTTTCTAAAAGTATCTTCCCAAAGCCTTTACCTTCTTCACTTTTTAGCAAAGCCACCTGGTCTATATACAAGAATGGACCTCCAATATTTTTCAAAATATCTTTAATTATTTCATCACCAGTGAACATCTTGTTTCTTAACATTTGATCAGTATATGCTGAACAAAATCCAAGAACATTATCTTCTTCTTCCGCAACATAGAAATTTATATTACCATTGAGAGCTCTTTTATACCACCCGACAGGTCTTTCAGGATATTCTACCAAGCCAGACTCACCAGAATCACGAGAAACGTTTCTAGAATTTACAATATTACATACTTGCCCAGCCTCACTTAATTTAGCTAATCGGATCATTCTTTTAGACCTCATCAGCACGCCAGTGGGGGTTAACTTCCATTTCTGGTACAGAGTCTTTACGCAAATAACCTTCCCAAGCAATCATAGCCCCCTGGTCGCCAGCCAAATCCATTGGCACACTGTAAAACTTAGCATCTCTGTCCCTACACATGATTCTAAGCATTTCGCAAAAGCGTTTATTAGCTCCTACACCACCCACAAGAATTAATTCTTTCTTGTCTGTATTTGCAATGGCTCGTTCTACAACCTCGGTTAACATTGCAAAACAAGTTTCTTGGATTGAGAAACAAAGATCTTCAGCACTAGCTTGTTTTCGCTCGTATAACTGCTGGCATTTGGTCAATATTCCAGAAAAACTAATGTCCATACCTTTGACAATGTACGGCAGTTCAACATATTTACCTTTTTTAGATAATTCTTCAATCTTAGAACCTGCCGGAAAGCCTAAATTCAGGTATCTGCCAAATTTATCTAGCATATTGCCAAGACCAATATCTAATGTTTCTCCGATTACACGATATTTGCCACCATCAAATACAATAATTTGAGTATTAACTCCAGAAACGTACAAATATACTGGATCTTGAGCTTTATTAATTATTTTACCAATACTTAAGTGAGCAGCACAATGATTAACAGGAACAAGCTTTTTTTCGTGTCTCTGAGCCCATTCTTTAGCAATATGATAACCAGCCCACAATACGGGGTCAAGGCCAGGACCGGCAGAATATGCTATCAAATCAATTTTATCCCAACCCAAATTAGCTTTCTTCAGAGCCTTAGTAAGCACTATCTCAGCAACCCCATTGTGATGATCAACAATTTCGTTAGGAATCATCCCAACATCTTCAGAGGTGTAACTATCCTTTTCATTTGCCAGGATTTTACAGCTTTGCTCATTTGGTTTGGAAACATTACCAGTAGCTTCAATTATTCCTACTCCAAAAGTATGTGCAGTGCTTTCAATGCCTAAGATTATCATAGATAGAGAAATTAAGTCCTTATTTTAAAAAATATTCTAAAAATAGTTTAAAAATAGTGAAATTAGAATAAAATTAAAGATTAAGAAAAAATATTAAGCTTACTTACTACTAGCAGCTTGTCTTTCAAGGTCTCGCTTCTTAGCAATACCTGCACTTTTAACATTACCTTGATAAGCGTTGATAAGTTCGTCAGCTAAAGCTTTCACAATAGAAGTTTTCTTATTAAAAGACTTAACATAAGCGCCTTGAGTCATGAACCGTAATGCTAAATCTACTCTTCGCTGTGGAGCTATGTCAGTAGCTTTTGGATACCGAGCACCACCATATTCAATTGCGATTACTTCTTCACGAGGGGCAATATTTTCAACTGCAGTTACTAATACTTGAATTGGATTTTGTTTAAGTTTCTGACCAGCAATTGCTAAAGCTTCTTCAACGATCTTTAAAGCTTGGTTCTTTTTGCCAGTATTATGACCAGAACTCATGAAATGACCTTTGCTTTTGTGACCAGAACCCATTAATTTTACTGCTAACCTTTCTACAATGGAAACATTAGACTTATGGAACCTGTTACCTGCATATCTTGCCCCAGTTTTAGGCACGATTCTTGGTTCTAGAGTGATATAACTTCTTAAACCTAAATCTGTAACTTTGACGTCTTTACTGTCCCATCGATTAAAAAATTTAAGTTCTACCATTTTAGATTATTTAATTAGCTAGTTTATCTCCTAGCCTTTTCTAACTTACCACCCAATAAAGCAGGTAAACTTTGATCATTAACTTTTAATACTTGCCATCTAACTCCTGGAATATCTCCTTTTGCTCGACCCATTTTACCACCAATACATTCTACGATTACTTCATCGTGCTCATTAATCAATTTCTGAGCACCATCTCCAGGCATAAAAGCAGTAACTTGTTTGCCATTTTTAACTAACTGAACTCTAGCACATTTTCTCATTGCTGAGTTTGGTTGTTTAGCTTCAATTTGAACTTTTTCTAATACTATAGCTTTTGCTTGAGAGGATCCCTCTAGCGGATCAACCTTTTTCTTTAAGTGAGTCCGGCTCATCTTTTTGAAGGTTTTCCTTCTATTTTTAAGTTTCTTTGCTGATCCTAATCCACGTGATTTGTTAGCCATTTTTAATTATTATTTAGTTGATTTTATCTAATTTTGATTGTTTATTTATAAACTTTTTACTCAATTTTGACTTCTTTATTAAAATATCTGCTTACTACCTTACGGAGCAGTTTTAAATTCTTGGCATCGCGCCCTATTAATAAACTTTTCGTCTTTTTACTTGAATCTTTGATGGTAACTGTATCTTCAGAAACTTCAATTTCTTCAACCTTATTTGGATAGATAAAATTCTTTACAAACCGTTTGGTATCAGAACTGAATTCTAATAATCTCACTCGCTTATTTATTCGATCCTGTAATTTCTTAATATTTTCCCCACCTTTGCCCAAAGCTTTAATTAAACTTCCTGGATAAAGTATCAAATAAACTGTCTCATTCTCTTCAAAACTATCTTTAACACGAACTTTAGCGATTCTTTCAAAAAGACTAGCGCATGCAAAGATTTCTGGGTCAATTTTAACTCTCTTTGCCATTTTATTTGATTATAGAAATTATGAGTAATAAATAAAGTGAAAATTCATCCCGAATTTTCTGTCATTCCTAGCCAAAATAAAACTTGAAATGCCTTCAGAAAAACTCAATTTTCTACACCTACCATTGAAATGAAAAAGTTTTGTTTAGCTAAAACACCAATTTCTTCGTTGTCTTGATCTAATTGTATCAATTCAACGCCTGCCAGTTTACTATAATGTTCCAAATCACCTTTAGTATCAACAGGAAGATTTTTTGCCATGAAAACTTTTTTCAAAGTACCTCTTCTTAAACCTTTAATTACTTCATCTTTACCGAAAATTGCTTTTTTATCTAGTAAAGCTTGTTTTAAATCCTGAATGTTCTGATCCAATTCTTTTCTTTTTGCCATTTTTTATTCTCTTAAAATTTCTTTACCCTAATCTTAATTTGGTTTATCTTATCTTTGCTGTGTTTTAAAAATGTTTTCTTAATTAATGGGTAATTAACTTATTGGGAGCCTACTTCATCTTAGTTATTAAACCTGGTAAACCTGTACCTAAAGGTACTGGCTGGTTAATCATAACATTCTCAACCACGGATCTTAACCAATCTTCTTCTCCTTCCAAAGCAGCATTAATCATATGTTTGATTGGAGTTTCAAACGAACTTCTTGCTAATACTGAAGATTTCTCGCTAACTACCCCAAACCTAGTAATACCTTTCACAAAACCTGAACCACACATTAAATCGGCTACCATCATGATATGTCTGATGTCAATGTTCAAACCTTGTGATTCTACTACTTTGTAAACTTCTTGGATTATTGCTTGTCGAGCAGCTTCAATACCTAAAACTTCATAAATTTCAAACAGATCGTTAGATACAGTTCTAGTAGTATCAACTTCAGGTAAACTTAAAATTTCTTTCAAATTAGTTCCAGCAGTCAAGACAATATATTCTTCTTGTCGTTTAACGGGCATAACTTGTTTAATATTTTTTACACCACGAACTTTAATCCCTTTAAGTTTCTCTTTCAAAACGTAAAGTTCTTTAAGCTCTTCAACTTTAGAAGTTTTAGATTTTAGTTCAAAACCATCTTCAGTTTTTTCTAAACTAAAACCTTTAACTTTATTTTTTAAAGATTTTAGAAGATCATCTTTTTCAACTTGGAAATTTTCCATCATTCGTTGATTAAGAGTAACTTTCAAAGTTTGTTCTAAAATGTCAATTGTAATATCAGATATAAATTCTCCAAGTACTGTTTCTTTAATTTTAACAGCAAATTTTCGAACATTTTCAAACTCATTGTGAGGTGCTTTCAGATAAATTTCCATCATAGGAGTTTTTATCAATTTTCTAGCATCAAAAATTTCAATAATTCTCGGCAAACCGGTTGTAACTTGTACCTCAGCAACCCCTGCCAAGTGAAATGTGTTCAATGTCATCTGAGTACCAGGTTCACCAATACTTTCTGCACCAACTAAGCCAACACATTCTCCAGCATTAACTTTACTTCTTTCAAAAGATAAAACTATTTTATCCATGATTTCTTTAATTTGAGTTTTAGTTACATTTGCAGGCAGATGTTCTTCGATGCTTGTAATGATAGATTCAGGCAAATTATTTTCTTTTGCATATTCATCAACTACGGATTTAATATCTGCTTTCATCTTATTTTCGCTCCGAAAATATTTGAAACGCTTGAAAATCTTTTAGATTTTCTGCGTACAGAAAAGTTTTTCTTTTCTTGTAATTTTTAATTTTCATTTTATTGGTCACCTACCACAGTTTGAATAATTCCCTTAACATCAACTTCACCATTTTTCGTTTTAGAAACGTCCAAACCATCTTCTCCATAACTAAACTGTACTATTCTGGAGGCTGCGTCTCTAACAGTTCCATCGTATTCAACTTTTAGATCCTGTAAAGCGTTAGATAATCTTCTATAAAGATAACCTGACTTAGGTGTACGTAAAGCAGTATCCATTAAAGCGTCTCTACCAGTCATAGCCCCAAAGAAAAACTCGGCAGGGTTAAGTCCACTTTTAAAATTGTTTTTAATGAAACCTCTGGCATCAGGTGATAAATCTCCTTTATTGAAATATGATAAAGTTCGATCATTGAAACCTTTTTCAATCCTTTTACCACGCATAGCCTGCTGACCAACAACAGCACTCATCTGAGCAATGTTTAAAACGTTACCTCGCGCACCGCTACGTGCCATTACCAAAGCAGCATTTTCCTTAACTTGTTTCATAGCAAGATCACCACTTTTGTTCCTTGCTTTGTTAAGTGCTTCCAAAATTCTTAGTTCTAAAGTTTCTGCCATGGTACGTCCCGGCAAAATTTCTAAAGTTCCATCATAAAACTTTTTGATAAGTTTATTTGCTTTTTCAATAGATTCATCCAAAGCTTTAGTAATGTTTTCAGAAGTTTCTGGTAATAAGTCCAAATCTCCAATACCTATTGAGAATCCTCGACGTAATAAGACATTGATACCTAACCTAGATACTTGTTCTAAGAATCTTGCAGTAAATTCAGGACCATAATCTGCATAAATGTTACGTAACATTAATCCACTTTCTTGACCCAAATTAGCCTTGTCCATCAAACCACTTTTTAACTTACCATTAATGATTTTAACATCATTACCACTTTTATCTTTACCATAAAAAGTAAAATTTTCAGGTAATAAAGCAGAAAATACTTCTTTTCCATCTAGTTTATCTTTTTTAGTTAAACGTGAAAAGTCATCTAAGCCGCTAGCAAACAGTAAGTCAATTGATTCCTCTCTGGTTAAAACTAATTCTTTGGTTAACAAATAATTACCAGTGATAGCGTCGTGGATACAACCAACTACGCTTAACCCATCTCTGGGACTTATAAGTTGAGTTTGTACTAACATTAACACTTCTGCTTCAGATCTTGCTTCTTCAGTTTGTGGGATGTGTAAGTTCATCTCATCACCATCAAAGTCTGCGTTATATGGATGACATACTGATGGGTTCAATCGTAAAGTCTTTCCTGGAAGAACTCTCACTTTATGACACATCATACTCATCTTGTGCAAAGAAGGCTGCCTGTTGAATAAAGCAACATCACCGTTAATTACATGTCGTTCTACAATATAACCAACTTCTAATTCTTCCAAAATTTCTTGTTTAGTTTCGTCTGAGATGGTTTTCCTTTTACCATCGGCTTTAATTACATAATTGGCACCGGGATATTTTTTTGGTCCGTTCTCTACAAACTTAGTTAAATATTCCTTATTCCATTCAGTTACACGTTCTGGAACTGTAAGGTGCATCACCATCGTCAGTGGAACTCCTACTTCGTTCAAACCAATTAATGGATCTGGACTTATTACTGTACGTGCTGAAAAATCAGTTCTTTTACCTGCTAAGTTATGTCTAATTCTCCCTTCTTTACTTTTAATTCTACTAGTTATAGTTTTCAGAACTTGACCTCCACGATGTCTTGCAGGAGGTAACTGAGCAACTTCGTTATGAAAATAAGTAGTTACGTGATATTGCAATAAATCCCATAAATCTTCAATAATTATTTCTGGAGCTCCGGCATTGATATTTTCAAATAATCTTTGGTTAATCCTGACTACGTCACCCAACTTATGAGTTAAATCATCTTCACTCCTCTCTCCGGACTGTAAAGTAATACTTGGCCTCATAGTTACTGGTGGAATTGCTAATACGGTTAATATTAACCATTCAGGTCTTACAGTTTTAGTATTAAAACCGAACAGAGGTAAGTCTTCTTCAAAAACTCGTTCTAACCTCGCACGAACTTCAATTGGACTTATTTTAACATCATCTTCATAAAAAGAATATGGTTTTTCAATTTTGATTGTTTTTTGTTTAGCATTACAATGAGGGCATTTACCTTTATTTTTATACTTCGTAATCATCTGTCGAACTTTCCTTCTTTGAGCATCAGGATTTTGTTCATCTCCAACAGACTGTAAAAGTTTTAAAGTCCGTTTCATGTTCTCTTCTGGAATCAGTACCCTACCACAATCTCGACAACATGATCTTAATAGATCATAAACTTCCCTTACAAAATTGATATGTATTACTGGCCTTGCAAGTTCAATGTGACCAAAATGCCCTAAACATTCTTTCAGTTTACCACCACAAGTTTTACATCTTAAACCTGGGTCAATTACTCCTAATCTAATGTCCATCAAACCACCATCTACAGGATAACCTTCTCGGTCATAAAGTTCAGGTGTAACCACTTTGGCAGCAGAAGTGTCTAAAACTTGTTTAGGTGACATTACTGCAAATGAAATAAATTCAATTTTTTTGTGAATGCTTTGGTTCATTTTTGTTTTCCTTTTGATTGTTATTATTTTGTTGTCAAGTATTAGTGTTTATTTTTTATCTTTAGCTGATTATCATTAGTACTTGTTTTTCAAATTTAGTTTAGTATAAATTCCTAAACTTCTCATTTCGTCAAGTAACAGTTTGAAAGCGTAACTCATTTCAATGTTAGACACTTCAACATCATCTCCGTACAAAGGAGATAATGGTAAATTACCTTTCTTCAAATCGTAATATCCCATTAAACCAGACTTTTCACAAACAGGTACAACAACCCGATCAGAGTCAAACCGTTCTTTTAGTAATAATGATGCACCATGTGCTACAAAAGTATCCTTCTCCATCTCTCCTAACCTCAATCCACCTTCCTTAGCCTTACCTTCAGTAGGTTGTCTAGTTAGTAATTGAATTGGACCTCTTGCTCGAGATTGAATTTTGTTAGCTACCATATGTCTTAATCTCAAATAATACATATTACCAACATAAATTCTAGCAATCATTCTTTTACCAGTAATACCATCGTAAAATGTTTCAGTACCATCTTCTTTAAATCCTAAACTTGCTAGTTCTAATCTTAGTTGTGCTTCAGGTTCTGACTGGAATAAAGTAGCGTCAACATAACGACTAGATAACGCACCTACTTTACTGCCGATTAGTTCTAATAAATGGGAAACAGTCATCCGAGATGATACTCCGTGCGGAGTAAAAATCAAGTCTGGTACAATTCCAGAGTGTGAAAATGGCAAGTCTGGAGATGGAATCAAAATACCTGTAACTCCTTTCTGACCATGACGAGAAGTGAATTTATCACCGATTTCAGGAATTCTTTCATCTCTTAATCTAACTTGAACTAGTTTATTACCTTCCTCACTTTCAGTTAACATTACAAAATCTGCAACTCCACATTCCCCATGTTTTAACGCCACAGAACTTTCTCTTCTGGTAGCAATCGCTAGATTGTATTCATCTAAACTGCTCAAGAATCTTGGAGGAGAAGTTCTACCAATCAAAACATCACCTTCATTAACTTGAGCTTCTAATTTAACTAAACCGTCTTCTTCCAAATTAATATAATCTTTTTCGCTACGGTAACCTTTAGTTTCTTTATCAGGAACACACATTTCGTCAGTAAGACCTCCACTGTAACGTAATAGTTCAGAAGTTACTGGTCTAAAATAAGTACTTCGCGCTAAACCTCTTTCAACTGAAGATTTGTTTAGGATCACACCGTCCTCCATGTTATACCCTTTGTAAGACATAATTGCAACAACCATATTCTGTCCAGCAGGATGTTCAGCATAATTGCTTACAGAATGAATTTTGGTTTTAACAATTGGAAATTGTGGATAATGTAACAAGTTTGTGTCCATGTCCATCCTGATATGATAATTAGCAGCATAAAATCCTATTGCTTGTTTCTGGTTCTTACTACCAATAATTAAACGTGAAGATTGGTTATAGTTTCCGAACGGAACTAAAGCTGTAGTAATACCGCTAATCGAGCCAGGAGTAATCTCTACATGTGTATGCTGTTCAGTTAATTGATTGTCATCATAAGCAACTAAAGCACTTTCCTCTTCAGAAGCATCCAAATATTCAATAACGCCCTGTCTAACTAAATCATGCCAGCTAATTTCTCCCGCACCTAATTGTTCTAAATGTTTCTCGGTAAGCAAAGGTATGCCATCTTTAACTATGATTAAAGGTCGTAATGCTCTTCCTTCTTGAGAATTTATACGAATTTCTTTATTAGTCGCGTCGTAGAAAATATTTGCTTGTTCAGAAATTGAACCTTTTCTTCTCTGGTCCTTAAAATCTTCTACAAATAAAGCAGCATCTTCTACGGTGCCAATGAATTTGCTGTTCATGTAAATTTCAGTATCTGCCATTTTTATTTTTGATTAACCTTTGAATTAAACTTCTTTCAAATTTAATGTTTTGACTTTTTCTAAAAGTTCATTCTCGTCAGTTTTTTGCGAGATTGAACATAACATTGCCAAATTTTTTCTAAGTCCAATAGGCGAACCTTCAGGAGTTTCAATTGGACATAACCTACCAATATGAGTACAATGTAATGCCCTAGCATCAAAGTTCTCTTGTGAGCTTGATAAAGGACTGTTAACTTTCTGTAAATGAGATAACATTGCTAAATAGTTAGATCTGTCAATACGTTGTGAAACCCCTTGACGACCGCCAACCCACTCACCAGTTGCCATAGAAGAATAAATTCTTGAAGTCAACAATTTCTCCCTGATAATTACTCTGATGGATGGCAACTTACCACGTTTAATGATTCTCTGGAAATTGTAAAGAATATCTCCCACCAAAATTTTAAAGTTCATCCTGAACAGGTCTAACAATAAATCTCCACTCATTCTTAATCGCTTATTCATGTAATGATCCTTATCATCTTCTGGCCTTTCTCCTTTACTTACTTGGATAAATTTCTTTAACATTTTACACAAGTTCTGAGCTTTAATTGCTCGTGCAGATTTATCCATCCCAATGTGTGGGAACAAGAATTTGTCTACAGTTTCTTGTGTTCTTTCTACTCTAATTTCTTTGGTTTGAGTGAACCCGCTTTTTCTAGCCAGATAGTCTAAAGCATCTTCAGAGTTTTTAATGTCAGTAAACTCAAACAGGTTAAGTAAAACTTCATCGTACATATGATCTGGAGATACAGATTTCATAATTTCTTCATCTTTTAACATTCCTAATGCTTTCAATACAACAATAATGGGTGCATTTTTTATCCTAGTAAAAGAAATGTTATAGAAACCTTTCTTAAGTTCAAATTCATGTGGAATTTTGTAAGATCCCGCTGCAGAAAATAATCTTCCTAAAAATTTGCCAGCACTTTGTTCAACTAAAAAATTGTTAGCTGCAAGGTCTTCAATGGTTACTAAAACTTTTTCAGTACCGTTAATGATGAAATAACCACCAGGGTCAGTAGGGTCTTCACCGTGTTTAATTAAATCTTCACGGGCCATAGCATGTAAGTTACAATGTTTACTTCTTAACATGATGGGCAATTTACCAACGTCTGCCAAAAAATTTTCTCTTTGAATATCGTTAATGTAAGTGCTAACTTCCAAATATATTGGGGCTGAGTAAGAAATTTTTCTTAACCGTGCTTCACTAGGAAAAATTGGTCGCTTACTACCATCTGCTTCAATTACTTGTGGCTTACCAACTTGAATTTTCCCGAACCGAATTTTGAAAGATTCAATGTTATGGGGGATTATGCTAGGTTCAGCTTCTTTATTTTCCTCAACAACTTCTTTTAAACCTTGTTCAATGAAATTATTAAAAGATTGAATATTACTTTCTACAAATTTCTTCTCTTCAAAATATTTTTCAACTAAGATAGATCTATCCATTTATTACCACCCTATAAAATATAGCTGTTCCGGCACTTTTACTCTTACGAGTGATTTTTATTATGTCACCAGATTTTAGATTAAAACCAACAATTGCTGGATCGTCTTTGATAATTTTTGGTAATTCTGCAATAGAAATGTGATAATTCTCTAATAAACCTTCTTTTTCCTTATCACTGAGAACTTTATGATCAGGGCATAGCTTATGTTCCTTAAAAATGATTACTTCTTTGGCTTTTGTTGGCATTATTTGTTTACCTCGAATATAAAAAGCGGTTCGGAAGATAACGAAAATACACAATTTTCGTAACATTCCTTGCCGCTGTTAGCGGGCCGGAAGGGATTTGAACCCTCGACCGCCTGATTGCTTTTCGCTCGCAATGAGCTTGATTAAAAGTCAGGCGCTCTTCCAAGCTAAGCTACCGGCCCATGGTATCTCCTTTCGGAACGCCCCGGCCGGGAGTCGAACCCGGGTCGGAGCCTATCTGCGATTTTATGCTCGACAGGGCTCCATGATAAACCGTTACACTACCGGGGCAGCTTTGATTATGATTATTTTTATGTGAACTTTTACGGAGCTGTTGCTAAGAATTATACTTCCAATTCTAGAAACTAAGCCCCTGCCACATCTTTTGCGTAAGACAACGCCCTATTTATAAAGCTTTCGGGAAAAAGGGTGAAATTTGCGGTTTTCGGCTGTTTGAGCAATATTTAAACAGGAAAAATGGAAAAAATAAATCCCTCCTCCCGGATTTGAACCGGGGATATCTCGGTGACTACAGGCTGGTCGTTTATCATTCCAGTGAAAATCACATTTCAAAACGACTTCTACAGCCGAGCGTTCTAGCCACTAAACTAAGGAGGGGATTAAAGTGCGGCGGCCGGGGTTTGAACCCGGGTCACAGCGTTTCTGCAGCAAATGATTGCTTGGCAACGCCGTATACTAGACCACTATACTACCACCGCGCAATTTTTACTTGTGAAAAGTTAGTGATTAATAAATTTATTGTTGTTTATTGTTTGTTGTTATTGTTTATTGCTGTTGCTTATGCTGTTGATTATTACTAATTCAGTTATTGATTCTTACAAATTGATACTCACCATTAAACTTTTACAAATAAAAAATGGCCCTGTCGGGACTTTCAGACCTTTACAGGCTTTTGAACCCGAGACCTCTGCTTGACTTCTGACACATTTCTATGTCAATTGTTTGAAACGTACCCATATAAGAGCAGCGCTCCACCGAACTAAGCTACAGGGCCATGATCTAAGGAAGAACTTAACAGCTTTAAAAGTTTTTCTCAAGGACCCGTAAAGGAAAATTCAACAGAAATAGGTAAGTCCCAGCTTTTTCCTACCTTATAATTACTACAAAACTATATAAAGCTAAAAAATAGCCTTCCTTTAAATATACGCCCCAAATTTTGAACCTGCCATTAACGGGGATTTAAAAAATAGTTAAAAAATGAACTTAAATCAAATAAAAAAATTAATGGAACGTAAAAAAACGTCCCATAAAGGAGAAAACGGTTATGTTTTAATCGTTGGTGGATCCGAAGATTATGTTACTGCCCCAGCATTAGCAGGATTAGCAGCTTTACGTGCAGGTTGTGATTCCGTAACTATCGCTGCTCCAGAAAAAGTTGCCTGGGCATTAAACCAACTTTCTTTAGATTTAATTACTCACAAAGTTAAAAGTGGCACTCTTAACATTAAGAATGCAAAAGAGTTAGCTAAATTTGGTGATCGTTATGATGCAGTATTAATTGGAAATGGTTTAACTCGCAGTTCAGACAAGTTTTGTCAAACATTTATCAGGAAATTTCAAGGTTTAAAGGTTATTGATGCTGACGCTTTGAAATCAGCTTCATTCAAGGATTTTAAGAACAGTATTATTACTCCTCATGAAAAAGAGTTGGAAATTATGTTAATCAATAGTGGAAAGGATTTCTTGCTACCAAAATTACGTGAATCTAATGCCAAAGAAAAGGCAGATATTCTACAAGGTAATTTGAGGTATTTTTTACAGAATAACAATGTTTTGTTAGTAAAAGGTGCAACAGACATCATTATTTCTAAAAATAAAGTTGCTTTTAATAGAACTGGCAATCAAGGAATGACTAAAGCTGGTACTGGAGATGTTCTAGCTGGTTTAGTTTTAGGATTTTTAGGAAAAACTAAAGATATGTTCAAAAGTGCAGTAGCTGGCGCATACATTAATGGTTATTTTGGAGATTTATTGTTAAAGAAAAAGAAAGGTTATAGTTTCATTGCTTCTGATATTCTTGAAGATCTGAAAGAACTTGAGAAAAGGGTTAATGCTTTAGGAAAGAAAACAGCAAAAGTAGAGAAAGACGCTCTTAAGAAAGCTGAAGATAAGAAAAAAGTGAAAAAGCCTAGTTCTAAGAAAGAGAATAAAAAAGTTACAGGTAAAAAAGCTCCTGCTAAAACGAAACCGGTAGTGAATAAAGTGGCTAAAAATAAAACAGTTAAGAAGCCTGTTAAAAGTAAGAAAAAATAGTTCTAAACCTTCTCGCCAGAGATAAACACATATGTCCAGAACAAGCTACGCTTTTTACTGATGTTAACATCAAATCCTGCTTTTTTGAAAATGTTCTTAAGTTTAGTTTCATCACTAATCCAAATAACATTCGGAATGAAAAAGAAGAATTTATCATAATCTAAGAAAACTATCCTGCCATCTTTTTTCATGTTCTGACCAATACTTTTTAGAACAGTGATTGGTTTTTGCACATAACTTAATACACCATTAGATACTACCACATCAAATTTTGGTAACTTTTGTTTAATCTTAAAATTGTGCAAGTGCTCATGATGAAACACAGTAACGTGTTTGTGCTTTTTCATATTTTTAGAAACTATAGAAACATTATGTTCAGCAAAGTCTGTGGCATAAACTTTGCCGTTTGGCAAAGTCAATTTTGCTAACTTTCGCGTTAATGTTCCCACACCACAGCCGTACTCAAGGACTGTTTTGTTTTTCAAGTCACCAGTCATCAATAATAATTTTCTCTTTAGACTAATTGGGTAAAGAATATGTTCAAATAGTATTAAGATGTACGATAATCTTTCAGTTACCATCCTGATAGCTTTTGGATCATAATACATTTCCAATAAGAAATATACAGGTATTCCTAAAAGGATCAGTGAAACTGCAATACTTAAGATATCTAACGCACCATGACTTTGCCATAACCACATTCCAACTAAGAAGAAAATAAACAAAGTTACAATTATTGGTCCAATCTTACCGAACGGTGTCCAAAAATATCTTTTTTTATTAGGCATCTTGTATCTCAAAATCACAACACTGAGAAGTACAAAAGAATACATTATCAATACCATTGGTAACAGAAGTTCAAGCAAAGTTTGATATGAACCCGCACCAACAATAACTAAAATTGTTGACAAAACTGTTTGAAACAAGATTGCAATATGAGGAGTTCCATTTTTGGGATGAATCTTAGCGAACTGTGCTATGAATAGTTTATCTTTTGCCATTGCAAGTAAAAGTCGTGGTGCAGAAACAATCCAACCTGCAACTGATCCAATGATTGCCAGATAAACCAAAATAGTAAATACTGGTCCGGCATGAACGCCATAATTGACATTAGCCAAATCTGTTAAGGGTGTCGATGACTCGCCAAACACTTGCCATGGAATTATTGCTAATGATGAGATTACAGAAATTAAACAAATTGCTGCAATTATTATTGTTCCATAAATCAAAGCTTTGGGCATAACCTTTTGCCCATCTTTAGTTTCTTCTGCCAAAAATGTAGCGGTCTCCCAACCAAAAAATGTTTCTGCAATCAAGAAAATCGCAAGAGCAATCGTTGAATAAGGAAATACAAAGAAAGGTGTGAAATTTCCAGCACTAAACTTCCACAACCCAGGAATCGCTAAAGAAAGAACAGTAAATAAAGTTATGAATGCAAATGTTACTAACATTACTGCTGAAGTTTTCATACCCTTGAAAGCAATATAATTGAATGCAAAAATGAATAATAATGAACTGCCAATTTTTAATAATGGTGAACCAGTCGGAATTAAATATTGGATAGCTCCCACTACCAGCATGGCGATAGTAACGTTACCAGCAATGATAGTCATCCAACCAATAATGAACGAGAAAAACCTCCCGTATGCTTGTTTACAAAATTCGTAAATTCCTCCCGCTTTAGGAAACATTGAAGACAGTTCGCCAAACACCATTGCAATGTATATAGAGACGATAGAAAGAATCACCCAAGCGATTATAGATGCTGGTCCGGCAACTTTTGCACCTACTGCTGGCAGGAAGAATATTCCAGTACCCATGATAGAGTTAATTGTAATTAAAAGAATTGCTGGAAAACCTAATACTTTTTTTAACCCTGCCATCTAAAAACCTTATTATTCTTTACTTAAGTAAGAAGTTTTGTTATTTAAAGGTAACTTATCCGAAGCATTTTTATACCTTAAATTATTACTTTAGATTATGGCTAAAGCCAAAAAAAGAGAAGTGAAAGATGCTAAAAAGGTTAGTAAAGTTAATTCTAAAAGTATAAAGGTAGATAAAAGTAGAAGTGCTATGAAGAATCAGAAGAAAAATAAAAACGAAAAAAGTAAAGTCAAAGATATAGACAAACTGAAAAATGTAACTTGGCTTATGAAAGATCACAAGAAACCTAAAACATTTTGGGAAAAAGTTGAACATTATAATGCCAGATTAATACCCTTTGCCTTAGCATTGTTATTAATTATTGTTATACTAGAACTAGCCTATCACAACGAAAATCATGCTTATGAATTAAGTTTAATGATTGCGGATTACTTGATTATTGCTATATTTGTAGTTGATCTAATATTTATCGCTAAAAAGTGTAACACTACCATGTACTTCTTCAAGAACTACTGGTTAGATATTTTAGCAGTCTTCCCTTTTATGCTATTTTTTAACTTGATAAATAGTATCAGAGCGATTTTCCTGCTAAGTAGAGAAGTTGGTGTTGGACAAGCTATATTTCATGAAACACTAGAAATCAGAAAAGGAATTGCCGTTGCTTCCAGAACAGGTAAATTTGCTAAATTTTTGAAATTCGGTGCCAGAATGTTAAGATTATTGACCAAATCAAGGTTTGGTAAAAAAATGAATCATCACAAAAATAGAGAGAAAAAGAAAAGTAAGGTTAAGAAAAACAGTTCTAAGAAGATAAAAAAGACCAATAAAAATTAATAGTTTATTTCTAATAAAAGTTAAAGAGTTATTTCTTTTTCAGCATATTATTTCAGAATATATACTCTAAGCTAAAAAGATTAATAAAAGAAAGAACTAACAAAATTTTATTATCAAGCAGGAGGTCTAAAAATGGCAACACCATATTTCATATATCAAAATTTAGGATTATTTGTAGGATTATTACTATTGTTAAGTGTTTGGTCACTTATCTGGAAAGGTTTGGCATTATGGCGGGCAGGTACTAGAAAAGATTTAGTATGGTTCATTATAATACTGATCTTTAACACTGCAGGAATTTTACCAATAATTTACTTGTTGGTCACTAAAGAATCTAAACAAGATAAACCAAAAACTGAGAATAAAACACCTGATAAAAGTGAAAATAAAACAGTTAGTATTAAAACTGCACCTAAAGCTAAGCCGGTGACTAAAACTGTTAATAAAAGTCCAGTTAATAAGAAAACGGTTAAAACAAAAACTGAAAAAGCTGCTTCAAAGAAAAAGTAAACAATTTTTGATTTGAGGGGGAAATTGGTGATTTACTTTCCATCATTCTCTTTAATTTAATATGTACCTGAAACGACTACAATTAGAAAATATTCGCTCTTATCAGCACCAAGTAGTTGATTTTCCAGAAGGTACAACTTTACTTTCAGGTGATATTGGTTCTGGTAAATCGTCAATTCTGCTAGCAACCGAATTTGCCTTATTTGGAGCTTCTCGAACAGAACTAAGTGCAGACTCTTTGCTTAGGAAAGGTACAAATAATGCTTATGTTGAACTTAATTTTGTGTTGGATGGTAACGAAATTTGTATCAAACGAACACTTAAACGTGACTCTAACATTATCAAACAGGGTAATGGTCATATAATAATTAATCAGCAAAAAAGAGAATTAACTCCTTTAGAACTTAAATCTGAAATTATTAAACTGTTAGGTTACCCTGATGATTTAGTTACTAAAGGCAAAAATTATGTGTTTAGGTATACTGTATATTGCCCACAAGAAGAAATGAAACTTATTCTGCAAGATAGTCCTGAAAATAGATTAGATATTCTACGAAAGATCTTCAATATTGACAAGTACAAAACTGTCAGAGAAAATCTTATTGGATATTTACGAAAATTTAGAAAAGAACTTACTGTTCTAGAAACTAGAATTGAACCAATATCTAATTTGCAAGAAAAAGTTAAGATTCTAAACCAAGATGTAGAAGAATTAAATTTACAGCTTGGTAAGCTGTTACCAGAAAAAGGAAAATTGATTGCTGAAATTACTGAGGTCAATAAACAGTTACAAACTGAAGAAAATAAAAGTAAAACAATCGTTGAACTTGGAAATAAATTAAAACAGAACTTGTTGTTAGAGAAGGAATTGAATGAAAGGAAAGAACAGTGGAGTATTAAAAAAGAAAAAATTAATTTACAACTGAAAGAGCTCTTTTTAGGTTCTCAGCTAGATAAAGATTCTGTTAAAAGAGAAATTGTTAAATTAGAAACTGAGAAAACCAGTTTTTTACAAGATAAGACAAAACTTAATGAACGGATTAAAAATTGTCAAGAAAAAATTGTTTATTTGCAAAACGAGATAAAGTTGTTACATAATTCTCCGGAAAAGATAGCAATGTTAGAACATAGGAAAAGTGAATTTGAAAATCTGATAAAAGTTAAAGATGATAAACAAGTAAGGCATGAGCAGTTAGTATTACTTAATCAAAAAACGAGAGATCTCATCGTTAAAAATTTAACTTTACAGAAAGAAGCTCACAATTTGAGAGAAACAGTTATTAGTCTTGAACAATGCCCAACTTGTCAGCAAGAGTTAAGTTTGGATTATAAGGAAAAGATTAGTTTGCAGGAGGATAAGAAAATTGAAACTTCTGAACAAATTCTTCTTGATTTGCGTGAAAAGGAATCTTCAATAAAAGTGCAACAGATGGAATTATTAAAAAAGTTGGAAATCATCCAAAAAGCTGAATTGGAACTTAAGCAAGTGAATATGGAAATCAAACATCTTCAGGAACAACAGTTGAAAGAGAAAGATAAACGTGAGGAATTGCGCAGTTTGGTTGTGATAAATAATCAATTGATGGGAAAATTAAATAGCTTTGAAAATGATGCTGAAATTAATTTGAAAAGGATAAATAATCGGCTATTGCAGCTAGGAGAACTGAGAGATAAGATTTTACTTAAACAAGAGTTAGAAAAACAGTTATCAGATTTAGTTAAAGATGAAAAAGAATCCCTACAAAAGTTAGACCTGATTAAGCATGAGTCTGAAAGATTATCTAAAGAGTTACAAGCATATCCAAACAGAGAACTGTTAGAACAAATTATTCTTGAAAATAAACAAAAGCTTGAAAGCTTAGTTATTAAAGAAAAAGAGTTTTCTTTAGAAGAGACCAAACTTAAAACCAGCCAAGTTCATTTGAATCGTGAGTTAGTACAAGTTCGGGAAGAGCTGGACAAGTTGATTGAAGATAAAAGTAAACTTGTCAGAAAACAAGAGATCTATAATTGGATTAATAATTACTTTATGAGATTAACTTATACCATTGAAAAAGAAATTTTAGGTAAAATTTACCACCATTTCAATATGTTATTCCAAGAATGGTTCAGTGTACTGGTAGAAGATCATGAAATTTCTGCTCGGCTGGACGATTCTTTCACACCAATAGTTGAACAGAACAATTATGAAATTTCTTTTAATCATCTTAGTGGTGGTGAGAAAACCGCAGTTTCGTTGTCATATAGGTTGGCTTTGAATAAAGTTATCAATGATGTAATTCATGAAATCAAGACAAAAGATCTGCTGATCTTAGATGAACCAACTGACGGGTTTAGTTCGGAGCAGTTGGACAAGGTCAGAGATTTGATTGACAAGTTAGGATTAGGACAGATCATTATTGTATCTCACGAAAGCAAGATTGAGAGTTTTGTCAACAATCTTATTCGTGTGGAGAAGTTGGAGCATTGCAGTCAGGTGTTGGGTTAATCTTCAATCACTGCTTCTAGAGACCTTATTGCTACCATGAGCTGTTTCTCGTCAGGTTCTTTAGTAGTAATCCTCTGCAACCACAATCCTGGAGCCACTACAATTCTAACCAAAATATTGTTACAGTACTTGTCACTTAACTTTACTAATTCATAAGCAATTCCGGCAATTATTGGAATAAGAAGTATTCTTCCTAACAGTTTTGCAACTAAACCCCCCGGGATCAAAGTAAAAAGTACAATTGCTATCAGCATCACTAAAAGTACAAAAGATGTTCCGCAGCGTGGATTAAACCTAGAACAATGTTTAGCATTAACTACATTAAGTTTCTGTTTACTTTCATAACAGTTAATCACCTTATGTTCAGCACCATGGTACTGGAACAAAGTCTTTACATCTTTCATCAAAGAGATTACACTTAGATAAATTATGAAAAGTGCAAGGCGAAAGACGCCGTCAAGAACGTCGAACCAAAAACCATCCGACTGAATCCATCTTGCTGAAAAGAAAGGTATGGCAACAAATATGATTACAGTAAAAATTAGTGAGAAAGCTATTGTTAAAATTATTTCTTTAGTAGTAATCTTATCATCCTTCTCCAACTGTTGGTTACTGCTCCAGATTAAAGCCTTGATACCATCATATAGGGTAAAGAAAAGCCCAATGATACCTCTAATAAAGAAGTATGAAAAGAATTTTGGATATTTAGTATTTTTCTTCCTAAGAATTTTAATTTTTTTATCTTGAGCACGGACAGCAACAGCAAATCGGTCTTTATTTCGCATCATTACTCCTTCCACTACTGCCTGTCCCCCAACTTTCATAAATAAGGGTAGTGAGGTGGATATTAAAAAGTTTGTTGTTTTGATTTAAGAAAAAGTAATGTATTACTAAGTTTAACCAAAATTGCCTAAACTAGTCTGGCCACCTTTCTTGAACAAATCTTCTTCTTTAATCTTCAGAACGGCAAAAATGCTAGAAACTGCTGGTATTAATTGATTCTTCAAATAATAGTCCTGATCATATTCTCCTTGTTTCAGCTCTCCAGGAAGTTTTGCTCGTTCTCTAATCAAACCAGAACCTTTAGCAATTATGTATTCTACTAAAGTACCAGGGACAATGTCTATACCTTGATTTTTCATTCTCAGTGCAACTGCCACGTGCGGGCCAACATTTGAATAAGAAGAAAGGTCTTTAGTGATCTGAGTTTTTATAATAAGTTTGTTCAGTTTAATTTTGCCTTTATTCAGGTCTTGAATTACGCCCTGTACATATTCTACAGCTTCTGTTACTTTGTCCTGAAGAACAAGTCTAAGCACATTTTCCTGAACATCTTTTGCCATAGCACTCCAATTTCTTCGGACAGTTTCAAAACCAGTAATTTTTAGTTTATTATCTTTATCGATAAGTGCATACTTTTTCTTTGCACCTTTTTCTGTACCTTTGATTGCTACAAAAATACCTTTAGGAAAATGTCCTTCAAATTCAAGTTCCATGTAACCGGGAAGATCATAATTAATCTCGCTCTTGAATTCTAACGCTTTATCTAACAGTTTGTCCCCAAGTATGATAAAAAGAGAATCAGTATCACCGTAAATTACTTGAAACCCTTTCTCTTCAGCTTTTTTGATAGTCTGTTGGATGTAGTGACGAGCATAGGCAGTAGTTGATCTGGCACATTCTATACAATACCACCTAGCACCAAAAAATCCAAGATAACCATAAAAACTGTTAGCCAAAATCTTGAGAGCGTAAGATCTAGCTTCCATGATTTTAGTATCTTCACCTTTTGCTTTCATCTCTTTGATAAGTCGTTTGATGTCAACTCTTCTTAGAACAAGACGTTCTAATACTTCTGGAATAAACTCTTTATCTTTCTTACAGAACCAGTATTCGTCTCGATCAGGCACATGAGCACTTAAGTTAATTCCATCCTTATCCAAATTATCTTCTAAATTGTCATCTTGATTTTCATTTTCTTTTCTTGTACCATAATCATCTTTACAACATTTACAATAAAGTGATTCTGGTCCGATATTATGTGCAGTAATGATTGATGGATATAATGATCTGAAATCTAAAACAACAATATCATCGTACAAACCTGGAGTGGGTTCATAAACAAATGCACCTTGATACGTTTCCTCATTCCTTTTTTCAATTTCAAACTTGGTTGGTTTATTAGGAGCAATGACATTATATTCTGTTGCTCGCTTGATGATATAATTTTCAACCAATCTGCTGAAACGCATATGAATAATATCAAACAAAGGTAAGCCAACAATTTTAGTAAACTCTAACATGTCTGGCATCAAGTTCTTGCACAACTGAAGTGTTAAGTAGGAATCTTGCAGATTGTACTTACAAAACTCTTCTAACTCATCAGAATCGTTATCCCAATAATCTGCCAGATCGTTAATGTCAACCTCATGCTTTCTATTGCCTAACAATTCACTTGATACAGCATCTAAACTGAATGAGTCAGTTTTAAGATTACCGCCGAAGATGTACCGGATAAATTTGAAAATGTCAATGTGCAGGATACCTTTAATTTTACTTTCACCATTCTTTGCATAATTTTTACTGCCGGTATAAAGGTCTGAACGGTCATGGCCCAAGTCAAGTTTGACTTTATGTTTATCTGCTCTTACTTTAATGTACGGAAAATCAAACCCGTCAGAAAAATATCCCGTGATGATATCTGGTTGATATTTGAGAATGATTTGCCGGAACCTTTGAAGGAGTTGTTCTTCATCAGAAACATGTTCAATGTAAGGTTGATTATGTTTGAAAGTTTTCCAAGTAAGAACTTTTTTGTATTCTTTGCCATCTTGATCCAAACCATACAGACCAATCATTAAGATTGGATCTTTGTTAGGATTAATTATTTTATTCTTAGAATAAGTTTCAATATCAATTGCTAAATATTTGATGTTTTGGATACATTCTTGTGTTGATTGGATAATTTTTGTCGCTTGAAATGCTGCTACTCTTAATGAAGTATCAGTTATCTGTTCACCTTCAGCTTCCATCAAAGTCATTGGAGTAATGTTCATGTCTCTTAAGTAACGATGTATGAACAAGATATCTTTTTCATAGGTTTCCACACCCCAAGCTTCCAATTCTTTACTTATTAACGGAACAGCTTTTGGATAGTTAACATATATTTTCCAGAACTGTTTCTTTTTTCCTAATAGTTCCTTCTGGATTGATTCAGTATGTGTTACTTTAGCTGGTTCTGCTCCAGTGTTTATTGTTAGCTCTTGAAGTCTTGTTTTTAGTTCAGTGGTGTCAATATCATCAACTAGTGCATAGAAGTATGGTTGATGTTCGTGGATCACACAAATTCTTGTTCCGGTATCCAATTTACCGTAGAGGTACACGTACGTTTTTTGGTCTTTGATCTTGTAATCAAAGTCGTATGGATAGAAGCGAATTTGCATTTAGGTGTTTCGGAGTGTGGGAATTTTATAAGGTTTTTGGGGGTTTAGGCGTGATTAAATAAAATTAAAAGTCCAATTACAGTTAAAATTAAAGCCCATATTGTTGAGTTAAAAATAAAAAGAATTATTGTCAAGATCAGCCATAAGGGGATTCCTATTTTGAAATAAGTTGGAAGTGAATTGATATAACTTTTAAAATTATCCCACATCATTTCTTTTTTTCCATATTCTCTCTTTTTTCTGCAACAGCAAAATTATTTTTATTTATTGTATCTTGATCTATGCTTTTTACGGTGTGTTTCATGATCTAATTCTTCCAAATTATTAATATGATTATTTTTTTTATTGAAATCTTTATGATGAATTTCGTATCCTATTTTTATTTTTCGATTATGATTATGCTCAAACCACCATCTATGAAATAAAGTTCCAGTTCTCTCAAAAACTTCATATCCATTTTCATTAATATATACCTTATAACCTTGTTTATTTGTACGAACTGTTAATCTCTCTTTAGTTAATTTTTCTCTTTCTACTTTCAAGGCCTTACTTTTCTCTCTTTGTTTTGTAGTTAATTCGTCAATTTCCTTGTTTAATTTGATTTTTTTCTCTTTTGTTTCTTCTGTTATTAACAATTCAGAGTTTAATCTTTCTTTTTCTTTCTTTTTAGATTCGAGATCATGGTTTATTTCTTCTAGTTTGTCTTGAGCTTCCTTAATTACTTTTTTTGCCTTATCACGCGCTTTTCCTCCAGTTATAGCCTCTCTTATGTAATATGCAGAAACTCCAAATGCTAAACCAATTATCGCAAAGAAAATAATTATATTCACAAAACTATAACTACAAACACCATCCTTACCTCTGCCGGAATTACATTCCCATTCACAAGAATATGCTTCACCTACTTCTTTCGTTGATGGAACCTTACACTCTACATTGTTGCACAAAGTAGTTGTATTATCTCTACATTCAATTATTACACCACAATAATCTTCAGTATTACAAACGCCTGAAACGCATTCAAGATCTTCGTTACAATCCCTTCCATCTTCCAATTTCCCACAATAACCTAAAGAATTACAAATATCCGAAACACAATCTGCATCTTCCTCACATTTTTTTCCATCATCAATTTCTCCGCAATAATTTAAAGAATTGCAAATTCCAGAATTACAATCTGAGTCTCCAATACAATTATCACCATTAGCCCCTAAACAAATTGTTTCTTCTATCGTGACTTCAATCTCTTTAGGATATATAATCTCTGGTTTACTAACGTAATAAAATAAAGTTTCAGAATTTATTGAACAGTTGCCATAAACCCCTCCTTCCCTGCAAACTTCTCTTATTTGTATTTGTTCTTCAGCATTGATCCATTTTCCATATTGTAAATTCTTAGCTCCAGTTCCTTCAATTGTAAAATTAAAAATAACCATAATTCTTTCAGAATTAGGGTTGGTTACAACAAAAGAAGCTACGCTTCCATTATTAAAATCCGAAATTATTAATGCTTCGCCGACTTTAACACTAGTTCCATCATAAACTAAAACGGTCTGATTTACCAATTCTGTTATTGTTTCAGGGTATTGGCAATCAAAATCTTCAGAACAAACAAAATTTGTTAATAATATTGTGAACAATAACAATAAAATTAATTTTTTCATAATTAAAACCCATACTTCCCTGTTTCTTGGAAAAATAAAAAAATACTTATAAAGATTATGCTAAAAATCCTCAAGGCCTCTTCTTAAGACTTTTCAACAAATAGTTCTCGCCTTCGTCTTCAAGGACAACCTCGGTCTTGCCAGAAGATACTGTAACTTCTTTTTTAGGCTCTTGATCAGAAATACTCATCTCTTTAGCATTACTCTTAATCTGGATGAAATCTTCCTCAAGCTCTTCTTCCATCAATTGCTGAGGATCCCAATGTAAAGCAAGATTATCATTTTCCTTGCGAGGAACAATGTGCATTGAAAAATGAGGAACTGTTTGACCAGCACCTAACCCATTCTCAACCAAAATGTTAGTACCTTGCACACCCATAGTATCAAAAATTGCCATACCTAACTTGTTAGCAACATTAACCATCTTGCTAAGTAATTTGTTAGGAATCATTTCTAGAATTGTAAAATGTTCTTTTGGAATTACTGTAATCTGTCCAGGAGTTATAGCATCCTCTTTAACAAATGCCAGCACTTCATCATCTTGATAAATGATTTCTGCTTTTTCACTTCCGGAAATTAATTCACAATATTCACATTTCATTTAAAGTTCTCACAGAGATTTATTTGAATAAATTGGCTATGTCATCAAGACTAGCATCTCCATCATCTTTTTCATCTTCTGAATCATCATCTTCATCAGGTTCTTCTTCATCACTATCTTCATCAGAACCTTGCTCTACTTTTTTGTTGTCATCTTTATCATCATCTTCTTCAGCTTCAGGAAAATCTTCTTCTTCAGGTTCGTCTTTATCTCCACTATCCAGCTCTTCAACTTCTTTTTCTACTTCCTTTAGGGTTTTCTGTTTGATTACTTTTTTCTTGATACCCATCAACTCATTGAACCGATTCTCAATCTTTTCTGCAATTTCTTGCCTAATCCCTAGGTCAACTAAATGGTTTTCAATGTCCATTACTTTATCTCCTTCTTTCCGAGGGATGATATGTATCATGAAATGTGGTGCTCTCTGACCTGCAGCTGCACCGTTCGCCACAAAGATGTTAGTACCATCAACCCTCATACTTTTCAAAAGGATTTTTGACATTGCTTTAGATACAATAAACAAGTGATCAAGAATATTTTCAGGAATTTGTGGCATGATCGCAAAATGTTTTTTTGGTAATAATAAACAATGTCCCCTAGTAGCAGGATTGATGTCCATAACTACAATACAATGTTCATCATCGTAAACTTTTTTAGAAGGAATTTTGCCTGAAATAATCTGACAAAAGATACATTGCTGTTTTTGCAGTTCAGCAATTTCGTCTGGAGACATCTTTTTGAGCTTTTCTTCTAGCTCTTTACATTGCTCAGGAGTCATTTGCTGTTCTGCCATCAGATTTAATTAAAGAAAAGAAGAATATAAATGTTTCTCTGTTAGAATACCAGTAATTAGCTATTTAACCGACTTTTATAACCATCAAGTATTTCCTGTAAGTGTTTCATAGTACAAGGTTTGGCCAAAAAATGGTCATATACTCTATCCTTACCTGCTTGTTCATACATTGGTTCTTCTAGACTATGAGAAGTATGTAAAACACGGCAGGTAGATGGTGAAAGATATTTTGTGATTGCGCATAACTCTAAACCGCTCATTCCAGGAAGACTTTCGTCAGTGATTATCATTCCTGGTTTAACACCGTTTGTTATTTGATAAGCAGCAGGATTTGCAGAAATGAATGTTCTAACTTCTAAATCACTTCCCGCTCCAATTTTTCTAATTATTTCTGTTATTTCTCTTTGATCGTCAATAGCAAATATTAATCTTTTATTTACATCATTTAATCCCATATTTTTTCCCCTTTTTTCAAGTAAGATAATAATTGGAAAATGGGTTATTTAAATGTCTTTCGAAAATGAGCCAAAGAGATTACCACCTGTGAATTGAGCAACCTTTCAGTAACCTTTATATTAACCAAAATAAGCATTTAAGGAGATGAAAGGAAAAAAGTCCAGACTTAAGACCACTCTAATTCTTTCCGGTGGTGGAGCCAAAGGTGCAATTCAAGTTGGTGCACTCAAAGTTATCCTTAACAAAATCAAACCAGATTATATTATTGGTACTAGCATAGGAGCAGTTAATGGGGCATTCATATCTACTGGAACTTCAATCGAAGAATTAGAAAAAATTTGGTTAAATGTTAAGAAGAGAAATTTGCTTTCTTTCAATTTTGGATTACTGTTCAGATTTTATATCTCAGAATCACTTTATACTAATAAGAAATGGTACAAATGGTTAAATAAACAATTTGGAAATCAAACATTTGCTAAATGTAAAATCCCATTATACATCAATGCCACCAAATTACAAAACGGAAAAGAAGTTTTTTTTCATAGGGGTTCATTAGTTGATGCTATTATGGCAAGTACTGCTTTACCTCCAGTCCTTCCACCTTATGACATTAATGGAACGAGATATATTGATGGGGGAATTAGCAGTAATATCGCAACTGCAGAAGTAATTAAACTGAAAAGTGAACAAATAATTATTATTAATTTAGCTTATTCTGGAAAACCTGAACATTATGAAAAAGGAATATTTCATCTTGCTTATCATGCCCTTGATCTAATGTCTTACCATTCCTTTAAGAAAGATTTAGAGTTATGTCAGCTAAGGAAAGGGAGTAAAAAAAAGAATATTGTGATAATTGAACCAAACCACGCTTTTAATGTTCTTGACACAGACTTATCTCAAATACCTAGAATGATCAAAGAAGGCGAAAAAGAGGCTAAGAAATATTTGAAAAAGATTATTGTTTAAAATTTGTTACTAAAGATAAAAATAAGAAATAACTAAAGTTAAAATTCCTAATAAAATAAAAACAACAAAAGTAACCAGTTTATACTTTGCAAATTTCTCAGATTCTTGTTTCTTGATCCTTTTCTCACAAATCTTGATTGCTTCAACGACGTCTATCCGAGCGTCAACAATCCAAGCAACCAGACCACAAATAACCAATAATAATGAAACTGATAGTACAGTTGCTTTATTACCACCAACAATGTTACCTAAAAGTTTCAGAAGAAAAAGGATTAATCCAACTAAGATAACTGCCAAATAAAAACCTTTATAATTAATTTTCATAAAAACGTTCTCCACAAAAAGTTTAATTAAAAAAATACAAAATAAAAAAAATTAATCTGAAGCTAATTGCCAGATTGTTTTCATTCCAACAATAATTGCTCCTGGAACAACAAACACCACAATGTTACTTAAGATGTTTCTTAACAATTCACCGATGTAAGGTATCAAACCAAGGTTAACGATTCCAGCTAACATCAATGCCACTGCTGCCATTAAGAATGGTGTAGTCTCTTTTGCTGTCAAGTTAAATAATCCTACTATGGTTCCTAAGAAAACTAAAGTTGCCATTAACCACTCTACTGGTAAGTTAAGTGCATTTTTTAACAATCCAGCTAAAATAGCTACTAAAATTCCTGCAAAGAAAGCATAATGTGCTAATCTATGAACTTCCTGTCCAGCAAACATTCTAGTTTTAGATTTGTTTGGAACTAAAGCCTTACCTCTTTTGTTACGTGCCATTTATCAATCACCTCTAAATATGATACCCTTAAATAAAAAGAATTAATATTTAAATTGTTCGGTTGAATAGCCTTGAATATGAAGGATTAAATTAATATAATATAAAAGATGTTTTGAGTTCAAATGGTAGATAAATCAGATCAAAATGGAATAAATGATGTTAAACAAAAATTTATCCTTAGCAAATGTAAAACTAAAGCTGCTTATTCAGCTAAACTGAAAAAGCCAGGTAAGTTAAATTTAAACAAAATCAAAAAGAAATTTGAAGTGGTGATGGATACCGAGATTGTCCTTGTTCTGAAAGTTGATGGTGTGGAACTGATCTGTCATGCATATGGAGAATTATTGTTCAAGAATTGTGATGATCTTACTTTAATGGAAAAAATTGCTGAGAAAGTTTATTCTATGGGGTTGGAGTAATTAAAAAAAAGCGCCCCAAGCAGGAATTGAACCTGCGACCAATCGGTTAACAGCCGATCACTCTAACCGCTAAGCTACTGGGGCATAGCTAGGCATAATCTACATTCTATTTATAAAAATTTCTAATCTGAATCTAATAAATTTGAGTTCAGTTCAATAGTATTTAGAAATTAGATCTACAGGACCACAATATTTTCTTTCATTTTCATACATTAATCCCAAGACCGTCTTTTTGCTTAAATTCATTGAACCTAAAAAAATATCATTGTTACCCCCATTATCAAACACTACCAGCTCACCTTCTTGGCTTTCCACATCATATCTTAAATCTATTCTCATGTGCCGGCCTCTTTCTTCTGTAAGTTTTTCTTTAATGAAATCTAACGCTCTGTTAACTTCTTCTGTGTCAAGGTTTTGTTTTTTTTGAAATGACAGATATTCCATCTCCAAGTGCTTTAAAGTAACACTAAGATTCCATGACGATTGGCCCACCACACATACTGTCCTTCCATCTTCATAGAAGGATACATCACCTACATCAAAGAAATTTTTTCCCTTTATTGGATTTTGGCTTGTACATTCAGAATCTTGCGCCATTGCTGACACGCTAAACATCCCAACCAATAATGCTAAACCTAAACGTTTCATAAATTTACAAAAAAATAGGTTGTTTATAAAAATATTGGATAGGCTAAAAAACAAAACTAAGAACTAATCCAGGCCGGTACTTCCAAACCCGCCAGTACCACGGGCAGTATTATCATCCAATTCTTCAACTTCAATTATTTGTTTCTGATCAATTGCTTGCACTAACATCTGAGCAATCTTTTTCCCTGCTTCTACCAGATACGGTTCGTTAGATAAGTTATGTACAGCCACCATTACTTCGCCACGGTAACCTTCGTCAATCACTCCACCAATAGTTTTCAAACCATGTTTGGCAGCCAACCCAGATTTGTCCCAAATCAAGCCGACATGACCTATTGGCAAAGCCATAGAAATTCCTGTTTTTACAGCATGTCTTTGACCCGGAAGAATTTCAACAGTTTCATTTGAATAAATGTCCATACCAGCGTCTCCTTCTCTAGCATAAGCTGGTAATCTTGCAGTTTCAGATAAACGTTTAACTTTAATTGTCATAATAGCACCTCTTTGATAATTAGAATGTTAAAATTGAGAATATAAAAATATTTTCATGTTTCAGTTATCATAAAGAAGAATTAAAATTTCCGACAAAATGTAATAAATCCAGTATGTGGCACGGCAGCAGTTTCCGGTCTGGCAATGTTAGATTCCATTTTCCATTGTCGTTCTAGCAATTCTACTGTTTCTAAAACTTTGATCTTACTGCTTCTGGTAGCGTCAATGAACATTTTCATCTGCAAAATGTTTGGAAGGTACACAACCAAATACGCGCCCATCTTCAAAGCTTTCTCGGCTTTCTCAACCATTTCCCATGGTTGTGGTAGATCTAAAGTAATCAAATCAAGATTCTTCTCAGTCATCTTCTGAGCTACGTCTCCTTGTTTAATTTCCAGATTTTTCATCCCAAAGAATTCTTTATTCTTTTCAGCAATCTTCAAATGTTCACCGTTAACTTCGTAAGCAGTAACTTTCTTGCAAATGTTTGCCAAGGATAATGCTAATGAACCTGAACCTACACCAGCATCTACTATTACATAATTTTTGTTAATACCAGTTTTAGCAATAATCAGACCAGTATCTTTGGCTGTGATAATCTGTGGACCGCGATGTAATTTTTCCCAGAGATCAGGAAATTGTGGGTTTAGTAAGTATAATTTCTTACCTTTATTGGTTTCTACAACTTCTTCCTTTGAATTAAGATCTTTAGCTTTTACAATACCTTCATTAGTAATGAAATCTTCGTTAAGGTCTTTTACATAGAATTTATTTTTAGTCTTTATAGATATTAGTACCTTCTTTACAGCTCTATCTCGCGTTAAACCAGTTACCATAGCTAGCTAGAATTGGAAGTTATTTTTAAAAGTTTGTAAAGTTAAGGCTCTGTAGAAAAAGTCTTAAGACATTAGCTCCAATGTTGTAGGCTATAAGCCTACAGAACATTTCTGCATTAATCACGGGGCTTTTTCGAGACTTGACAGTAGCTCCGAAGAGTCTTTTCAAGGCAGAGAAAAGACATT
>JBDRMB010000042.1:0-4503 GCA_043812455.1 archaeon | reverse complement strand
ATAAAACTTGCTGTGCTTGGGAACAATTATCGTCTTCTTTATACTGATTCTGATCCTAATCCCGCCAGCTTTCTCTTTCCTGATCTCAGCTAACTCTTTCTTCCGTTCCTCTTTAGCTTTCTGCTTATCATCAAACTCTTTCTGCTCAAGATAAATCTTCCATTTAACCAAAGTATAATTAGCAGGATTCTTTATCCTGCCACAATTAGTGTCAGGATTACAAATTCCCATCCCTTTGTAATATCCATCATTATCACAATTAGGTGGAAGTTTCTCGCCCGGTTTGAAATATCTCAGCTGGCCAGTGATATAATTCTCACGTAACGGTTCAAGATTCTTTTCTCGGTTCCATTTTAACAGATAGTCAGTAACTTCTCTTTTACTCCAACCAACCTGGCCAAGAAAGTTCATCAAAATGAACACTGCTCTCTTACGACCATCTTCAACGCCTTTAATCAGTTGTTGTACGCACGGTGGAAAAAATTCTTCAGTTATCGGACTTTCAATCTTGATTTCTTCTCGTTCTTTATGCCTTTTCAATTCTTCTTTTAAACGGTCAACAACGTGCTGTTCCTGAGTCTTTACTTGAAAGTCCCAGGCCTGCACCAATAAACGTCTTGCAGATTCTCGTTGTCCTTCCGACCTTTTCAAAACACTTTGCCGGTCCATGAACGAAGCAATCTCACCTAAAAACTTTTCAGGTTCAGCCATCTCTCTTTCAAACTTCATAACATCATCAGGATTGATCGGTAAACTGACTAAACCCAACTTTTCGTGTAAACTGTACGGCATCCGATACAGATGTCGTGAAGCAATCAGAATAGTATCAATCTCAATAAAATTGTCAACTTCAAGCTTAACAACTCTGTCACCATATTCATTAATCACAGTACGTAAAAGATCTTTATCTTCTAACTGCATTGTTAAGTTAATTTTTTCTTTAATCTTGTTGATATTTCCACCTTCAAACGCTAAAATGCGTTTACCAAGTTCGTCCTTAACATTTTCTTTAATGTAAAAAGCGATCTTCTTTGGCGCTTCTGGAAAGAGATCTTTAGTATCTCTGATCTCACCATTAACAGGAATCTTTTTCGGAAATGCTTCAAACGGTACCCCAATATGAAAACCTTTACTGCCAGAAAATTTTATTGAAATGTCTTCAACTCCACAATATCTAAGAAATCTGATCACCAGATATGCAAAGATCTTACTATATTCTATCCTCGGACAGTCGATATCTAACAATAGGTCCCATCCTTGCCTCATTTCGTCCAGTTCTTTACGTTTTAAATTACTGTTAAGTTCTAATGGATCACGCCAAGTTTCTTCACTGATATGCAAGCTACTCATACCGCGTTTAGCTAATTCGAGAATGTCTGACGGGTAAACTAAAATGTCTGGCCGTTTACCGAACCCACCATTATATTGTACTCCAACTTCTTTATTTCTGGCTTGCGCTATGATCAGTTCTTGTACTTCTTTCCTTTTGTAATAGCGTAACGCTTGTCCTTTGTCTATCATTGCCTTACAGTAGTGTACCTTACCCGCTTTTATGGATTTCTAAAGTTAATTAATCATACTAAACTATTCATACTTAAGTAAATTAATCATACTTATCCCAACTGCCTTCAACCTTAAAATCAAATTTATCACTAAAATCTTTCTGAAAATTGTTAATAAAATATTCTAACCAAGTGTACATTAATTTACTGCTCCTGATCTCTAGCACAAAATTACAATTACCAATCCTAAACTTTCTAATTTCGTGAACATCAGCAATTAAAGGGAAATTCTTTTCCTTTTCTAGAAAATATTTTTTTAGATCTTCTAAATCAAGGACATTATTTTCAGGAAATGTTATCCTTAACTGAGCAATAGCAGGATTTTCTTTACTTACTTGCCTGCGTTCTAAGAGAACAATATTTTGAGAATTATGTTCTTCTTTTTCTTGCTCTTTCTTCCTTTTTAAAAAATTTAATACTTCTAAACCTTTGTTAATATCTTCATTTTTGATAATATTATTTTCTTTTTCTTCCATTTTGAAAAACCTCATAATATATCTAACGGACTTTGTGCATTAATGATGTTTGGTGCTGCCATATGAACATATTTCATAGTTGTATTTATACTATTGTGCCCTAAGATTGCTTGTAATTTGTTAACTGTCTGTCCATTTTCAATAAAATGGGTAGCAAACGAATGTCGTAAGGTGTGCGGATGTACATTCTTACCAATCTTGGCCTTAGCACGCGCTTGCTTGATAATAATCCTGATACTCTGTTGAGTATAATGTACATTCCGGCCACACCTTCCCGCAAATAAGTAATTGTGCGGTTCCAGACTGTTCTTTTCTATCCAGTCAAACAGTTCATCCTTCAAACTTTGTGCAATGACAAAAGGCCGGTCTTTAGCTCCTTTACCTTGTCTGACCCAACCATAATTCTGTTCGAACTCAAAATCTTTAACTTTAAGGTTAACAAGTTCACTAACTCGCATTCCAGCACCATAAAGAAATTTAACAATCAAAAGATGCTTTTTATTATCAATAACTTCAAATAATCTTTTAGTTTCGTCTTGAGTTAAATATTCTGGCAATCTAGAAGGGGTCTTA
Organism: archaeon; assembly: GCA_043812455.1. Classification (GTDB taxonomy): domain Archaea; phylum Nanobdellota; class Nanobdellia; order Woesearchaeales; family GW2011-AR9; genus JABHQR01. The sequence goes on along the minus strand of JBDRMB010000042.1, from coordinate 1,892 downwards.
CTGGTTTTAATGTTTACAGTCAATCTTTTTCTTAAGATCTGTTCATAAAGAAACTTTAACGACATCAAATATAGGTTTACAGTACTACTCGCTTTGTTTCTGTCAATCATATCATCCAGAAAATTCTGGATATCAACTTTAGTTATTCTTCTGTGATCCTTGTAATGATAAAATCTAAAGAATTTGTTTAAACAATGTAAATATGATTTTATTGTCCTAGGACTCATGCCTCTTCGTAACGCTTCTCTGCGGACAGATTCAATTACGTTAAAATTATTTTGTACATTGCAATGCACACCATTGTTGTTGTACTCATTACTAAACATTTTACTCACCCCTTTGGTTAAGATTTGATTATTTGTTTTTTACTTTTACTCTCTTGAATTAAACCAAGATGATTTTTCTTAGAAACAACTTTTTTACCCGTTTCTTTTTCTAAATTTTTCCTAGTATTGCCAGCAATAGTCCCACCAACTATCGCAGCATCTTTATTCTCACCAAAACCTTGAACATCTCTACTTTTTGCAATTTCTTTTGTAGAAGCTTCACCTAAAATTGTAAAAAGAAGTTCAAGATCAGTCATGTTATCTCTAAGGTTTTGATTTTTTAGCTTAGGATCCAAGTTTTTTATCTGTTTATGTTCCTTAATTGAAACATCAAAAGTAGCTTTATTGATTTCATTGGTAAGAATAGCGTAATCTTTTTCTTTCTGAATACCTCTATGATTCCATTCATTAGTTAATTTATCTCTTATTGCAATTCCTCTTAATCGCATTTCTATCCATTGATCAGAATAACCTTTCTTTCTGTAAAGTTCTAACATCCTTTCTTGAGCAAGTTCAGGATTCTCTATTTCTTGTACTCTTTCGTAACCAACTTTAGCTAACCACCTCTTGAAAGGTTCTGCTTTCTTTGATGGAATAGATTGGACTAAACGAAATGCTCCTTTTGTTGAAACACAATTAATTTGTTGAATTCCACCTGAAGTCTTAATTGGAAGGGGGGTGGCAATTTGCACCCACCCTTGGGCAAAACCTTCATCTCGACGTCTCATATCTTTTAAGTAACCTTTAGGATCAGTACTATCAGTCAAAGCAGCAACTATATCTACTGCTGGAAACCACCATTCTTCATTAAATAGTGTTTTCCTAATTTTCTTATCTTGAAATGCAATCAACGAATTTTTTACACTTCCCATATTTTCATTTTTTTCAGATTTCATTTTGCTGCTATTAATATTAAGGCAACCCATATATAAAGAATTTGTATACTTGACCAGTGGGTGTGTGGGTTCCTTTCTATGGTTCTTCTTAGCTTTTCTATCCCTATTTTTATCATAATTTTATTGATTTTGAGCATTTTTGCTATTTTTCATTAACAATCTTCATTTCAAATGTTATTTTTCTAGCGATCAGCAACTTAATTGAGCATTCTGATATGCTGACATACCAGAAAACTACATTGAGCAGCTTCCTATGGTTTTGGGCAAAACATTTGAGGTGATTTAAATGAAACAAGAAAAAATGAATGAAAACCAATTAAAGATAAAAAATGAAGTAATATACAAAAGACAGACAAGATAGCAGATTATGTCAAGAAACCTTGAGATCCTGGACCAGTTTTTCAAGGATATGCAAAAGATTTTGTATATGAAAGCTCAACCAAAATCTAAGGCAAAGATGCTTTATGGTGCTCGTTATTGGGCAGAGTATGTGATGTTGATCAACAATCGTTTCATACAAGACCATTTAGAAGAGAAATCTTCTTAATTTTCTTTTTTTACTTTACTTTTACTTTTTGGACACTTTCTAATCTTTTTACTCTTTTTACTCTTTTTATAATAGTTACACATTCGTGCGTTATGTGGTTAAGAAATTTGGCATTTCAGCCCC
>JBDRMB010000041.1:0-13116 GCA_043812455.1 archaeon | reverse complement strand
CCAGGTAAATTCTTCAGAAGTGTGGGCAATGTTACTGCAGATACAATTAAGCATTACATTGCTCAAAGCAATAACGCGTGGAGCAAGCAAATTCCACTATCGAGATACCCTGGACTTTAGTCCAGGGAGGTTCATTTTTTTTTCTTTAATTTTTGTGATAGTTGTTGGAGTTAAATTGTTAGAACAAAGATTTGCATATTATTTTAGGCCACATTCAAATACTTGGTTAACAGTAGATAAACCATTAGATCACATTGTTGACCCAAGGACATCTAATATTATAGTTTTACCTGATGATGTTGTACAGTTGAGATTGTTATTGTGTGACGATTCTGAATATCATTCTATTGAAAGACATTTTGAATTAGTAGATTTTCTAAGAGACAAAGGGATGTATGCATTTATTGGTGGACTTGTTTACAAAATTGAGGAAACTCCAGACATTGTCCAAACAGCTAAAGAAGAACCTGACACTATATTTGCTAATCCTGACCGTTGGCATACATTTGCGGAAGCTTATTCTCAAACATTAGATGAATGGAGAAATAATACCAAATTTTTAGCTCTATTTAATAAATATGAAAATAATCCTATAAAACAATATCCAGCATATACTGAACTTTTTATTTATACTGATCCTGATATGTTACGTGCAGCCTATCCTTATGTTAAAATAATCTCGAAAGCAGAATTAAAAAAACGTGAAGAGAGTTCTAAAGCCTTTAGAAAAGCATTATTTAATGGAGATTTTGGTACTCTAACAAGACAAACAGAAAGAATAATTAATGATGTTTCCGACCAATTGGGTGTTCCTGAAGATAAAAAAGCTGAAGCTGCTAAAGAATTGGCTGGAGCACTTTTAACACATATGCATGTTGATACCGGAGAAGATCCTAAGAAAAATTAACTCACTTCCCTTTCAACTTATCCAGTTCTTCTATCTCTGCCTTCTTGATAGACAAGATAGTCTCAGATAGTTTCTCTATAAGTTCACTTAAATGTTTAGTTTTGTTCATCTCTTTCAACAATAAAGAAATAACTACAATCATCTCAATCAAAAGAATAAACATAACTACTGCTAGAATGAATATGATTTCTACTAATGGAACTTCAACACCAAATAATAACATCTTACACCTCTATCCTCTAAGATTTACTTTTAATAATATAAATGTTTCTAATTAATAACTTTATTTTCTCTTTTTAACTGTACTGAATTTATTCTCTAAGTCCCTTTGCTCTTGTTCAATTTTCTTACTCATTTCAGAGTCTGGCTCAAATCCTTTACGAACCTTTTGGTTTAAACTTACTATACTATTAGCAGTAAAATCTTTAATTTTGTTTGAAAAGATAAATATTAATGTAATTGCCAGTACAAATAGTAAAATGCTAAGAAGTTCATTTGAATTGCCATCATCAGTTGAAGAAGCACCTGCAACAAGGTTACCAGTTAAACTAACTCCACTTATAGTTGGGATAAACACTACTCCTAGTAATAGAACTACAGCAACAATTAGAACAATTTCCTTTTGTCTTATGATAAAATTACTTATTTTTTCTAGCATTATTATCTTAAACTAATTGTTGATAGTATTTAAAGTTAATTATTTTCTTTTTGGGGCGGGTATATTTCATAAATTAAAAACATTTAAATTAGATAACTTATTACTCATTACCAACAATAGCGTAAGCTTATAGAAAACGCTTGTAGCGTTTTCTAGAATAGTGAATGAGATGGCGTTCTGTTCCAGAACTTTTCTCATTAACTATAAAAGGGTGGTAGAGATGTATTATGATCAAGAACTAAAGAAAGTTTTCAAAAACTTAGATTCCTCTCCAGAAGGTCTTACCGCGCACGAAGCGCAAAAACGGATTGACCATTATGGTTACAATGAACTTAAACAAGAAAAAAAAGTTTCTCCGATAAAAATTTTCTTTGAACAATTTAATAGTCCTTTAGTCTGGATACTTATTGCCGCCCTTGTAGTATCTATTTTCATGAAAGAACAGGTTGATGCTATTGTTATTGGAATTATTATTGTAATTAATGCTGTGCTTGGTTTTGTACAAGAGTATCGGGCAGAAAAGTCGATTGAAGCGTTGAAAAAAATGGCTTCACTTAAAGCTAAAGTTTTCAGAAACAATAAAGAAATCAAGATTGACAGCAAAATGTTAGTACCAGGTGATATAATTATATTAGAAACTGGTGACAAAATCCCTGCCGATTCCAGAATTATTGAATTGCACAGTTTAAGAACGCAAGAAGGACCTCTTACTGGAGAATCTCAACCAGTAACTAAAACTTTAGACGTCCTTGATTCTGAAACTTCTTTAGCTGACCAAAAGAATATGTTATTTTCTGGTACAGTTATCACTGAAGGGCGTGGTAAGGCAATTGTAACTAATACTGGAATGAAATCTGAAATTGGTAAAATTGCTAAACTTATCCAAGAAGTTCATGAAAGATATACTCCATTACAAAAGAAATTAAGGCAGTTAGGAATGTATCTTACTATTGCGGTTATCATTGTTGCAGTAGTAGTTTTCTTAGCAGGAATCCTAACCGGTAAGGCAGCTTCTGTTATGTTTTTGACAGCGGTTGCATTAGCTGTAGCGGCAATTCCAGAAGGTCTGCCAGCAGTAATTACAGTATCATTAGCATTAGGCGTACAAAAGATGATCAAAAAGAACGCTTTAGTAAGGAAATTACCATCTGTTGAAACTTTAGGAAGTGTTAATACTATTTGTACTGATAAAACCGGTACTTTAACTCATAACCAGATGACCGTTACTAAAATCTGGACCAATGGCCAGGATTATGATGTTACTGGTTCTGGGTATAGTAAACAAGGTACTTTTGTTCTTAGCAATAAACTTGCCAGTCCATTACCGTTACACCGTTTGTTACAAATCGGGATGTTATGTAACGATGCCCAATTAAGTGATGAAGATGAAAGTAAGAACGGCGAACGAGAGATGATTGGTGATCCAACTGAAGCTGCGTTAGTCGTTTCTGCTGAAAAAGCTGGTTTCCGTTCTCAGCAGTTGAATAACGATTTCAAACGTGTTGATGAGATTCCGTTCACTTCTGAAAGAAAACTTATGACTACTATTCATAAAAGTTCTAAAATTAAAAGTAATAATGGTTTGATAGCTTATACTAAAGGTGCACCTGACATTCTGATCAACGAATGTGACCGGATTTTGATTGACGGAAAGATTCAACGTCTTAGCAGAGAGCATAAGAAAAAAATAATTAAACAAAACGAAGCTTATGCTAAACAAGCATTACGTGTTTTAGGTTGTGCATATAATGATATGTTTACTAAAACAGAATTAGCTGAGAAACATATGATTTTTGTCGGTCTTCAGGCGATGATTGATCCACCGAGGGAAGAAGTTAAAGATTCTATTAAGAAATGTCAAGATGCCGGAATTAGAGTTATTATGATTACTGGTGATCAGATAATTACTGCCAAAGCTATTGCTGAAAAGTTAGGTATTACTGGCCGAGCAATTACTGGTAGTGAACTTGACAAGATTACAAACCTAAGTAAAGAAATCAAGAACATTGGCATTTTTGCAAGAGTCAGACCTGAACATAAGATGCAAATAGTTGAGGTTCTGCAAAAGCAAGGTAAAGTAGTAGCTATGACTGGTGACGGTGTTAATGACGCCCCAGCGTTAAAGAAAGCGGACATAGGAGTATCTATGGGTATCAGCGGTACTGACGTCGCCAAGGAAGCAGCTGACATGATTTTGACTGATGATAATTTTACTTCCATTGTTAATGCCGTTGAAGAAGGCCGAGGTATTTTTGACAATATCAGGAAATTTGTCAATTATCTTCTTTCAAGCAATTTAGGTGAAATTTTAGTGATTTTCTTTGCATCAATCTTGGGAATGCCATTACCATTGACCGCCATCCAGATTTTATGGATTAACTTAATTACTGACGGTTTGCCGGCAACAGCACTTAGTGTTGATCCGCACGAGAAAGATATCATGAAACGCTTACCGCGGCCAGCAAAAGAAAGTATCTTATCTAAAGATTTACAGAAAAATATCATTTTAACTGGAACATTAATTGGAATAGTCAGTCTAGTACTATTTTGGTTCTATCAAAGCAGTGGAATTATGAAAGCTCAGACAGTAGTGTTTACCTCATTAGTTATCTTTGAGGTGGTCAGAATACAAATGATCAGATCACAATATAAGTTAGGAATCTTTTCAAACATGTGGCTATTCTTTGCTGTACTGTTATCATTAGGGTTACAAGTATTGGTAATTTATACACCATTAAACAATTTCTTTGGTGTGGTAGCTTTAGAATGGATTGACTGGATAGTGATTTTAGCAGCAGCAGTGGTCCTTTATACAATCAATGCTATGTATTATTGGTTTCAGAGAGTTAAAGGGAATAAGAAAAGTAAGGGCAATAGTAATACTAAAAAAGCTCATACGGTAACTAAAAAGAAAAAAATAAGAAAAGTAGGAGTAAGAAAAGCAAGAGTAAGAAAAGCAAGAGTAAGAAAAACAGATAGTATAAAGTATAAAATATAGTAAAAAGAATTAAGGTTAAAGAAAAAGAAGTAAATTGCATTACTAGTATGAAATAAAAGCTAGGATATAGTATAAAGAAACAAATATTTAATTGAAAAGAAAATGTTTAAAGTTAAAAACTAAAATATAATAAAAATAAAAAATTATCAAAAATCAGTGGTGATGTTCGTGCTCAGCAGCATCAGCTTCTGCTTTAGTTTTATGAATAGTGCCAGGAGCATGTTCAGGCGTTGCATAAATTGAGTACAACTTTAATTCTTTATCAGCAGAAGTATTCTTGACATAATGATGATTGCCTGCAGGAATAATGATAACATCATCATCTTTTAGGTTAAATTCTTCATCACCGATCTTAACATAAGCTTCACCTTGTTCAATCCTAAGGAACTGGTCAATTCCATTATGGATCTCCATAGGAATATCTTCACCAGGTTTTAGGCTCATAAGAACAAGCTGCATCTTTTCACCAGTAAAAATTACTTTCCGATAATTTTCGTTTTCTAACGTGTCTTTTTCAATATTTGTTGTAAAACCAACCATTTTTAACACCTCCATTTATGATAACTAAGATTATTTTAATGATAATTTAAATTTTTAGGTAATTCTCAAATAATTTTCTGATATGATTTACAGATTATTCGTAAGAGTTATCGGAAAAACAAAAAAAAGGGAAAAACAAAAAGTCAATAATAATAATAATAATAATAATAATAATAATTAAGCATGCTTGAATTCTGCAGCTAAGTCAATCAAATCAACGTGACCTAAGAACAATCCTCGGCAACAGTATCGTTCTAAACCTAGTTTGTCCATAGTTTTCTTTGGATCTGCACCGCTTTTTACAGCTTCTTGGTACTCTTCCCAAAGGTGACCTACTGGTTTGCCACAACTGAAACATCGGATTGGTATAATCATTTTTTAGCCTCGTATGTAATTAATTTAATTATTGTAATTTACCTATAAGATTTCTGTCTCTTTGCACGAGCTTTGGAATCGTTTGGTTTACAAGCTTCTTTCCTTCGCACGTCAGCTACTAACAATAATCTGTCATAATCATTAAATGTTTTCTTTAAATTATCATCAAACTGTACTAAAGCTCTAGCGATTGCAAGTCTGCAAGCGTCTGCCTGACCGTTAATACCACCACCAGCAACTCTAACTGTAATATCAACCTTTTTAGCCAAATCGCCAGATAAGATCAATGGTTCTTGCATTTTTAATCTGATAACATCAATACTAAAACTTTCTAAATACTGACCATTAACTTTAACTTTGCCTTTACCAGGAACTAATGTAGCTCTAGCAATTGCACTTTTACGTTTTCCTTGAGTTTGAATGGTCTTTTTCATTTTATTTTTCTCTCCAAAAATATTTGAAAATCAAAGATTTTCATTTTATAATTTTCCACCTAATTGTTTAACAATATCTCCAACGGTTACATATTTTAAGTTTGGAAGTTTCTTAATTGATGCTTTTTCTAATGTTAAAAGCTTTTCAGATTGTAAATTTTCAGGAACGCCAACATGACACATAATTCTTTTGTAAGCTTCTCTTCCTCTAGTAGTATCCCAGGGTAACATACCTCTGATTCTTCTTCGTACAAATCGGTCAGCTAATCTTGGATTCTTTGCACTTTTTAATGGATAACCTTTTCTGTCTAACCTTTCTTTCTCATGAACGAAAATTTTTCTTTTATTACCACTAATTATAACTTTATCACAGTTTACAATTCTAATTTCTTCTCCCAATAAAGCTAGTTTAGCTACAATTGAACCTAATCGTCCAAGTAACATTCCTTCGCCGTTGTAAACTAACATAAAAATTCCCCCGTCATTTTTATGACGTTTACTTCACTTCGTTTGTAAACTTTCATCCTAAAATCCTCACTTTCTTACCATCTGGATTTTTTGTAAGCAGTTCGTTAATACTCATGGCAGAACCATTTTTAGCAATTTTTTCTTTTGCAGAACCTGAAAACTGGTACGCAGCCACATTAACTTTTTTGTCAAGTTCGCCGATGCTAAGTACTTTACCAGGAACCAAGATTGTTTCTCCATCTTTAGCAAACTTGTTAATTTTGTACAAATTAACAATTCTTCTTTGCCTACTAGGTTTACTTAAATCTTTAGCTACTCGTTTCCAAAGTTTAGAATCCTGCTTAGTTGCAAGTTCAACTATTAAAGTCTTCAGTTGCAAGTTTGTAGGACCGGTTCTTTTTACCATTTTATTTTATGTTTTTAAGATATTTTTTTGTATTTATGAAATATAATTTGTTCTTTTTGTTTTAATTTATTTTTTAATCTATTTGATTTGAGCTTCTAACTCTTCAACTTTGTTAAGTAAGATATTAGCACTTTCTTCAAGCATTTTCTGACAAGTTAATTGTCCCCAAGATTCAACATTGAATATAAACTGGTTATCTTGAAAAGTTACTTGTATTAAATTGTCACAAATGCCTTCTACAGCATCAAACAAATTCAGCTCAACAATTTTTTCTTTTACTATCTTGCCACTCTTGTCAAAAATTTGTGGTGGATATTTGTGTTTAAACTGTTCAATTAAGTTAACTTTTTGATTAACTTTAACGTCTGCTTGATGGTAGAACCAAGCCATTCCTGGACTCCATTTAATATGATCTTTTCCTTGACCCATTACTGCGTACATTAACAAGTCAACTTTTTGTTTTGCTGCTAATTTAACAAGCGGCATTTTTGGATATACGAAAGTACATTTAGTGTCTTTTGAAGTTGCTTCTTCTGCATAAACATAACCTTTCTTAGCAACTTTCAAACCCATTTGTAAAGTACAACCAGCAGCTCTTTCTTTAATTTCATCTTCATTTTTAGGTAATCGGTAACTGCTCAGGTCAGTCTTGATAGGAGTTAAACCAATCCTTAATGCTAACATTTCGTCATATAAAGCGGAACTATTTTCTTTAACTTCAATATCTTCAATAGCTAAAGTTGGTACTTCTTCCATGATCGTTCTTCTAATAGCATTAGCAAAAGCTTCATCACAATCATTTAGTTCAAAACTAAGTTTCATGTTTTTCTTATCTTCGCTAACTTTTTTAAGTTTCATTTTTTAACCGTGTAATTTATTTTATTGAATATTATTGATTTTATTTTTTGGATATTATCTATTGATCTTGTCCTAATAGTATTTTACCCATACTTTTCATATCTTATACTCTTCGTCCTCTTCGACCACCTTTTGCTCGGCAACCGTTATGAGGTTCTGGAGTTACATCTTCAATTTTTCCAATCCGTAAACCAGATCTTGACAAAGTTTTAATTGCAGCTTGTGAACCAGGACCAGTATTTTTTGGACCAGCATGGCCACCTTTTGCTCGAACTCTAATGTACAAACCGCCAACACCTTTATCCTTGATTATTTCAGCAATTTTTTTTGCTACTCCCATTGCAGCTCCAGGACTTGATTCTAATCGGTCAGCTTTAACAATCTGACCACCACTTGCTCTAGCAAGAGTTTCAGTTCCAGTAATGTCAGTAACAGTAATAATAGTATTATTATAAGTTGATTTGATGTGAGCAATTGCCCATCTTACAGGTCTACCTACAAACTTACTAGCATAAGGTTTCTTGTATTCAGGTTTTGGTCCTTTATTGTATTCTGCCATTTTATTTTGATAATTTTAATTTGTTAATTATTCCTCTTTTTCAACAATATCTTCATCTGGAATTTCAATCTCATCAGATTTTTCGACAAGTTCAATATCATCAGTAGCTGTTTCTGCAAGTAAAGGTTCGTCAACCTTTTTTACTTTTTTAGCCTTAATATCTTTCTTCAACTTCTCAGCTTCTTCTTTGATTTCTTCAACCTGTTTTGCAATACTTCGTTCAGGATGATCTTCACTGTTCAAAGCTGAATTTTGTTTAAATTGTAATTGTGCTTCTTCTTTTAAAAGAACTAAATATCCCGGAGCATTAATTTCTTTACCATCAACCATAATGTGACGATGAGTAATAAACTGCCGTGCTTGTTTTGCACTTCGTGCCAGGCCTTTTCTGAATACTAAAGTTTGTAATCTTCGCTCCAAAATGTCTTTTAATTCTAAACTAAGAACGTCGTCAAGTTTAGCATCAGAAGATAATAACCCTAAAGCTTGTAATTTAATCATCATTTGATCTTTTTCTTTGATAGCTTGTTTACTAGTATCAACAATCAAGGTTTTAGCAATTTTACGATATTTTTTAACGAATGAGTTTGCCAAATAAAGTTCTTTCTTGTTACTTAGGCCGTACTCTCTCATCAGAACTTTCTGCTCTTCAATCGCGTTTTTATTCCACGGATGATTAGGAGTTTCGTACTTTTTCCTGAATTTTTTTGGGTCTCCCATCTATTTCTTACCTGCTACTCCTTTCTTTTTAACACCAACAACTTTACCTTTAGTCCTTCTGAAATTAGATTTGGTACGTTGACCACGGACTGGCAATTTACGTTGATGTCTGATACCACGTAAAGTTTTGGTTTTCTTTAATCGTTTTAAATCATTATCTTGAACAAAGGCAAGAACACCTTCTAAAACGTGCTTATTATCACCAGAATCATAATCTTTTCTACGGTTAAACATCCAAGTTGGAATGTCTGACTTTTCAAGGTCTCTTACTAAAGTATCAAGCTTTTTAATTTCTTCATCAGTAAGATTACCTGTTTTTTTCTTAATGTCAATATTAGTTAAGTTACAAATAACATGAGCAAGATTAAAACTTATTCCATTAATGTTCTTAAGAGAAACTCTAATTTGTTTGTTACCAGGAATATCTACGTTAGCTATTCTTACAATGTGCCTATAATTAGCTTCTTGTTTAAGTGCAGCTGGTACTGCTTTTTTGTTTTCTGCTTGATTGTTGGGTCCTGCCATTTTTAATTAATTTTGTTTAATCATTTATTTTGCTTAAACAATTCCATATTGAACATGATTGTTTTGAATATAAAATTAAAAGTTCCAAGAATTTGCGTATCAGTACCAGTTTGTCGTTCTAATGATCTTCCCCAAGACCCTAGTAAACATCTGGAAGCCCTTTACGCGTGAACTCGGACTTTTGTTAGAAGAATTGTGGGTTGTTTATAAATGTTTCTGAAAATTCGATTTTCTTGATGTTAGCTAAAACAAACAAAAATTCCATAAACTTAGAAAACAATTAGGCTATGTCCGGAATAACACCATTTTGTATACTGGCTCCAAAAGAGGCGCATGAGCGAACGTCGTGAGCTCATAATCGCGCCGTGCTCTAGTATACAAATTTTATCTATTCTGGGCATGACCAAACAGATTAGTTAAATTTATTAATAATAAAAATAATGTTAAATAAATGGTATTTAATTGGTTTTTCAGTGATGTATTTGAAAAATTTTACAAAAAAGTGTCAATGCTTGAAAAATTTCTTAGAATTGCTGATAAAGAATTATTAATTGATCATTTTGTAGAGTTAAGAGGACATTTCAAACAAATTAAGAAAATTCTACCAGAATTAGTAGAACTGTTCAATGAAGAAACAAAAATTATAAACAAGATACCTAAATCTCAATATAAAAGCAAACTTAAAATATATTCTGATAACTTAAGGAAGGAGCTTAATGAATTAGATGTTTGGGTAAAAAATGCCCAACTACTTATTGAAGAGATCTTAAAGGTTAGATCTTTGTATAATATAAAAAAGCAAAAAATTAAATTAAGAAAAGTAATAAATCATATTAAAAGTCTTTTTATTAATGCTCAAAGAGAAGCATTTGATTTAGTTAAATTAGAAAAAAAGTGGAAAAAAGAAGTGAAAAAAACAGAATTAATGAAGCCCGTAACTAAAATAAGTATTATTGGTAAACTGAGTAATGGGTGGAAACTAAGTGAAATTCAGAATGTTATTACTGAACTTGGAGGGGTGGTAGAAGATAATCCAGGAGGTAACCACCCTTATATGATTAAGTTTCCTAAACATCGTTCTATACCTTTAGCAACTTCAACACCACCATTTATGTTAGTAAAAGAAGTCAGTGCAGCTACTGGGGTTAATAATAAAATTATAATTGCAAGTTTTATACAAGGAGAATTGTTAGCTGCTTAGATATTCTTTTCTTGCGGATTGGTATTGGTGTCTTTTATTTATAGACACAAATTCTAAAAGAGGTGTTAAATCTTCTAAATTTCCATCACAATCACACAAAATATAAACTTTGTCAGAATCAGGTTGAACATTTTTTAAATCTTGGGTATAAACATTTGGATTATATGTAATATGTATAGTCTTCCCTTGTTCAGCAATATTCCGAATTGCTTCTTCAACAACGTCATTTTCCAAATCAACTAACATATCTAAGCTAGGAACACTTTTTGCTTTTTGTAAACAATTCCTTAAATCTTGTAATGGCTGACCTTGATTCCCTAAATTATTTCCCATAAGGTTACAAACGAGAATCTTTTTATAAATTTTACTATTAATTAGTGATACTATCTGGATCCAACCTAAATTTGTTAATAATCCTCAAACCAAAGCTTTAATCAAACCTACTGCAACATATGACTCTAAAAGGCCGGCAATTAATAGAAATAACACTGAAACTAATAACAAAATACTAGCATCTCGGAGTACATTTTGAAAATTTTTACTTCCCCACTTCTCTACAATTACAGCTTTAGAAATTACACCACCAGCAATTCCTGCTAATAAAAAACCGGCAACTTCAGGAAAAAAGTAAATTGCAAAAGTACCTATCAAACCTAAAGCATGATTAACACCCCTACCGATGTTCTGTAAGCTTATCACTAAAAATGTAGAAAAGACACTTGCGTTCCATACAATCAAGAATATTGCACCAGCACCGTAGAAGAACGACAAAATAAAGAATATTATTGCAACACCTAAATTACTGGTAAATATTCCAAAGAAATGGCCAAATTTATTAACATCAAATTGGTTGATCATATCACCAGTTAAAGCACTACCAAACTGTTTTACTTGTTCACTTAATACTAATGTGATATCAACATTCATCAGTCCTAAGATAAGGATAACTAAACCATAACCAAAAACTACTCCAACTGACAAGAAAAAATATACTTCAAAAACGTCTTTATGATTTCTGATGAAATGTTTGATACCTTCTTTACTGTCTTTTCTTTCTTGATCAGCAATCATATTTGCCAAACTTGGTACTAAAAGTAATGTTATTAGGAAAAACATGGATATAGAAATATTATCTTTGAAAAAGATGTAACTCGTCACACCAGCAATCAGAGTGTATACAAAACCAAGAAATAATGCAAACAACCGTTTACGTTCCAAAAATTCTGTGCTTACTATTTGTTCTAGTACCATATTTTAACACCCATTTACCCCATTAAATTAATATTGAAAAAATAAAAAAATTATTTAATCAACCCTTTATCTCTTAACTTAGCTCTCATTGCTTTTTCTTCTGCTGCAAGTTTTGCTGCATTTTTGCCTTTGATAAACTTAGCAATGGTAGGACCTTTCCAACCAGCTAATACTAATAATGCAATCAAACTTAATGCTGCAACTATCCAATACCAGTTAGATGCAACTTGACCAAAGATTCCTGTAGCTGCTCCTACTCCCGGGCTGCTACCACCAGTTTCGCTTCCAGTACCACCAAATTGGTCTACACCACCACTACCGGAACCAGTACTGTCTCCACTACCACTAACATCGCCGCCAGTAGATTCAATGCTAACTGCACATTTTTTTGATTTGATTACATCCTCTACTCCACATGAACTGATGTCGTTACATGTTCTTGTTTGGAATCCTTCTGAATTACATCCACTCCATTCAAGTTCACAGTTCCATACTGGTTCACAGGAACCGCTAGTTTCTACCGGGTCCTTAACACATTTACTACCTACTTTTGTGTAACCTTTGTCACAATTATTTCCGCTACCACCACCACTACTTGAAACACTTGAAGGTGTTGCAGTAGTTATAAAGTTGTAATATACGTTAGTATTATTGTCTGTATCATTTAATCCAAACTGATCTTCGCTATAGACATAATAATAGTATGTTGTAGAAGCATCTAAATCACTTAATTTTACGTTAGCATTTACGCTAGTTCCAGTAACAGTCTCACTATCCCAACCGGTAGTGTTAGTGTTATCTGTTCCGTAAAAGACTGTGTTGCTAGTAATTTCTGTTGTTGTCCAGTTAATGTCAGCATACTCGTGGTCAATGTTAGTACTGTTAACGTTTGTTATGTTTGGAGCAATGTTATCGTAGTAGACATTACCGTTAGCCGTTCCAGTGTTACCTGCTTGGTCTGTACAGTTTATTGTCCAAGTGTATGGGTTGTTTTGTTTAGTTAATGCACTAAAATTTACTTCTGTGTAATTGTTTAATTCAGTTTGGTAATGTTCAGAATTAATGTACAAACTACAATTGTTTAGAGTATTATTATCAGTTGCTGTATAATTGAAGTCGCTTATTCCGTTAGTGTTAATGTTACTAGTATTGTAAGGTAAATTGTTGTTTGGGTAAGTAATGGTAACAACTGGATTATCATTATCTACTGTTACAG
>JBDRMB010000040.1:0-3306 GCA_043812455.1 archaeon | reverse complement strand
ATCAAACACGTCACAAGTAAGTTTTCTAAATTTGCCACTCTTTTTATGTTTTGGAGTAAAAATGTTCTTTTGCAAAATCAGAGGATATGCCCCCAAGATTTCAAAAGAAATCTTGAATATTGTATTGTCATCATATCCTCTGATTTTGCAATAAAACATTTATGTCAAACCCAAACTTTTTCATGATAAATTGTTTAGCATACCTTAACATTAAACCTTTGTCAGAAAATTTAATAGCTTTTTCTTGTAAACTTCTCCTACTAGCTTCTCGGCAAATTGGGTTTAATTAAGCCACACACCCACTGGTCAAGTTCGGATAAAGTATATAAACAAGTTCTCTCCCAAGTAATAAAGAAAAAGACCTACGCAAAACTCTTAATAAAATTCTTTTGTTGCACATAAAGAAATTTAATGAGTTCTGCTCAATTGCTCTTTTTCTAAAGCTCCAAGCTTAAAATTATGAAAACTTGGAGGTGATTCGAATGCAATACAAAGAAATTCATATTTGGGAATTTCCTGCAACAAAAGTATTTGTTAGGGTAAAATCCAATACTCGGAAGCGTATTATTTCTCAATTTATAGATCTTTCAGGGAATGAACCTAATGCTGTTTCTATCTTAAATAAAAAAAGTAAGATTTATGAGATGAGAAAATCTTACTCAAGAGGAACGTTATATAGTTGGATTAAAGGAAATAAAGGAACTGATTGTACAACTTGTAATATCCCTTTGTGGTCATTAATTGAAATATCTAAGTTAATATCAAATGAACCCAAAGATGATAATGTAATAATGAGGCAAATAGAAGAGAATATTGAATATTATTCATCTGTTGGAACTAATAAAAGAATTTATGATCCTCAGTTACCAATTTTAATTACTCCTGAACTTGTATCTTTAATATTCCACTTTATGGGTGATGGTCATATAAGCTTAAAACCAAGTGTGGCTTCATCATACAGACAGATTAATGAAAAAGGACTTATGAATTTTTATCTTAAACTTCAAAATTGCTTTGGTTTTTTTCCAATATCAAATGCAACAATAAAAGAAGGAAAAATTGATGTTCCGAAAAGTATTACTCATATCTTAGTAAATTATTTTAATATTGATAAAAGTGATTGGCATAATGCTAGAATCCCACCAGAAGTAATAAATATGCCTAAGGAATTTTTGTTGGCAGGGTTACTGGCATTTATTGTAGATGAAGGAAATGTAGCAGAAGTAATAGAAATCTATTCTAAAAATTATTGTTTACTTAAAGATGTAAAATCTGTTTCTCTTAGGTGTGGATACAAATGTAAAAAAATTAGAAAAAAATTTAGATACAATATTTTTGATTCTTATCGTTTTTCCATCTCTTCAGAGAGCCATTCTCAATTAGATTATGATATGAAAAAACTTCAATCAGAATTTCCAACATGTTCTTTAGTTCATAAAAACAATAATTTAGAAATCTTGGTAAAGAGAAAAAGCAGGGGTTGGTCTAAGAAAGAAAAAGGTATAACTAAAAACCAAATTCTTAATATTTGTTCTAAGAGTAAAAGTACTCAAGAGATAGTTGAAATATTAAATATTGGAAATAGTTCAGTTAGAGAACATCTTTACTGCTTAGAAAAGGAAGGAAAGATGTGTCGTGATGGCCAAAATGGAAGAAATATATTATGGAAGACTGTTAAATAAATTCTAATATTTTCTTTTGTGATTTTATATTTCTAAGCAACTTACTTCTTCCCAGTAAGAATTCTAAATCAAAGTTAAATTTGTTTTTGATCAATGTTTTAGCATATTTTATCATAAGTTCTTTTGTAGAGAAAATAATTGGCTTATTATTGACTGCCTTGCGTGTAGCCTCTCTACAAACAAAAACGCCAAGAGGTACGTTATATTCTTGAGTTATAAAGCGTAAAGCTAAAACTGAGCACTGTCTTTTAATATTTTTTAGTTTTTCAACACATCCAAGACGACTTGAATAAAATCCACCAGCACATTCCTCAGCATAAGTTGTTCTTCCTTTGTAACTTTCGTAATCAGTAGAATAAGCATAACTGTTTTTACTCCACGGATTGACTTTTTTATCCAAATAAGTTTCAAACAGTTCATAACTCCACACTTCTGGAAAGAAGAACACTAAATAATAATTTCCCCAACCACCACCAAAATATAATTGATAATCCCCTATAGGTTGGTCTTTAACTTCTTTGATTAATTGTTTGCTGATCACATCATCGACAGCAGTAATGCTCCATCTGGTAGGAACAAGTTTTCTGTTTTTTTTAATTCCAAGATTGCCCACAGAGATGAGTTTGTTCAAACTAGTTTCTTCAAATCCTTTTTTATAAAGTTGGATAATTGCTGGTGCTGCTTTAAGGTCAGTATCAGAAACAACTTTATCAATTCTGGTATCAACTTTAGTATTAGCAGTAATTCTAGCTTTCTTGATTTCTGCTCGTGGTCCGAACGGAATAATCTCACGGTCATGTCTGAAATTTAAAGACGGTTTTTTGTTAAGTTGGATTTCCAGTTCAGCAGCAGTTTTTGCCATACCTACTTCTTGACAAATGTCAACAAATTTGGTAAGTTTTGGACTGATAATATTTCTGTTAATGCAAGTGTTATGCACATCTTTAATGTTCCATTTGGTTCTTGAATTTACTAGTCCGTACCTTAAACTAGCAATTTGTCCAATTTTGAAATTAGCTTTACTCCAAAGTTTTGGCGAATCGTAATAAGAAGTGTCTCCATGAAATTGTGGACTTAGTACACCAATGTTAACGTTAGGATATCCAAACCTACCAATGAACGGCGCAGGTGAAGAACCAAAGAATTCTTCTTTAAAATCTTTCTTAATTCTAATGTGTGGGACTTCTTCAATATCCTTGTATTTTACACGTTGGATGTTCATTAGTTATATTCAGGGAAGAACTTATTTATATATTATCTGTGGACTTGACCAGTAGGTATGTGGTGCGAATTAATGCCTTCACAAAACTTATAAAACCCTACTAAAAACTGCAAATTATGGATGGTTCTCCTTATATAAGTAAACAATCATTAACTGATTTAGGTATACCTATTATTAACGCGAGTGATGTGAAATATAAATTAAGTAGACTTCTTAAAGGAGATAATTCTGCAAGAAGAAAAATTTCAGAGAGGTATGTAGCGGGTATGTCCCAAGTCTAAAGAAAGATTAATAACCCAGTAAAGCATAGCTCTACTGGGGTGGTGAACATTCGAGGTGTTCACCGATGAAAGAAAAAAAGAGTTTGATTAATAAAATTAAGTATTTGTTAGGCAAAATCGG
>JBDRMB010000039.1:0-103430 GCA_043812455.1 archaeon | reverse complement strand
ATCAAACACGTCACAAGTAAGTTTTCTAAATTTGCCACTCTTTTTATGTTTTGGAGTAAAAATGTTCTTTTGCAAAATCAGAGGATATGCCCCCAAGATTTCAAAAGAAATCTTGAATATTGTATTGTCATCATATCCTCTATCTGCGTAAAGAATTTCAGGCGAATAAATTTTTGCCAATTTTTTGAGCATAGGTTTAGCATCAATAGTATCATGCCTTGTTTTCTTTCTCATCTTGCATAACAAGATGAGATATCGCTTAATATCGACGATAAAAGTAGTTTTCATAAATGGTCTTTTTTTACTTTTCAACCCAATTCTTTTACAATAATGCTGGCTAGCATTATCTAAAGTAATTCCTGTAGCATCGATTGCAACTTTTTTTGGTTTTGGAATTACTTTTTCAAAAGCCAAAACCAATTTATTAAGAACATCAGTGGGCAAGTTCTTTGCAAATTTAATTAGAGTAGTATAATTTGGGAGCTTATTTAATCCCAAATAAATTCTTAAACTAATGTTATCAGCTAAATCTGTTAATAATTCTTCATAAGTAAACTTACGAAATTGCTTGTAAACAAGCAAAAATAGCTTTTGATATACAGAATAAAGCTTATTTGAGAACTTTGAAAAATGTAATGGTAATTCAGCAATTTTGAATAATTCATAACAAAAATCAGTAACTTTTTTAAACTTATTAACAATTATCTTCATTTGTAGTCACCTCGTCGACAAAATGGTTTTAACTGATTATTTATCGACGAGAACTACTTAATATATTTTATGATCTAATTCTTAGGGTTTCATATTAGCCCATTTTTTAAAAGGGGAAATAATTTAAATAGGCCTGATTTAACTAGCTTAAAATGATACTCAATAAATTAAAGATAAGCGCAATTTTGCTAAGCATAAGCACGTTAACACTATTTTTGTTAGCTTGTTCTGGACAAGTTCCAGAAGATGATACTACCAAAACAGTACCAACTTCAACGGTTGTTGCTGGGGATGAATCTGATAGTGGAATTAAAACTGTAACAATTCAAGATTTCAAGTTCAATCCTGTAGATCTAGATGTTGAGGTTGGAGATACTGTGGAATGGGTTAACTTAGATGATACTGAACATACAATCACTTTAGAGAATGGTGATTTAGATCAAGAGATTGGCGTTGACGGCACTTTAACTTACACTTTTGAAGAATCTGGAATTTACAGATATTTCTGTATGTTCCATCCAGGAATGCAAGGGAGCGTTAATGTAAATTAATTTTTACTTATTTTTTTTTTAAATGGCAAACGATGATTATTCTCCGGCAATGTTAGGGGCCATGTTAGGACTACCAGTTTCTCTTAGTGTTTATTTTATATGCGCGTTCACAAATAACGACTACATTGCAGGGAATACCATGCTAGCTTTTGTAGGATCTGCAGCATCAGGTGCTGCTGTTATGTATGCTCTTGATAAAGTTTTTATGCCTCGACCTGAAGAAGATGTTAGAGAACTTGGAGAAAATATACGCCATCATGTTGAAGATAATGATGATTAATTCTTAACCATAATATAACTTATTACCAGCTCTCTGTTCTCGGTCTTTAACAGAACCCGGCTTGTTGATCCTTGGCCGGTGTGAAGTTGGATCTCTACGTAAAGTAATGCCTAACTCTTGTAAGAATTTGTTCATTCCATCTTCCATCGTGAAAGGACCTTCAACTAGTCCGTTCTTTGCAGGTTCGCCAGAGAATACCATTAATCTTTCAGATAAGTAATCTAAAAACATTAAATCGTGATCAACCACAAGTACTGTAATCTCTCGTTCTTCAGTCAATCTTTTGATCACTTTGGAAACAATTAACCTCTGTTCAACATCTAAATACGCAGAAGGTTCGTCCAGAAGGAATAGTTCAGCATCTTGAGACAAACAGTGTGCAACAACTACTCTTTGTAATTCTCCACCAGACAGTTCAGATAACTTTTTCCCGTACAATTTTTCTAAGTTTAGAGGTCTGATCAATTGCACTTCATATTTATCAATTGCATCCTGTAAGAACATTGCAACTTGTTCTTCAGAGTCAGAATAATCTAAATATTGTGGTTTGTATGCTACTTTAACTTCTGCATCAAGTTTACCTTTCTCAGCTTCAATAACTCCTGCAAGTAATTTTACAAAACTGGTTTTACCAATTCCGTTTTCTCCTAAAATTCCAATAATCTCATTTTTGTTCAGCACACCTTCACCAGTTTTTAACAAAAATTTTCCTAACTTTAATTCTAAATCTTTCCAGGAGATCAATTTTTCTGGAGTTCCCTTAACCTTATCTTGACTAACTTCAAATTTGATTGGGTTGGGTCTGAACCTAACATTTTCTTCTTTTAGATAACCTTCTAGGAAAGTGTTAATACCCTCTCTAGAACTTTTTACACCAGACACAATACCATAAGCGGCATCTTGCCCGTACATGATATTAAGCAGATCTGTCATAAAATCTAAAATAATTAAATCGTGTTCAATCACCATCAAAGTGTTATCTTTGGTAGATAAAGATCTGATAAAGTTAGATACCTTAACTCTTTGTTTGATATCTAAATAAGAACAAGGTTCGTCAAATAAAATTAAGTTAGCATCTTTCAATACTGAAGCTGCAATAACTACCCGTTGCAATTCTCCACCAGAAAGATTTTCAATTTTGTTATCAAGATATTTTTCTAGTTCCAACGCTTTCACAACATCATCAAATTTACCTATTTCATCAGCTTTAGTTAGTAATTCTTTGACTGTACCTTTGAATTGTTTAGGCACCAGCTCAACTTGCTGAGGTTTGTAAGATAATTTAACTTCCTCTTGCTGCAACTTTTCCAAAAACTTTTGCATTTCACTACCTTTGAAATACTTAATGAGATCTTTAAAATCTGCTTCTTGTTCATAATTACCTAAATTAGCTTTCACAATTCCTGCTAAAATCCTGAATGCTGTAGATTTACCAATTCCATTTTTTCCAATAACTCCTGTAACTTTACCAAACAATGGTGTTGGTAACGAGAATAATGAAAATGAATTTTTTCCATATCTGTGGATTGGTTCTTTCTTTAAGGCCTCGGGGAGGTTGATTATATTGATTGCTTCAAATGGACAACGGTTACAACAAATCGAACATCCAGTGCATAACTCTTCTTCAATCACTGCTTTGTTTGTGGTATCATCACCTTTCTTGATACATTCTTCATTGGTTCTGTTAACAGGACACAATTTAGCACAAAGATAATTTCCGCAACCGGTTGGGTTACAAAGTTCTTTATCAATCACTGCTAATCTACATCTCATTTTTTCCACACAATATTCCAATCATTTAATAATTGTTTAGATTCTTCCCCATTTATTGCTCTCCACTCTGGTTCATATATAAAAAGATTCTGCAAATAATTATACACTTTTTTTGATTTAAAGTAGTACAAATCATTTGAAGCAATCTTTATTTCATAATTAAATTTCTCTTTTACAACTTTTTTGACTTCCTCAATGTCAATGTCACTTTTTTCTAAAGATGTTTTATTAACTCTAATTCTGTAACCATCTTTATCTGTTCTAAGAACTTTGTAAATTTTGCGCAATTTACTATCAATCTTTTGGTCATTTTTTTCTTTTACGGATTTTAATTTAGGGGTTATTTTTAATCTTTGAATTAATTCTTTTTGTTTTCTTGGGTGAGCAAAACCAATTTCTACAAATCTTTTTATGTATTTAACTGGAATATTAATACTTCTTTCAAAGAATGTAATTTTAATTTCTTTACTTAAAAGATACCTTTCACACTCTTTAAACATATTCTTGTCCGATGAAGAGAATCCCACAGATCCTAAAACGCTACCATCAGTATCAAAACAACCTCTCCAAAAATACTTTTCAACATCATTCTCTGAGAAGTAGATAATCTTTGGGACCTGCAATTTTGCTTTCTTTTTCGATCCAATTGGCAATCCAAAGAAAAAGTTTAGGAACCTACAATATGGTTTGTTGTTGATTCTCAAATCAAATTTTGTTGTATGCTCTTTTATAATTGTCTTGTTAACGTAATTTTTTGTTAATAATGTAAGTTTTTCTACAAATTTCTTGGAATCTTTTAACCTTTTTTCATCTGAGCTTCCATCTACAAGGGTCCATCTTTTACAAGCTTTATCAATATGTCCATCTCCCAAAGAACAACCAGCTAGATATATTAATTGTGGATTTAGTAATTCTTCAATAAACAATGGCGATTTAAATCTTGATTTGTTTAGAAAATCAGTAAAATATTCAATTTCCTGCGTCCATTCTGCTAATTCTTTTTCGTTTTCACTGAGAATTCTAAGAAGAATAAATGGAAATATGTTTTTATTGAACCATTTTTCAATAACCCTTTCACCGATACTTCGTTTTCCAATATAATTCTCAATTAGCTTTTTCATTTCTTTGTTGTTGGAAGATTTTTCTTGCAAAATTAATTTCAGTTTATCACTTACTTTAACATAAACTGTTTTTTGTAATGGTTGGCATATTTTCTCTTTTCTGATAAAATCAGATTTTTTGACAAACGCAGAATAAAGATTTAAGATTTTTTTCTCATTGTCTAAAAAAATAAAATTTTTGTTATCACTAATTAAATCATTTACAGTTTCTTGATTAAGCAATAAAGGGTCGTTTTTGTAATTTAACATTTTCATTAGGTTAAGATGTTGAATTCATAAACATCTTTTTATTGCTTAAAAGGACAAGTTATTTAAAAATTTACCCCAACCAGTACAATTAAATTTAAATCTAGTGTTCTTTATTATCAATAAACATGGCAAAGTGTAACATTTGTGGAAACAAGCTTCAGGAACTCTTTTTGGGTAAGGTTAAAGGTACTGTTGTCAAGAAACCTGGCAAGAGCAAGCAATACCATGTTTGTTTTGAATGCCAGAAGAATTTCAAGAATAAAGAAGAATTGTTAGCTAAACTTTAGTTTTTCTTACTTTTGCCCCTGTGGCTCAGCGGCTAGAGCGACTGATTGTTTCAAGTCGAACCTCGTATGCTGTTGAGGCTCGTGAGAGCAGTAGATCGGGAGTTCAATTCTCCCCAGGGGCTTTTTATCTTATATTCTCAGAAAAACCAAATATACATTTGAATACCTAAATTAATATAAACAATTTAGTTGCAGATTTCTTTTATGAGATTAAGAAGTTTATGGATGGGCAACTCAGATGCGCGTGTACCTCCCGATTTTGGAAATAGACTTGTTTTATGTTATGACACAGTTATCGATGATAATTTTAATGCTATCGAAAAAGCTTTTTATGAAACATTTCCATTAAGAGCTAGTGATAGTCTTCATGAAGGTAAAACAAAAATTATAGAAATTAGTGATAGATCTAAATATAGACTTCATGGTGATGGAAATTTGTGGATAAAGTATGAAGAACTTTGTGGTAATCGAGATCAAGTTGATCGTACAGCTTTGAAGTATGTAGCTGAAAATGTTTTAGAAAACCAGATAGATTCAGAATTATATGGTGTGACTTACATGAAACTTTTAGAAGCAGAAGCTGATGGGGAAGCTGATAGGAGTAGAGATTCTGTTATTAGAACCAAGTTATCAAAACACGTTAGGGGAGGAACTTCAGTACTGTTAATGTGTTCTGATTGCCTTTTCAATTTGTCAAGTATTGGGGAATTAGTTCATTATTCCTTGCCTAAAGATAACTCTGGAGTTGCAAATGTTTTAAATGTAGATATTTCACCTGTTAGAGGAAAATCATTGGATGTTTTAGCAGGATTTCATTTGGGTCAGGAAGTAGAATATGCAAATCCAAAAGATGAAGTTGCATTTAATGAATTATTAAAAGGAAATTTAACTGAGTATCATGGGCATGAGTGATTGTTTTCTTGATACTAAAAACTCACAATTTATTTTTTCTCTCAATTCTTAACAAAAACTTTATAAATGAAACCTTTTTTTTACTACTTATGGATAAAGACAAATTTTATGGGGCTGTAATAAATAATTTCCGTGAACATGAAGATAATGGGATTTTTCGGTCTTATGTAGATAATTTCTATAATAGAAATAATCTTAGTGAAATGGAAGATGAACAAGCTAAATCCTATCTTGAAGGATTTAGAGCTGCATTTGATTTCTCTAGGCATGAACTGGGAGATTTTCACAGAGAAATGGACTCATTAGATGGGATGTTGAGATAATTAAGTTTTATTTTTTTTATCTTTTCTAAAATCTTTTAAAGTAACAAACAAATTTCTCTCACATGAACAAAGAAACAGAAGCACTCCTAAAACAAGCACAAGCAGTGTACAAGGAAAACTTCTCACCAGTAACTTGGTACGGAAGATGTATTTTTCTCAGTTGGTACTGTGACCTTGGCACCTGTAAATTCTGTTTCCGTTCTACAGTAAAACATAAAATTAAACATGCACCAACAGCTAAACGTACGCTGGCTTCAGTATTAGTAGAAGCACTGTTATGCAAACATTTGGGCTGGAGAATTGAATTCTTAACTGGAGGATACAAAATATTCCCAATGAAAGATCTAATTAACATAGCCAAACTAGTCAGCGAAATTTATGGAGAAAAGATCTGGCTGAATCTGGGAGTTATCAAACCAGAAGATCTTAAACAATTCCAACCTTACGTGAAAGGTATTGTCAGTTCCATTGAAACTATTGAACCTAACTTACACAATGAGATCTGTCCAGACAAACCAATAGGACCATACGAAGAAATGTTCAGCCAAGCTAAAGATTTCAAAAAGAGTATGACCATAGTAATTGGTCTGGGAGAAAAGAAAGAAGATTTTGAATTACTAAAAGATTTCATAAACAAACATGATTTACAAAGAATTACTTTTTATGCTTTGAAACCAGTAAAAGGTACTCCGTACGAAAACACTAATGGACCAGATACTGAAGATTATCTCTGGTGGATTGCACAAACTAGAATCTCTTTTCCAAAATTAGAAATTATTGCCGGGACTACTGCAAGACGATATGAAGAAGTTGGATTGTTGATGCAAGCAGGAGCTAACGCTTTTACTAAATTTCCTGCAACTAAAATGTTTGGCACAGAACAAGCAAAAAGAATAGAAGCAGATATTAAAGCAGTAGGAAGAGAATTAAAAGGTTCAATTACCAAACTTCCAGATATTAACTGGAACGAAGAGATAAATAAACTTCAAATAGATTCAAAACTTAAGGAAGTCCAAGAAACACAAGGTGTTTCTGGACACAGAAAAAGCAAAACTTTTTCAAGTGATTTAAAAGAAAAGCTTGAAATGTACTTAAAAAGGATGAGAAATAACTCAAATACTCAATTATACGATCCAGAATCTTAAAATTTATAAATAAGCGGGCTAACAAACTATAAGATGAAAAATACTGGCGATATTAAGATTGGAAGAGCTCTGGAAGAAGAGCAAGAAAAAGAGCAGTTTGGGGAGTTGCAAGATGCAATGTCTTCAGAAATGCCGGAAGAAGGATCTTCAACAAATTCTGTAGATACTAAAACCATTATTATTGGAATAATTACCCTAGTTGGAATTTTTGCCTTAATCTTTGGCGGGTTCAAACTTTATGATAGTATGACCAGCGCCCAAGTTATTGATATTGACCAGTTGCATGAAGATAATCTTAACGGTGACCTTAAAGATGATGAAGCTTATATTTACAACGGGTTCAGTTTTGTTTTAGCTGACGGCTTGTGGTGGACAGAAGTTGTGGTAAATAAAGGGGACGGAAATACTTTATTGAAAGTACCATTACATTATGGTCCAAGAGATTTAGAAAATGTAACTTTTACTGGTGCAGTATCTGAAGATTTTAACCAAGGTATGGACATTTATTTTGCAATTGATCCAACATTAGCAGATCCTTACATCTCCTTAGCAATCTCAGAATTAGGTTTTAATATCATTAAAGGTGTAAGTAGAAAACCAGTAACCGCTTGTATTTTTGAAGATGACATTTGTGGAGATTATGAAATCCTTAGCTGTGACAATAATCCAGATAACAAACCAATAATTCAGTTCATCTTAGATGAAGAAGTTGACGCTGCAGTTGAGAAAGACGGCGCTTGTATCAAAGTTATTGGTCACGATTATGGGATGGTCCGAGCAGCAGATAGATTAGTTTTAGGATGGTATGATGTGATTTAAGTAGTTACTTAATCTAACCAACACCCCAAACGGGATTATTTTTTCTTTTAATTTCTGCTATTTCTTTAAGAACATCAATCTCAATTTTAGACAAGTGTTTTTTCAAGTTTTTCAATTTAATAAAATCTTCTTCTGGTACATCGGTATACAAGAAATCACCTTCTTTAATTTGTCTGCCAACAGTAACTCCCTCAAAAGCAATTGCTACTTGTTTGCCTTGCTCGGCGAAAGATAAATTTTCTTGTCCTTCTTTGATACTTTTTACTTGGGTAATTTTATCTCCGCTAATGTTCATCACCGGATCACCACTTCTAATTTTACCAATTTCAATTTCAACACCAAGAATAGCGGGATTGCTTTGTCGGAAAATGTAACCTTTCAGAACTGCAAATTTACAGGGCCTGACCAATTTTGACAATTCACGTAATTCAATTTCTTTCTTAAGTTTTTCAACGTACTCTTCGTAATCTTCAATTACTTTATAGATTATAGGATGATTAATAAGTTTCAAACCTTTATTTTTAGCCAAACCTTCAATCTCAGTTGGTATATGGACATTAAATCCCAACATTACTCCAGTAAATTCGTCTTTATCCTTCTGTGATTCAAGTTTAGAAAGATCTTTTTTGCTAAGGTCACCAAGAGATGAAGATGAAATCGGGATATTTTTTCCTTGCAGAAGGTTTTTCAAAGCTTCAAGACCACCAATGGTATCTGCTTTAATCATTACTCCCTCTGAATCTTCATCATTTTCAGTAATAATTTCACCAACTTCTTCGATAACTTCTGTTTTCAAAATTTCAATTTCTTCAGATTTGCCAGAACATCCACGTACCGGCATTCCAGAAATTGCTTTGTCTAAACCTGGTGCAGAAATTTTCACACCTGTTGCTGCAAAAACTTCTTTAACATTTTTGAACTTGCTTTTCTTCTCTCGCATGTCAGACAATTCTGCAGGTTCAAGTAAAGTTCTGACTTTAACAACAATAGGTTCTCCAATATTACCAATTACCAAAGTATCATTAATTTTCAAATGACCATTGTAAATGATGGTGTCTAAGGTCATTCCTAGACCCTTTTCTTCTTTAACTTCTAAGATAGTACCTTTTGCTTCACCGGTTTCGTCAATTTCTAATTTCTTTTCTAAGAATTTCTGAGCAAGACCAGTTAGAACCATTAACAGTTCTGGAATTCCCTGGCCAGTTAATGCTGAAACTGGTACAATTGCTAACTGTTTAGTATAATCTTGTACTCTGTCAAACCTTTCTGATTCCAGACCATATTCATTAAATTTACCGACAAGTTCATACATTTTTTTCTCGAACTCACCTTGCATATCATAACTAAAAGAATTGATATTTTCAATCAACAACTTTTTTTCATCATACGTCCAGCCGTGAATTAAATCAATCTTGTTAGCAGCAACAATGAAAGGCACTTTGTTTGCTTTCAAAATTTCAATAGATTCAATTGTTTGCGGTTTGAAACCTTCATTAATGTCAACTACGAGGATAGCGATATCTGCTAAACTTCCACCTCGTTTACGTAATGATGTAAATGCTGCGTGTCCGGGCGAGTCAATAAATAGAAGACCAGGAAGTTTTGATTCAGATTTAATTGCACCAAGCAAAGATCCACAGATTTTTTTAATAATGTCTAAAGGAACAATACTACAGCCAATTGCTTGGGTTATTCCACCTGCTTCTCTGGAGACAACAGTGGTACCCCTAATTTTATCTAAGATACTACTTTTACCATGATCTACATGTCCAAGTAATGTAATTATTGGTCTTCTGGTTGTCATAAGATAAGAATTTGGCAATCTCTTTTTTAAATTTATCTGAATAAAGATTGTAAAAATTGTAACGAATTTAATGATAAGAATATCCAAATTTTGGCAAAAGTAAAATCCAATATAATTGCCTAAATTTAATTTTCATATACTTTTATTATCTTTAATACTACATTTGGGCAAAATTATCTCTCTTTTATCAAAATGGGACAAAATCAGCGAAATGTTTAAATAGTTATTATGTTTACTAGTATACAAAATGCTATATTGGTTGCTCAATAACCTTTATCGAGTTTCAAAATGGATACTAAACGCTTGTTTGATTCACTTGTAGCTTACCATTGCGAGAAGAATCTCCCTGCCTGTTTACGATCCATTGAAAACGGGCAATTAAACAATCTTGATGGTGAACCATTCAAAGAAGGTGAAGATGAAGTTTATAATTATAAAGGTTTATTAGTAATTTCAAATGGACCAACCTTAGTAGATAAATTGATTGAGAACAATCTTGCTAGGCCTAAAGATGTTGGAACTTTTACTGGGATGGACAGTAAAGAAGATCTGTTTGCTTACATTGCTGGGCCGGGAAGAAAAGATGGTGCTCATCTTTACGATGGGGAAAATCAAAGAATTGCTAGAGTTTATAAAATCAACAATACTCGATCACAGGACGTTTCTGAGGGAACTCTTATAGGTCGGCTCTCACCAGATTTTGTTCATGCAGATGGTAGCAGTTTTGATGGTGGTGATATTGGACTTAAAACAAGGCTTGCAATAGAGCTTCCCATGGATTATCCTTCTTTGGAAGCACTTCAAATCAAACAAACAGCATATGGTCACGTTCGTATGGGAAAAGTAACACACTTTGATCAGTATGGTCTTTTGAGAGAGTTCTTTTTTGATTATGAAACCGAAAGCAGAACTATTGTTGGTGTTCGTCGGGAATACCTTCGTGGAGATCTTATTGGAGAAGATGGTAAGAATTATATTGAAACACGAGTTCCGATTCATCAGGAATGTCAAGTATGTGAAAATCGTTATGTTGCAACGGCGACAGAAACTGCAGCATAAAGCTAACTCTGGGAAAAATCTATAAGTACTTTCTTATTTTGTAACAAACTGATGCCAACAATAACAGAACATTCTGCGAAAATAAATGCAACCTTGCCGAAAGGCGTTGTTAATGCTAAGATGGAAGTATTTTACAATCCACTCATGGTTTCTAACAGAAATATTTCTGTTCTTCTCTTAAATTCTGTCGCAAACAAAAATATGAATATAGCTTTGCCATTAGCTGGTTCTGGTATTAGGGGATTAAGATTTTTACAAGAATTAAAAAAAGGAAAAATTGGTCAACTGTTTGTCAATGATAAAAAAGAAAATTTTGTTAATAATTTCAAAAATAATTTTAAATCAAATAATTTAACAACAGAAAAAATTAGCATACATAATGAAGATGCCAACTTATTTCTTCTGAACCAAATTAAACATCCCGAAACAGAACAATTTTGTGGTTATTTTGATTATATTGATTTAGATCCGTTCGGAACACCAAACCCTTTCATCTCGGCATCAGTTGCTAGAATCACAAGAAATGGGATAATTGCTGTGACAGCAACAGACACTGCTGCACTTACTGGAACTTATCCAAAAGTTACTAAACGCAAATATTGGTCAACTGCACTCAAAAACCATATGATGCACGAAATTGGACTAAGAATTCTTATTAGAAAAGTTCAGTTGCAAGGCATTCAGTTTGACAAGGCCCTTACACCAATTTTAGCATATCACAAAGATCACTATTTTAGAATCTATTTCCAGTCACAAAACGGAAAAGAACGTTGTGATGAAATTGTTAATCAGCACAAGTTTATGTTATTTTGTCCACAGTGTTTAGATTATAAAATTTGTAACCAAAATTGTGGAACCTGTGAATGTGAAACTATTACAAAAGATAATACTGATTTACAATTTGCTGGTCCACTTTGGAGCGGACCTTTATTTGATAAAAAACTGATAAATAAAATTGCAAATACAAATTCTAAAAATAACATTTTTCCAGAAGAACAAAAATTTTTAGATCTATTAAAAGAAGAATCTAAACAAGATTTGGTGGGTTTTTATGATATGCACACCATTGCTAGAAAGTATAAACTAAACTCGCCACGAATGGAACAAATTTTAAAACAATTGAAAGCAACTAGAACTCATTTTTCTCCACTAGGAATTAAAACAAAATTGAATATAAAAGAAATAGTTAAAAAAATAAAACAATTAAAATAAAAAATAATTTTTTCAAATCTTGTTTTCAGTTACCACAATTGCTGTAATGTTTTCTCATTACAGGACAAGCAATTACTGAAATGTTAATCAGTGCAAGGAGCAATATTGAACTGTAAAATGGGTTGCCTGGCGCTCCTAACAAATAAAATGTGTAAAAGATAAACGCAAATAAAGCAACTTCAGAAATTATCCAAAGCCAAACATTATAACCTTTGTCACAAGTTTTACAAGTTTTAGGCGGAGCAGTTTTCTTAGTAATCCTTTTTCTAGTAACTCTTCCAATTCTTCTTCTAACCATCAAAATCACCTCTTGAATATCACATTATTGATATGAATAAAGAAAAAGTTATGATTTATATTATTTTCTAAAAAATATGCTTGAAATCAATGATGTTGAATATAAAATCAACTTCGATCATACCTTCCCATAAGTTCTGTTTGGGCAAGAACGTGTCCTTCCATGGCAGTTTCAACTTCTTTCTTAGTAGCACCCTCTGCCAAATCAAGCATAATGTCAAGCGCATATAATTTGAAATAATATCTATGCTCGCTCGGCTGATATTGTGGCGGGGGACAAGGCCCAGTATATGCTGGAGTTCCTCTGGTGTTACTTCCAGCAATGCCAGGAATAACACTTCCTTCTTCAATCCTTGTAACACTGATTGGGATGTTGAAGTGTACCCAGTGATCAAACATTTGGTCTTCTCTAATTTGGGCCGGAACGTCAGGATCGTCCATGATCAAAACTAAACTTACTGCTCCTTCAGGAATTTCACTAATCTCTAACGGCGGATTAATGTTAGCACCATCACAAGTATATTTCTCAGGAATTGTACTTTCATGTTCAAAAGCAGAACTTGTTAATTTCATGTTGATAGCCTCCGGTGTTTCAACTGTTTCTTTAATCTGATTTGACTCTTTGTTTATGGTACAGCCATAAAACTGTCAATACTAATAACATTAACAATAATAAACCAAAGAGTTTTATCATTAAATTAAGAAATAAAGATATAAAAATTTAACCTAATGCTAAGTCCATTTTAGCAACTTCTGAACTTTGTACAAATTCAATCTTGCCCATTTCTTCAGCTATTTTATCAAAGTCAGAACCTTCAACTTCGTACATTGCGAGAATCAAGACTGCCTTTAAACCAAATGCAATCGGTTCTTCTCTACTTTGCATTTCTCCGATTGAACCTTTTTCTTTAGCGATAGCTAAAGCTTTTTCTTTAATAGGTTCCAGATTTGTATCTGGGGATTCCGGCATTAATTTGAATGTTATAATTGCTTTCGCCATTATTAATTAACCTCATAGTAATCAGTTTGGACCGGTAAATTCACAGTTTGGACAAGTATACTTCATTGCGTTCTTTCGAGCGAATGAACTACGGATGATTTCATATTTACCACAGTTTGGACACATGAAACTTACTGCTCCAACATCATTATCTATTCGTTTTTTTGTTGAAATACAAGTTTTACTTACCATAGTTGTTCCACAACTGTGGGCCATTTATAAAACTTTTGACAAATAAGTTCAGGCTTCTAAGCCAGATTTATATTTTTTCTACAGAAATAATATTATTCTCAACATTGAATTTAATCGGAAGAAATTTTTCTAGAACATAAATATTAGTCAGACAATGGTTTGTAACTTTACTCGTTTTAATCTTAGAACCGGGAAGCAAAGCCATGAACTGTAATAGTTGGTCAGCTAAATGTTTGTCAACTGCAGCGCCACTATCAATCTCTTCAATTAATTCTTGAGCAGCTTCTTTTCCGATTTCTTCAGAAGATTTATTCTTCTCTAATAAAGCATCTCCCCCTAATCTGATTGGATTTGGTAATGCCGTGTCACCATCTTGGCTATGCACGGACCATAACAATAATTCTCCACCAATACTGTAAGTATTAGCTTGTTCTGTTCTAATATTGACTGGAACTTCTTTTGAAGATAATGAACTTTTAGCAGCGTTAACTATTCTTTCATCAATTTTTTCTTCAGCAAGAACTTGAGATAAATTTAATACACCACGAATTTGTTCTAATTTACCTTGCTCTACTATATTAATTATATTTACTAAATTATTGTTTATGTCATTTTCTAAGCTTTCAAAACTTTTGTATTTCGGACTGATTTCTAAAATAATTTCTCCGCCACCTTTTGGATAATAACCCCGCTTAATTATTCTTAAATCAATCTTTTTCACGAATCGACGTAATTGTGGAAGAAGCACTTCTTTCAGATAATCAACAGAAGCTTGCCATTTTCCACAAGTTCCCCCTTTAATACTGAGCGTTACCTTGCTTGGTGCAAAAATGCACGGCAGAACAAGTGCTTGCAAAAGTAGAGTAATGCTTCCTGCAGTTCCAATATCAATTGTATAATTACCACCTTTAATTTTTCCTGGTTGAAACCAAAGTTCTGTAGTTCCAACTTTTGTATCATCTGACTTAGCTCCAGTAATTTCTTTTAAAGCCTTAATTCCAGTAAGATGTTGTGGTTTTAATCCTGGTACTGGCCTACCCGCCCGGATATTTTCAATTTTAAATGGTTTACCTGTAAGTGTTGATACTGCTAATGCTACTCTTAGTAATGCTCCTCCACCCTCACCATAAGTTCCGTCTAATTCTATCATATTTTTGTTGAATGTATGTAACACTCTTAATTCTTCCTAATCATTAATAGGCCTTTACCCAGTTCAAGTTCTTTATAGTTTAAACTTTCTTTATTATCATTTAAGTAATTAAAAAATTCTTTAAATCCTTCCTTATGTGAAATTGTGTTATCGGCAAAGATGGCTCCATCATTGTTAAGCAGAGGAAGAACAAGTTCAAGATATTCTTTGTATTCTCGCTTACCACCATCAATTAAGATTAAGTCAAACTTTTCATTCAATGTTTTCAATGTTTTTCTCGCATCTCCTTTGATAATTTCTACATTATCAACAGATTCAAGATTTTTCTTTGCTTCTTCTATATCGTTTTTATGATTCTCTAAAGTTACTACTCTCTCTGCTACTAAAGAGAAATTTAATGCTGAATAGCCTTCAAAAGTTCCGATTTCAAGAATTTTTTTGTAACCTTTTTGTTTGATGAATTTTAGTAAAAAATCAATGCTATCTTTAGAGACATACATTTCTTTTCTTTGCTCTTCTAATTCTTTTATTTTAGCAATAATTTTTTCTTTGTCAAACATTTTGTAAATGCTACCCCAGGTATGTTTTAATTAATTTTCCCTATTTGTAACAAAAAACTTAATAAACTGGTTGTTTAATCTCATTTTAATCGTACGGGGGCGTAGTATAAAGGAAAAATTGGTCCGTACAACCTGGCTAGAACGCGGGGCTCCAGAATTGGAGCGATGAGCTTAAATGCAATGACTAATGCGATCTTGTCGTTCAAGGAAGCAACCTTGAGATCTGGGTTCGAATCCCAGCGTCCCCATATCTTATTTTCTGGAATCTTAATTGATGCTTTTGATTTTTTGGTTTTATTGTTTGGAAAAATAGGTCTATTTCTTTTTGTCTAGAAAGATAAAATCTCCAACGATACTTTCCAGTGGCACTATTAAACTGTTTTTGTATCTTTGTAGGATTAAACCCCAACTCACTAACGGCTTTGTGTACTGAACTTGTTGTTTTAACACAGCCAAATTTAAATTCTATTTGTGCATAGCTACCATACTTGTTGTAAATACATCCATCAGTATCAAACAATCCTTGCACAGTTTTTGATAAGAAATCTTTCTTTTTGAATATCCATTGTGGAATTTCTGTTTTATTATCTATTTTATTTCCGTGATGCAAACCTGCTTTAATTAAGTGTCTAGCAACTGTGTCTGAGTAATTCTTCGCTTGTAATCCCCATTTAATCTCTGATATTTTGAAAGTCTGATCAAAGTAATTCTCAAATAAAATTTTAACATAGTTAATCCAATTTATCTCATTTTTTCCAGAAGTAATTATGGTGCTATAACTGTTTTTCCTGTTCTTAGCTTTGTACAAACACCCATCTCCTAACATTATACCTACAATTTCAGCTAATTCAGTTGTATATTTCATCATCTATCACCTCCAAGTTTTCATAATTCTAAGCTTAGAGTTTTAGAAAAAGAGCATTAGAGCAAAAACTCATTAAATTTCTTTATGTGTAACAAAAGAATTTTATTAAGAGTTTTGCGTGATTCTTTTTCTCTATTTTACTAGCCAAACTGATATATAAATTATTTATGGACTTGACCAGTGGGTGTGTGGCTCTCAGGAAAATATATAAACCCAGAATATTTGTTTCAAAATATGTATAAGAAAAGAGGTGAAAAGTCGGAAGGCTTTTTTGCCAAAAATAGATTCTGGGTGGCAGTAGCCACACTTATTGGCACAATTGTTGGTGCAGGCGTTTTAGGTATCCCTTATGTAATCGCCAAAAGTGGATTCGTTTATGGCTCAATTTTAATTTTTGTAATTGGTATTGCTTTTGTGATATTCAACCTGTTAATGGGTGAAGTTGTGCTAAGAACTAAAGGGCAATTTCAGCTTACTGGTTATATGGAAAGATATCTTGGCAAATGGGGTAAGAGAGTTATGGCTTTTTCCATGATGTTTGCCATTTACGGGGCATTAACTGCTTATATCATGGGTGAAGGAGAAATTTTGAAAGCCATTTTTGGTGAACCCACGTTTTTATCTTCAATATTTTCCTGGTTACCAGGAATTTTGTTAACATTCTTACAAAATAATTTCTATGCATTATTATTTTTCATTGTAGCTTCATTTATTGTTTACAAAGGTGTAAAAGCCGCTGGACAAGTAGAATTAGTAATAATCTCTTTACTAATATTGGTAGTTCTATTAATTGGGGTTTTGTCTTTCAAACATATCAATCTTAGCAATTTTAACACGTTTAATCCCGCATATTTCTACTTACCTTACGGTGTGATTCTGTTTTCGTTCATTGGTGCGGCAGCTATCCCTGAAATGCAAGAAGAGCTTGGCAAAAATGAATTAAAAAAGATGAAAAAAGCATTAATTATTGGTAGTGTTGTGCCATTAGTTCTTTATTTCTTGTTTTCAGTTATAGTTATTGGTTTAGTTGGCTTGAACAATTTTGAATTGTTAGATGCTAACCAACGGATTGCAACAATCGCGCTTAGTATGTACAGCAATCCAATCTTGGGTTTGCTTGCTAACATCTTTGCAGTGTTTTCTATGTTTACTACTTTCTTAACTTTGGGTGTAGCACTAAAAGAAGTTTACCATTATGATTACAAAATTAATCCTCATCTTGCTTTCATTTTAACAGTAATGGTTCCTTTATTTTTGGCATTAGCACAAATTGCTTCTTTCATAACTGCGTTGGCAATTACTGGTTCTATTGCTGGCGGCCTGGAAGGCATTTTGGTAGTACTTGCTTACTGGAAAGCTAAAAAGAAAGGTAATCGAAAACCAGAATACACAATCAATATTCCAAAATCAATTGGTATGATCTTGATTGTTTTGTTAGGGTTGGGGATTGCTTATCAGTTGTGGCAGCAGTTTTTTTAGGAATCTAAGAAGGCATTTTAGCTTTTTTCCAAAGAGCCATGAATTGATCTTTATAAGTTTCCGCAATCTGCCTATTCTTTATGTGAATAATTAATAGTTTGCTGCTCTTATTTTCATGAAAAATTCTTATAGCTATTTCATCACCACAAATTATTGTGCTTACATTATGTTTAAAATCCTGTTCTAAATACTTAGCCTCTGTATAAGGTAAGGTATTCAAAAATTTCATTCTATCAACTGCAAGTTTATTATAAATGTGATACATATATTGTTTTTGTTTAGCTCTTCTTTTATGAATTATTTTCTGAAAATCTACACCTAAATTATGTACTGCAAAACAAGGAACATTAAGATCATAGATATTGTCTCCTTTTTCTAAGAAATGTAAAAATAAGTTTCTGATAAATCCATATCCTTGATATACTTGGACATCATATTTTTCTTGTGATATTTTATTAGACAATTCTAATTCTGGAATTATTTCGTTTAATTTCATCTCTTTTTCTTTAATAATGCTTCTTAAAGTTTCTGGTGGTGCTGCTTGATAACATTTTTTACCAGAATGAGAAACTTCGCCCACTAAACCCTTATTTCTAAGCTTATTAATAGAATCATAAACATTAACTCTATGGATTTTACTGGCTTCAGCAATTTTTGTTGCAGTAGCAAAACCTGTCTCCAATAAAGAAATATATATCTTAGATTCGTTTTTTGAAAGGCCCAGATCCATTAAGATTTTTTCTTTCATAGTATACCTCCAGCATACAAAATTATTTAAATCTTTTTATATTTTTTAACTTGTAAAGAGGTTCTTACCAGCAAAACTGGTTATTAGGTGTAATAGGCAGACAATACATAAGTGTATGTTGTATACTTTATTACTACAGTTACTTTTAACATTGACTGTGTCTTAATAATAAAAATGATATCTGTACCGATTACAGTGATTGGAGGGGGAGTTATTGGTTGTGCAATAGCTTATCAGTTATCTCAAGAATTAGATGAAGATATTTTTGTGATAGAAAAAAATAGTTCCATAACTAGTGAAAATCAATCATCACGAAATTCAGGAGTTATACATGCTGGAATTTACTATCCTAAAGATAAAAAACCCTTGAAAGCAAAATTCTGTGTTAAAGGAAATGAAATGTTGTACGATTTTTGTGAAAAATTTGATGTTCCCTACAAGCGTACTGGAAAATTAGTAGTAGCTTCAAATCAACATGAAAACGAGTATTTAGAAGATTTAATGAATACTGCTGCTGAAAACAACGTTCCTGGTGTTAAAATTATTTCTGGAAAAGAAGCAAAATCTTTAGAAAATAATGTGACAGTAACTTCAGCCTTGTATGCCCCCAGTTCAGGGATTATTGAAGCAACAAGTTTAGTTCGGAAACTTCAATTTTTATCTGAAGATAAAGGGGTGGAGTTTGTTACAGGTCATAAAGTCGTAGATATTGAATCTAAGCAGGGTAGTTTTAAGATAAAAACCTCCTCCGGACAGTTTAAGGAAGAGTTTGAAACTAAATATTTGATTAATTGTGCAGGACTTTATTCTGACGAGATTGCAAGAATGGTTAATCCCAAAAGTTCTTACGTTATTGAATCGCACAGAGGTGAATCTGCTAAATTCTATAAAAGTAAAAGAAAAAATATTTGGATGACTGGCATGAATGTATATCCTGTGCCTTGTGGTTATTATAAGGATACTGGAGAATTAGCAGAAGTAAATTTATCTGAATTTAAGAAATTGGAAGAAGAGAATAAGATTGCAAAATCTATTGGTGTACATCTAACTCCAACTTTTGATTTTGTTGGAGAAAAACATGTTATTGGTAATACTGTAACAATTGGTCCTATCAAAACAATCGATATAAATAAAGAAGATTATGGTAATAATCTTAAAGGAAAAAGTGTTTATCTAAACATGGTTAGGAAATATTTTCCTAATTTAGAAGAGAGTGATATTCAATTACACCAAACAGGGATTATGGCTGTTGCTAAAAATAACCTAGATTATGTGATCTCTCGCGATCTAGAATACCCTAATTGTGTGAATTTAATTGGTATCGATTCGCCTGGTTTAACTTCGTCCTTAGCAATTGCTAAATATGTTAAAGATTTGATGGATTTGTAGTCCCTTGTCGGTTAGTAAAAGAATTAATTACTACAAAAAGACAAAAACATTTATATATCTTATATATTTAACCTAAATATCTGGTGTGGCTTAATGAGGAAACGAAATCTTGGTATAATTGGAAAGGGTAAACTAATAACCCATTTTCTTAGAACTCTTACTGTTGGGTATAATGGTGACACAAAAAGAGAAAAAATTTCTAAAGAACTAAAATTAGACGTGTTAGTGAATGTTTTTTTTGATAATGTTGGTAATTTAGTTTTGTATAATCACGGTTATAAAAATTCAGATTTTTTTGCAGAAAGTCTTTTTAAAGGTTATAATTTTTATTGGGAAAAAAATTCGGAAAAAGAAGTAGAAAATCTTTTACCAAAATTGTTTGAATCTGGAAAAATTTCTGTTGAAGATGATTTTGATACTTTTTTCTCAAGTTGTGATATTATACTAGATGCTTCAGGTGGTCATAGGCCAGAAAGTTTATTGTCATATGCAAAAGAATTAGACCAAATTATCCAAGGAAAAAATCTTGCAGATATTGAAAAACCTGAGAGTTTTCATAAAGATTTTCAAACATATTTGGCCAATTCTAAAGTTAAGAAAAAAGAAGGTCGTGTTATGTCAGAAGATGAGGGAGAGTTTGCAAATGACTGGAATCTTTCATTAAATATTTTGGAATTATTTTATGAAATTAGTAAAGATTCTCCTATTGGGGGAAGAACACTTTGGAGATCTCCTTTTTCTATACCTCTCATGATTGAAAGAGGAAAACAAATTAGAGAAGCAATAGATTCAACTGCAAGAACTATATTACCAACTTACATAAACGCTGTTAATGAAGTGTGCACAACTTCTAATGTGTTAGTTTCAATATGTCCTGAACTGCAAGGAAGCCTTATAGGTTTAACTGGTTTTGACTTAGATCGTCTAGAAAAGATAGTTAATGATAAGTTTGCGGGAGATAAAAAAAGGTTAGGTATAAGTAATTATAATATTCAATTAGACTCGGTTTTAGGTATCCATGATAGGTCTAGTATGTTACCAGTAATTAGATCTAGCAGTTCAGAGGGTTCAGAAAATTTAAGAAGAATTCTTAAAAGGTCTGATTATAAAAAATTAAATACTCTAATCAGTGCAGAGTTAGGAAAATATTATGATAATTATCATAATGAAAAAGGACAAGATGTCAATCTCGAAGTAGATAAAAACATTCTTGAAACAGTTATCAATGCTGCTAAAAGTTTCAATAAAGGGTTGACAATAAATCCTAGAGTCGATGAGAGACCATTAAATAACTCTTATTTTCAAAAAATGTTTAATGATGGGAGCGGACTCTTTTTATCTGGTAAACATAGTTTTGTCAATGGTAAGGTAGTTCCAATAAAAACAGACCTAAATAGTCATGAAAAACGATGGTTAGAAGAAAAAGTTATTAACTTTAATTGTAAGTTGTTTAATTTAGTAAATGATGAAGAAAAAATTAGTTTAAGTTTTCCTTCTAAATTTACAATGGGAAATAAAAGAGTAAATTCTTATAGTAATGAAAATAAAAATATAATTTTATCTATAGGAAGAAAAGTGTTTGATCTGGATCTTGGAACTGAGGAAATTAATCATTTAAATCAATTACATAAATTTAATAATTATTCTCACTTAGATACTCTTGATGTCAATGGAATAACTTATCTTGTTGCAGGTTACAATGATGGGTTTAAATTTATCAACATAAAAAATCCTGAAGAAAAATTATTAACAGTTCAATTAAATCAAAGATGTGTAAGAAACAATTTCTTTAAAGATTTCAATGTAATAAATGATTCAAATGGTTACCCGGATTTTCTAGCAACATCACATAGCGATATTGGTGTGATAAAAATTGATTTTGATAATATCTATTCAAGAACAAGTTTTATTAAAATAGATCATACTGATAGAAATTATTTCATTCTAAAGAAAGAATTTGATGATTACGAAGAATTGGAATGTGCTTCATCTCAGAATAGATTATATGTAGGTAAGGGAAATAAATTATCAATATTTAACATAAACTCTTCTGATAACTTAAAAATAATGGATAAAATAAAACTTAATGATAAAATTAACTCTGTTGCTACAGATAATGAAAACAACCTTTATCTTTCAACAACTTCTGGTAAATTGTACTTAAAACCATTTTCTGAAAAAGTACTAAGGGAAATTTATTCAGGTGCAAGTTCAATTACAGATCTAAAAACATCAGAAATAAAAGGAACTGAAGGTGTACTTTTTAGAACTCAAAGTAATGGCAATCTAGAAAAACTAATCTTTGTTTCAAAGAATGGAGAAGATAAAGAAATTTATCACGGAAATTTTACTTCATATCATTCTGATGGAACTAATATCTATGTACCTAAAAGGTTAAGATTAGAGATTCTAGATTTAAATGGTGATATTGTTAAAATAATAAATTTGAAAGAAAAAACAAGTAGTAGTCGTCCAATAAAATGTCTAACTACTTATGGAGGAATTTAAAATGTCTGATGAATTAAAAGAATTAGAAGAATTTATTTTCAATGGAGATGGTTATGATAATTTAATTTTTAAAAATCAAAAACTATTAGGTGATGGAAGTCAAGGAAAAGTTTATTTGGTTAAATCAGAGGATAAGGAATATGCCCTTAAAGTAATAGATGAAAAGACACCTGAAGAAATAACCTCAAAATTTGAAGATTTAACTGAGGTAATAAGTGAACATTATGTTAAAGTTGATTGTGTAGGTAAAATTCAAGATGGAAAAACTGCATTACTTATGGGATATTATGGGATCAATTTACTTGATTATCATTCTAAAATTCACAAAGAATTAGATAAAAATTTAAAAGATGCCATGACGTACAAAATAACACTTGATTTATTAGAAGCACTTGAAGTGGGAAATGACAGAAAAATACACCATAAAGATTTAACACCAGAACAGGTTTTAATTGGTAACAATAATCCTGTTGAACATGCTGATAATAATAAAAATTTAGATACACCTGAAGATAGATTATTGTTTAGTAAAACTCGGCTTTGTGATCGTTCTTTAAATGATAAATCTGAGGAATTATCACAATTCAAACATTTTATGGAATATCGCAATAATAATAAGTTAATGTTACCATTTTTAATGACAGTTGGCAAGGGAGATTATAGGATAGCAGATACTGCTAATGTAATTAATATTTTTGGATTATTGTCTGATGAAAAAACTCGTGAAGCTCGTAGTTATTTTAAACAAGAAACAGGTCTTGATATTGGAAGTTTTAATGACGGTAAACTAGATTCTAACGCAAAAATTAGAGATGATTTAGTTAAATTAATAGGTGAAGAAGGTTATTTTATACATGAAAAGAAAGAGGGATTTCATTACGTTCTTAGACCTTTAGATAAATTTAAACACCACTGGGGGAATCACGAATTACGAACAAAAGATGATTTTGAATCGTTAGTATCAACACACAATTTTTCATATGAAAAATTATCTAAGCGCGAAGGTAATGCCATAAATGGAAAGAAAGCAAGAGAACAAACTACAAAAGAAGGAAATTCTTTAGAAGAAATTTATATTGAAATCATAAAAAAGAATGGGAGTAGTATTATCAAATTATATGGTAAGTGTTTAAGTGATATTGAAGATAACAACACTAAAATTAACGCTTTTGAAAAAAATAATAAAAAAACTGAAAAATTGAAAAACGATTTAGAAAAGCTTATAGTGCGTCACAATAATGGAGAAGATATTAAACCTTTTAATAGTGATGAAAAAAAATCTTTAAATAATTACTTTACATTAATGGGTGGTTATAATAAAACTATAACTGATAATAAAGAAAATATAGGTAAATCAAATGATGAGATTAAAAGCTTATCCACTCAAAGGGAAAATTTCTCAGAAGCAATAACTTATTTGAAAAAAATAGTTCGTGGTACCAATGATGCTAAACTGATGAAATTGTTTAATGTAAATGAGGATGTTAATGGATCAAGTGAAGAAGAAAAATTAGAAAACAATGTGTTAACTGAAGATGTTGCAAAAGAAATACTAAAATAGGATTTGAAAAATTCAGAAAAAAACTTTTTAAAAAATTTAAAAATGAATGAAAACAAACTTAATTTTTACCTGAAATCTCTAAAAATGCTCAGAGAAATTAGGAACATATCTGGAGAAATAAATTATCTTAAAAAAATATTAGAAAATCCAGAATTTAGTGATAACCCTGACTTTAATTTTCGTTTAGGAGACCTTTTTCGTCAGCAAGCCAAATTTAAAACAGTTGAAGGTAAAGAAGATTGTTATATTTTAGATAAAAATTTTTTAGATGATAGTTTAGATAGTTTGTTAGAGGGCATGAATGCACTAGATAAAGTTGAGGGTGATTTAAAAAAATTAGCTAAGAAGTACTATGATCATATTGAATTTATATGTGCATATTCTATGGGAAATGATATAAATCATTATAACAGTTTTTCTCATAATCCTCATGTCAAATTAATATTAACTTATCTTCACGCAATAGAAGGAGATAATGTGAATTTGGATGAAAAGGTAAGAGCAGAACACTGGTCTAAAGTAAATGAATATATGGGTGATATATCTTCTCTTAATTTACAGTTGGGTGTAATT
This sequence comes from archaeon, assembly GCA_043812455.1. Classification (GTDB taxonomy): domain Archaea; phylum Nanobdellota; class Nanobdellia; order Woesearchaeales; family GW2011-AR9; genus JABHQR01. The sequence goes on along the minus strand of JBDRMB010000039.1, from coordinate 78,862 downwards.
TTAGCTAAAGCAGCTAAATTTGAATACGATTTTTCAAATGATAAGGATATTAAAGATTTAATGATTATTAATAATAATGAGAAATTATTTATTATGCCAAATATTTTATTATCATATTATTTAGCAAAAGATGATAAGATTGAAGATTCTATTGAAGTGCTCGAAAAATTATATTCTCCGTTATTAAAATCCCAGAATGAAGTTGTAAAGGATGATGGAATTAAAATTGCAGCCGAAAATCCCCTCTTCATACGTAAACATAAGTATCTAAAGCAAATTCAAGGTATTTTAGTTAAACTTTACAAGAATGAGATGAATAATGCTGAACATAATACTGATAAAAAGGTTCTTTATGCTAAAAAATTAGATTCATTTGGAGTTGATGATTTAGAGATGAACATCACTCTTGCAAGAGATTATTTTAAAAAATTTATGGAAGGCAATAATGGGGAAGTTGATTTAGATGCACTTTTGAAATCAGATACACTTTTAGAATCTTATCGACATTATTTAAAAGCTTTTAATAATATGTGTGATAAAAGTAAAGAGGAAAGTATCTCTAAAGAATTTGGAGATTATATTGATGTTGAAAATTGTTTGGTATACTATACTCTTGCTTATATTGCAAATAAAAAAGATCCAGTTAAGAAGCATGCTTTAGCAACAGAATTATTGCTTGTTTCTAATAAACTAAGTGATGATCCATTGATTGATTTAGTAAATAATCTTTATAGAGCAGATCCTTCAGATAAAAATTTTAAATATAAGTATAATAGAATAAAACATTTTTCTTTTGACCCGTTAGATTTAGTATCTAATAATCCATTCTATGAAATAATAAAAAATGAAGTAAGAGAATTAAGTGGTGATAAAAAATGAGTTTAATATTTGGAGTCCGTGGACCTAATAACGGTGAAGAAAGTGGAATTTATAGCTTAGACAATGAAAACATTGAGAAATTAGCTACGTCAATATTTAAATTTATAACCCCTGATTGTAAGTTTACAGAGCAACGTTATAATCATTTTCCTAAATTTATTTATCAAAATGATAATGGTTTGTTTACTTTTTATGATAAGACTATTCAAACATTAACTGTTGATAATGGAAACATAACTTATGACAAATCAAGCCCTTCTAAGGATTTAACAGATTTAGTTAATGATTTACCTGATGAATTTGAGAGCAGAACTAAGCCAATTAAAAAATCTAAACCAGAAAGCCTCATGGTTGATATGATTTCAAACAGTAACGGGGAGGATCTATACATTTCATTTTATATAGCTAATAAATTAAAGTTCAAAATAAATGAAGGATTCTTATTATACTCAAAAAGTGGAAATATTGAAGATTTGACAATTCTTTTCCCGAAAAAACTTACTCCTACCGGGAAAATTTTCATCTCAGAAGATGTTCAAGAATCCAAAAACATTTTCCATATGGTTTCTAAGAACAAATTACTTAATTTTTCTCATGAGAATAATTTTAAAGAAATAAGACACAGAAATAAGGAAATGCCAGGAAATATCCTTACTGCAGATCATAACAAAGATTTCACTGTATGCACTGACAATTTGTTAAATTATTTAATCATTGACAAAAACAACAGAACTAAAAAATATTATTCTTCAGATGTCGATGAAAATATTTTCTTTATAGATGGAAGTGAAAAATATTTAGAAGATGTTGCAACATCAGTAAAAATTGTAAAACATAAAAATCAAAATTATCTTATTTTTGGTATGAATCGTGGAATATTAAAAATTTACAAATTAAATTCTGGAAATAACAGAGACCCAGAAGTGGAATTTTACAACAGAATTTATTTTTTGTCACAAAAAAGTGTAATTATGCAACAAGGAAAGGATAATTATATCCATAATATGTCCTATGATGAAGATACTTTAAATTTTACATTACGTGATCTTTACTTGAGTTTTGGAATTGATACTATTCTGTCTAAGGATCTATCTGGTAAAACCGAAGAAGTATGCCTGGCGCAAGATAAATTAGAAGAAGAAAGAAGAAAAGTAAAAGATAAAGAAGGATGGAAAGAATACAAAAATAAAGAATTTATTTTTTTTCGATGGTTTCAAAGAGAATGTGGTGTGAAAAAAATACACCTTTTACCCCATAGGATTAGCGCAATATATCAAGGCAGAGGTTAATTAAAAATGGAAGCTTATGTTACTGAAAAACCGGGAAGAACCCATGATTATAATGAAGATTCACATTATAACTCTATAATTAAAGATATCAACGGCAAAGATTGTGGATTATTTATGGTAGCAGATGGATGTAGCGATGATATGGAAAGAGGAAGTATCGCAAGCCACATGATTGTTAATAAGGTTGGTGATGAATTAGAATTTAGATTAAAGAACGAAGAAATAAAAGATTATCAATCCATAATTAGAGATGCGATAGTTAAAGTTAATACCCCTTTAGCAAATCTAGGTTCAGCACATTCGACTTTATCATTATTAATAGTTAGAGAGAATAGAGCTTATGTTGGTCATTTAGGCGATTGTAGTATTATTTTTGTTTATGATGATAAAATAGTTGATGATGTTGTAAAAAATGAAAGTAAAGGGAGTTATGGACCTACAAATTATGTTGGAGTTGATGATATTGATGGTAGGGAAATTGAAGAAAGGATAAATTATCGTGAATTTGATTTTAGCGAAGAAAAACCATCCTTTATTATGATACATTCTGATGGTGTTGATTCTAGAATAAGTAAAGAACATCTAAACAGTATTTTGTTAGATAAGTCCTTAAATTATTTTGGAAAGTTAAGAGAGATAGAAGACGAGATTAACCTCCCAAGAAAAAAAATGTTAGAGATAGGTTCTATTGATGAATTAAAAAGAAAAATCCTTTTAAGAACCTCCTTACATCAAAACGATTATCAATCAATTGAAGAATTAGTTGATGATGCCTTAGATTCTTATATAAAAAGAAATGATGACCAATTGTTAGAAAATATTGATTTAAGAAGATTGAAGTATGACGACACTACAATAATGTTTATTGATTTAGAAGATTCAGTTAAAAAAAATATTATAGAAATAAAGGATTTAAAAGACAACAAAATCCCCGAATTAGAGAAAGAAGTTAAAAAGATACCTAATTTACAAAAAGAAAAAGATTACTTACATAAAGCAAATTCTGAGTTAGAATCAAAGTTAAGTATTTTATTTGATGAAAAAGAAGAGATAATTGAAGTTCTTAATAATAAAAAAGAAGAAATTAAACAATATCAAAATGAGGTTGATGAGATGCATAAAAAAATCAACCACTTAAATAACAAATATGAATCATTAGAAAAAAGATGTAATGAATCTGAGAATAGTTGGTTAAACAAAATTTTTAATTTAAATAAAACAAAAAAAAAAGAACTTGAGAAATTAGCTATAGAATTAGATTCTGAAAAGCAAAAAAAGGTAGATTTTGAAGAAAAGCTTTCTAATAAAGAAAGAGAATATTCAGAAGTTGATAAATTGTGTAAAGGATATAGTATAATAATTGATGATTTGAATTCTGTAATTGAAAATTTTGCTATAGAATTAGATTCTGAAAAGCAAAAAAGGGTAGATTTTGAAGAAAAGCTTTCTAATAAAGAAAGAGAATATTCAGAAGTTGATAAATTGTGTAAAGGATATAATATAATAATTGATGATTTGAATTCCGTTATTGAAAATTTTGTTATTGAAAAAAATAGATTATCAGAAACACGCACAGATAATAACAAAAAGATAATTTATTTAGAAACTGAATTAGAAAATGTAAAAAATAAGAATAGCAATAATTTGTTTGAAGCAAAAAATTTAATTGAGAGATTAAGCAAAAAAAATTCTCAGTATGAAATTGATTGTGAAGAAAAAGACAAACAATTACAAGAAAAGGAATTAGAAATAAAAAAACTATATTCTGAATTACAAAATGAAAATGAACAAAAGCTAAGTTTAGAATCAGAAAATGAACAGTTAAGAGATTCGCTACAAAATAATGCACAAAATAGTGATTTAGTACAAGCAGTTGAGGAAAATGAAAGAGAGATCACAACAACCATAGATGAATCTGAAGAATTTATAGAGTACGTTACTTCATCTAAAGACAAAGAAGCATTATTCAATGACATTGAAAATGATAAAAATAACCAATGGTCAAAATATAAAAGATTTATGCCTTAATTAATTTAATCTATTTAGTGAGTAATGAATATGACTGAACGGGAAAATCCAAAAAAATCTGAAAAATTAATATTATTTTCTGAAGAGGAAGTTAGAAATCTTAGAAAAGATGTAAATACTATAATTAATCAGAGAAACAATGTCAAAGCCAGATTTGATGAGTTAGAAACAAATTCTATTGGGGAAAAAAAAGCAGCAATTTCCGGATTTGGAATCGCGTTATTAAGTCTGATTTCAGGAAGTCTTCTAAGTTATTATTTTTGTAAAGATTCAAATAATGTTGAATCAAATCATGTTAATAATGAAATTATAGAAAAGGTTAATTATGATTTTGAAGGATCAGAGTCAATACATTATGATAAAAACAATGAAAACCACGAATTTAAAATTAGAATAAGTGAAAATATTGAATCTTGCATTTTAGATTATTCGATTGATGGTAAGGATGGAGAAGAAAAGATTATTTTCTTTGATGAAGGTATTTATGAAAAATCATTCAACATATATGATTTTTTAAATACTCCTGCAATTAATGAGCCTATTAATTTAGAATTTAGATTACACTGTTTTCAATGGGATGATAGTGTTCATCACAAGATTATCATAAACCCCCCTTCAAATAAATTGCCTCATTTAATTGATAATGTTGGTTCTGATAATTATTCTACTAATCAAACAAATGATTTTATGACTGATCCTAATATTTCCATTGATTCAGTTGGAGAGTCAATATTAAATGATCAAAGTAATAATACATCATCATCAGATTCAAATCCCACAACTATAAAAAACTACGCAACTTCTAATCTTTGTGGTAATGCTGATAGTTCTAAATTTATGGATGCTATCAATAACTTGGTTAATCAGGGTTATAGTGAAAATGCCACAGATTATGGTTGTTTAGTTACTAAAAGAGATACGATTGATGGAGTAACAGTTAGAATGGCTGACGGTTATTCAAGGCCAGCAATTAATGAAAATCTACTTTGTAAAAATGATGGTGATGTTAATATTAAGTGTATAGATAAATCTAGTTCTGTTGGTGATCAATTAGTACAACCTAAACCTGAAGGATCAGAAATAGGAAGAGATTCAGAAACACCAACAGAATATCCAACAGACGATGACAATTCTGCATCCGATTCTTTGTATGAATTCTTACTAAATGATAATGGGTGGGGGGCATTGTAATGTCAAGGAAAAAAGATTATAATTCAGTGAAAAAAGTTACAAGAGATGGAAGAGAAGTACACATCCTATCCGAAGGAAGAAGTGTAGGTAGCTTATCTAGTAGATTTTTTATTGAACTAGGAAGAGAAAGAATGTTTTGGAAAACTCATAGCAACAATATAACATGTCCAGGACCTACTTCTATAACTCTCCTTTTAAATGAAATGTCAGTAGAGGATACTATCAAAGAATATTCATCTAAAATGGATCATAACCAAATCCTTGCTGAATTTGGGAAAAGAGAATATTTAGGTTCAATGGAGATTGATGGAAGAATGGGTTTATTATTTAAAGATTTATCAAGAGGTCATGCTTATTTCCAAACTCTTGAAGAAATTATTGAATTACCCGATTATTCGAAAAGGAATAATGTGAAACCAGAGGAAATTAAAGCAAATAATTATAAGATATTAAAATTAGATAAAGTAGTCAATTTAACAGAAAGTATTCTTAAACAAGTAAAATTCTTTCACAATTTTAAGACGCCAATTTGTTCAGGTATTATACATGGAGATCTTTCTCCAGCGAATATAATAGTGATAGATAGAAACATATTCCTCGTGAACGATTTTGGCATTGCAAGATCTAAAGGTGAAGATATCAGGCACTTATTTAATAAATCTGTTGCAGGACCTGTATCAAACACATATTATACTTCTGGAAATAGAGGTATTTTTAATGTTATCTACTCTTCTCCAGATATTGAATCATACGAAAAAGCAGAACCTTCAATTGACACTTATTTCATGGCAAATAATTTATGTCTGATGCTTACTGGAAGATTAAGCCAGTATTGGATAAATAAAGCAAAAGAAGTGCAAAATAAAAAAGATTTAAATCACTTAAGGGAATCTTTATTAGAATCATTAGATGGTGATAGAAAAGATGATAAAAATTATTCTGATGAAAATGCTGAAAAATTAGTAGATATTATCATCAAAGGAACTTCTGGGAAAGATGAACGTTATCAGGAAGCTCAAGACTTTATTGACGATTTAAAGGAAATTAATCTTGAATTGGAAGTCACTACAGACCCATCACCACAAGAAATTAGTATCTTTGGTAGTGATGGACCCCAAATTCCTGATGAAATTAAAAATTATATCATAAAATTACCTAATTATAATTGTGGTGAAGAAATACTTTTTTATTCTAACCAAATAAATAATTTTCCTTTACCACAAAATACAAAAAAAAATATTGGTCAAATTGAAAAACAAGATTTTTCACTTGATTGGTTAAGAGAAAAAATAATTTCTGAAAAAGAGATAAGTAAGAAGAATTATGCAAAAATATTAATTAACGATTGTTTCAATGGAATAAGTAACCAGGGGAGAAGAGTATATAATTTCTGTGAGGAAGGAATAGAATCTGCAATATGGGGATTACAACAGAAAATAAGTGCTGTTAAGGAATTCACTCTAATATTTGACTGGAAAACAATAGCTCTTTTAACAACAGTTGCTACAGGGATAATATCTGGGGGCTTTGTAACAAAATATATGGTAGAACATAAGGGTGAATTGTTTGATGATCAAAAGACAGAAGAAGTGATTCCAAAACAACTTATTAACAATACTGGCCAAGAAGAAATCACACAAGAAACCAGTAATTATAATGTTGAAATTGATCCTGAGCAAAAGTCTCTAGAACTGCCATCCCAAGAACCAACTCCAGCAGAAATTGAATTAAGGAAACAAATTCATAATTTGCATCCTAGGTTAGCAGATGTTGTTATAGAAGATTTTTATTTGAATAAAGATGGAAATATAATGAATTATGATGATGGGAGTTCTGGTGTGTACAAAATTGATAGAAATAATAATTTAACATTTCATGATAAGGATATCAATGGCTCTGATTATTATAATATTCTAAAAGATAGTTCTACACATTGGGAAGTTTTTAAGCCATCACATGATTATTTCTTAAGAGAAAGATTATATAGTTTACATCCTGAGTTTGGTTTAAATATTATAAATAATTTTTATTTTGATAATGAAAATAACATTCGTTGTAAAGGTGATAATGATAAAGGAGTTTATTTTTTGGAAGATGATGGTGACTTGTTGTATAATTGTAATTGTCCTAATGGTAATAAAATTTCATCAATTAAAAAGAAAGGGTCTTGTGGTTGGGTTAACCAGTAATTTTTGATATTAAAAATCAAAACAAACAATCGACAGCTTCTACAATAGAATTGTAAAGAACTAAATCTCCATTTTCCAGCCCTTCCAAAGGAAAATGTCTTTTGGTTTCTTCAACCCTAATCTCCATTGAACCTTTGAAAACTCTTTCATCTCCATAAAAACCAGAAATAGTTGAACATATATCAGCTAATTTTCTATCAGTTACAATATTGCGGGATTTATATGTCATATTGAATAAGTCTTCTTTAGAACCAATCTTTATTTTCCCTTCATATAACTGCTTAAATTTTTCATGTATCTTATCACAGTTATTGTGGCCTAACTCTTCATCTGAACTAAATTCATAATTTTCTTCCAGTATTTTATCAATTTCAGGCATACATCTTTTCAGATAAAAATCTAAAACTTTTTTAGTTCCAGTAAGGTAAGTGCATACCTTACTCAGATTTAACTCTTCTGCTTTTCTGTAAAATTCACTAAACTCTTCGCCATATTTTTCTAACTGTTCTGAATCATCATCATTATTATATCTAATTCCCGCTTTAACAAAATCTTCAAAAGATTTTATCTTCTCATCAATGACAGAAATAGTTTGATAAATTTCTTTTTCTTTTGAATTATCTAAAGAACTATCTAAAGAACTATTCTTTAGTTGAATTCCGTAATTATCAATTTTTCTAAGAAAATCTTTCGTTAACAAATATTTACCAGAGTCTTTCAATTCTTTGACATTTTGTCCATATAAATCAATACTTCCGGAAAGAAACAAATTTCTTCTAGCAGAATTATACTTTTTTGAATCAAGATTTTCCAGGTTCTTAGCGATTATCAATTTATCAAAAAGATTTAATTTATCAACTTCTAGAGAATCAATTTTATCTTTATATGCTTTAATTTTTCTAATGTCAGAAGATATACGAGCTCTGTAAGCAATAAAATTTTCTGCTTTATCACTAGTGTTCTTAAAATCATTTCTCAAATCTTCAAGAACGCTTATAGCTTCCCGATATTGCAAATTAATAGCTCTTTGTATTAGATTGTTATTAAAAGTAATTCCATGACTTTTCAAATCTTCAGATTTATCATTTACATATTTTTTTATCTCTTCCGGGGTTTTAAGGTTTTGATATCCATCAATTAATTTCTTGATATCAATATCAACTCTTTTAAATTCTTCAATTCTTTTTTTATAACCATCAAATTTCTGTTTAATTTTTGGAGGTGGTAGAAAAGTTAAATCTCTTTTTTGGCTAATTTTATCTAAGGTAATATATTGGTCAAAAACCAAACTTAATCTTTTATTTTTGTTAGAATTTGAGTTTTTGTTTTTATCAAAAGATACTTCTAATTCTCTAAACTTATTTTCGATTATGCGATCAAACTTATCTCCAATATCAATCACTTTTGCAATTAGGAGTAAATATGATTCTTGGCCAGAATTTATTATATTATGGATGTTATTCTCTAAAGGCTGTAAAAAATTGTGAATTTCACAGATATTTTCTAAAGAATAACTTTTGTTATTACTTAATTCAGATTGTAGTTCATGAACTTTTTCTTTAGAATTATACATTAAGGGCAAAATTTTTTCTAAAGAAAAAGGCAAGGGGATTGAAGAAGGATTTACTGCAATATTAATTTCTTCATTAATTTTATCTTCAAATCTATCATATAATCTCTGATTTCTTATCATTTTTTAAAAACCTCATCAATTTATAATTTTTGGTTCGGGCAGTAACCTTCTTGGATCTGTAATTATTTCATAACGATTAAGTTCTTCAGATTCCAAAGAGTTTGTATTTACCTTATCAACCTCTGAATATTCTTTTATAGAGATTGGTTCAGCTTCGCACAAATACACATCAACTTTTTTCACAGGATTATAAACTATAATTTTCCCTTCTTTAGACTGAGAAGCTACCCACTGGTTAAGCAGTTGAGGATTGTTCTTTGCCATATGTTCATAAGCACCGTTCCATATCTTCTGCCAGTTAGTATTTTTATTTTCAACTTCTTCTATTAATGAAATCTCTTGCTCGTATTCTTTTTTCTGATCTTCTTTTTCTACTTCACTTAACGTTCTTTCAATAGCCTCATAACTCATTGCTGCTAACCGTTTCAATGTTTGGCAATAAGTTTTATGATATAATGTGTTGACAAGATAAATATCAATAATGTTAGTCAGAAACTTACCATTTTCTTTCTTTAACCTGTTTTGCCTGTCAAACTTAGTAAAAGCGTCAATTAATGAGTGATATAAAGTTCTATAATATACAGATTTTTGTGTTTGTGGTAGATTTTCTGAGAATGATCTGATGAACGGATTTTCTGAACGAAACCCCTTTTCTTCAACAGTTTGGTTGATATGATTTTTTAGATTATCAAACCTATCTTTTGAAAACATAACATCTTCAATAGTCCCATCTTTCAGCCCGTCTTGATAATCACAAATTTTTTTAGTTTTTTCTAAGTCAGATCTTGTCTTTAAAATTATGAATCTGCCTGAAACTTCAACATCTCTTTTTTGGGTCAATATGTTCTCATCAGCGCCGGTACTTAACACAGTTAAATTTCCACAAAGGGTTGTTCTCATCCCTTTACTATCATGAGTTGCATCTTTATTCTCAGTGACCATCTTAAGAATTTCTTTTACTACGGGATTACCTTGAACTGCCGATTGAAATTCTGAAATGTACAAAAAATCATTTTTGTTGATTTCATCAGCACTTCCAAAAAATGATTTGTTTGAACAATTTTTTATTGAATATACTGAAGTTAACAATTCAGTCATTTGATCTAGGATTAATGATTTACCAGTTCGAGCTTTCCCTTCAATCAATAATGAATGTTTTGAAGCAGCCGCTACTGTTGCTAGTAAACAATTAGCATCTTCTTCAAGGACAGGTATACTTTCATTATTATTAACATCATTGGCTTTATAATACTGTAATAATTCTGAAAAAATATCATTTAGCAAATATTGTTTAGAAACAATTTGTGGTTCTGATACCTTTTGTTGTAACGAATCTTTCCGGAAATCTTCTGATACTTCAGCATCAAATTCATCAAAAATATTTTCTTTACTTAATCCTTCATCAAGTTTTAATTTACTTTCTTTTTTTCCAGGAAAAAGTTCAATAACCTTAACTTCTTTTTCTCTTTCATTTTCATATAATAAATCATCCAATTCAGGAACTTTTCGTGTTTCAACTTTTTTGCTTTTATCATCTCTTAAATTTCTATTTTGATAGTTTCTATGATAATTATCATCATCATCATCATTATTATTATTATTATTATCCTGTTTTTCTTCAACAGGTTCGTCAGGAACAAGATATCCAAAATACTTATCATAAAGACCTTTGAAGATATCACTTTGAAAATCGTCCTTTTCCAAAAACATTCTTCTTTTCTTTTCCTTAGCCATTTTATCTCACCCGCCCATAGAGTTCTTTCAATAGTTTTTCCTTTTCCTTTTTTACAGCACTAATTAGTGACATTTCGAATGTACCTGTCTTGTTTCAAAAAATCAGTTTGTTCAATTTTTTCCTTTTGTACTTCATACATTATTGAGGATATAAGATCTTTGTCAGTAGTAATATAATCATAATCAGAACTTTGAATAATCTGTTGAACAACTTGTTTACCTTCCGTAGTTGTATGGTCGCATCTGAATCTCTTAGCGCTTTTTCTAAACTTCCTTTCTGCTCGGGAAGAAATATTAACTAAATCTCTTCCCGTAAATAGGTATTTCTCAAGAATATTTTTGATATTAGACCAATCATTAATCTGAACATAGCCCCTTTCAATTCCTTTTTGCATACGTTTGTAAAGAATTTCAGTTCTTTCTTTCCCATTTTTAGGACCAGGAACTTCTAGGATCTCAAATTTATTTCTTAAAGCTATATCTACATCATTTGGTCTGTTTGTTGTAGCTAAAACTAAATAGTTATTTTTATTAAGGTAAACACCACCTCTAAATTTCAAAATTTCTCCAATTACTGCTTTTTGTGAATCTTTTCCTGATTCTGTACGTGTAGGTATTTTAGTATCAATTTCATCAATAAATACGATGTAAGGTTTGTTACTTTTACTAACTTCTTCTAACTGCGCTCTAATGTTTAATTCAGGTCCACATTGCCATCTGTCCTCAAAATCAAGTTCAATTATTGATAAATCTTTGTTATATTTGTCAGAAAGTGATTTTCCAATGGTCAAGCCATACATTGCCATCATTGTTTTACCAGTACCACGACGACCAGCAAGCATGACAAATTGATTAAATCCTTGATATAAGTTACTTTTATCAACAGGGTCATAATGCATTAAACAAGCAACTTCCGTTTCAATCAAATCAATAATATCCTCGTTTCCTACTATATCTTGTCTTGAAACCGGTTCTTCTAAAATATAATCTTTAAGACCTTTAAGTAATGGGTCAGAATTTTGAATTCCTTTTTTTTGATCATTCCGTTTATTTAATTCCTCTTTACTTTTGAAGTTTCCACTAATTGTGTGAAAATTATACTTCCAAGAAATTTCTTTTAATATTTCTGCTTGGTCTTTGTTTAAATTATTATTAATTACATTACTTGCCTTTTTTGAATATTGATTCAAGTAATTTTTAATAATTCTTAATCCGGCAGGTTTGGAATTTATTAATGAATCAACCATGCCTTTTAGAAATGCTTTATTCATTTCTTCATTATTTCTACTTAAACTGATATCAATCTCTTGGTATTCTTGCTGTGATCTTATCATAACATTATTTCCAGCATTACCAACAGAATCTTCAATTTCTTTCAAAACTACTTGTGATGCAATTAACGTAGTGTATAATAATTTTATGTTGTTGCTAATTGTTTTACTTTCTTCATAGTTTTTTAGTTCAGTTTCTATAAGATGTGAAGTGCCAAGAAATAGTATGTTGTACTTTTCTACCAAATCTCCAAGATTACTTTTAGGTAAGTTGACCTCAATCGTACTATCTAAATATCTCAATAGCGTTTCATAGTTAATTTTATTGGAATAATAATTTTTTACAATGTCTTCTTCTACAATGATTTTTTCTAGCACCATTTTTAAAAAAGAAAAATAAGACCTAATTAATTAGGTCTTCAAGAAATTCAGCAACTTCTCCATCAATCTGCTCTTGTTCTCTTAATTTTCGTTCTTCCAAAGATTGTCTATTTTGGGCTGAAGAATGATTAATTACATCAAGAGAAAGACCAATTCCGTTATTATTGTTATTTTGGTACATATCATTTCTGATTGATCTTACCTCATTTTTCATGTCAGCATCAAGAACGGCAAGCTTTTCAATTGTTGATTTAAGATCGCTAGTGTCTTCTAAAATTTTTAATGTACTATCTAAATTTCCGTATTCAGCATTGATCTTTAGATTCTCGTAGATTATTCTACCAGCATTAACCATTTCTCTCATGTCCATAATTTCAATTTCTAAACCATAAACATTATCCTCAATACTTTTTTCTCTAACTTTCAAACTTTTAAGCCGTACTTTCTCTTGATTATACATTGAATTTGCCATGTGCAGATCTTCTTCAGCTTTACTACTTAGAGCACTGTATTCATCCAGTTCCTGGCTAAGTCCATCATCTAAAAGAGATCTAGTATCTCCAGCAATATGCCTCATTTTAGATTTATAATCAGCTATATTTGTATGTCCTTCATTAATCATTTGTCTTAACTTAAGAATATTTTTAATTACAAATCTCTTTTGTTTTTTAACTTCAAACAATTCTTTTTTAAGACCTTTAGATACATAACTTCCTCCAACTTTTTTAAGTTCATAATCTTTCAGTCCAGAGAATTGTGGTTTCTGTTTTAGTCTTTCTAAATTTTTATCTTGCTCAGTGTGTTCTCCAAATAAAATGTTATTGTTTCCTTTTGATAATGCTCTTCCATATAACCTCATCTCTCGTTGATACATTTTATTTTCTAAGTTAGATACTTTTTCGTTTATGTGTTCAATTTCTTTACCTATTTTTGAATCAACAACATCATATCCAGCAATTTTACTAACGGTTTCAAATAAACTGTTTTTGAACTCAACCCATTTCAAATTCCTATCCCTTTGTTTGTGGGTCATGTTTGAAGTGTCAACTGAAGTTAAATGTGCATATGCACTTTTTTTCAGATCACTAATCCTTTCTTTTGTTGAACCGTAATTGTTATCATCACCACTTTCTTCTAAACTACCATACATCATAGCTTCTTCTTGCGCTGCTTTTCTTCCAGCTCTTCGTTCAGCGTCATTGTCAATATCTTGTTCCTCAATAACATTATCAATACTTTCCCCTCTACTCATAGCCATGTAATCTTGTCTTGGTTCTCGACTTGAAGATGAATTTCCTTCTAAACTTTCTCCTTGAGCAGAACTCTTTTTATTTCCTAAATCATATTCTTCTAATGGTTTATTCAGATTATCGTCAAGTAATTTGTCATCTAAACCATAGTCGTTATCAAATCCCTCATCAAAAATGTTAGGGTCAATTTTTGGATTATATTTTGGTTGTACCATTTGTATTTTTCCTCCGTTAATATTCGTTTAATTTTGAAATTCCATATTCTTAATGTGGTAAAAAAGATATAAAGAAGTGTAGTAATCAGTGTAACAACAGAAAAGGATAAAAATTAAATACTGGAGAAATAATTAATTTTTCTTTCCATTATCAACTACATCTTCCAATTTAGAACTATCCTGTAAACATTGATAATCAACCAGCCCCGGCTTGATGGAACTACCATCATAAGCAGAACCTAAGAGGAAAGTAATTTCTTTATATCTTCCAAGACCAATTTCTCTATTACCAAAAGAATTTTTACACGATATTGCCAACTGTTCTCCAGTTTCTTTGTCTGTAACTACTAATCCCCTAAAATTAGCTTCTTCTGATATAATGTAATCAATACCAATATCATTTGGTGTTGCGGAGCTTCCAGAAGGAATATGGTTATACTTATCTTCAAGTTGTGCTAAATTTTCATTGTAAACATCTCTACAATTGAGTAAATTAGGTTCGACGATTTCAATTTCTGCTTCTGGTACATTTTCGTTGAATAAAAAATATCCCGCTCCTAATCCTATAACAACACCTACACCCATCAAGCCTAAATTTTTAACTAATTCCATTTTATAATCCTCCAAATTATAATTGCTAGAAGAAGTTTTCAATAAATTTATCCGACCAAGTTAATGGGCTGCCACTGCGGGAGTGGTAGGAATTTCACCACATTACTTGATCTTTGGCAACTATGAAAACTTCAATCTAGCTTTTTATCATTATTAACACTCATTAACGATTTAAACAAGTGTAGTAATAAGTACAACAACCTTAAATTGCCATATTTCTGTTATCTTCTAGAAAGGTTGTTGATCTGATCATAATTCTCTTACAAACACCAAACATTGTTCCTGTTCTTGTTTTGGATGGTAATAATAATATTTGTTTATGGAAATGTTTCATTTTAGTCAACTCTTCTTTCAATGACGTTATCTCCATCAATGTAAGAACTGCTTAAACAAACTGCACCAAATTCTCCAAACTCTAAACAATGGTTAACATTTTCTGTAGTTAGAACTTCTTCAATATTTGAAACATTGTATTGTACATTTTGCATTCCACTCTCAATGCCATCAACACGAGCTAACATATTTTCTTCAGAATTGCTTATCTTTTGATCAAGATTAGTTAAGTATTCTTGATTTGCTTCCGAACTTTCATAAAGTTGGCTAATGTCTTTTTTTAAACTATCAACTTCATTTTCAAGTTCAGATTGATAAACTATATCTTGACCTACTTCAAGAACTTTTTGTCCGCCTTTAACTGCGCCATAAGCTCCTGCTGCTAAGACAGTTATAGTGCCAGCAGCAACTAATCCTAATTTTAATTTTTTGTTTACCATGCTAATTTCAATAGATAAAAGTTATTTATTGATTTGTAGTAATGACAAATACACTCCATCTGTCATCAAAAAATTGCACCTTACTTTCATAATAACTTCTGCAATTTAATTCCGATTGGAATTTCAATTCTAAAAATATCATTAGAATATGTCTTATAGACACTCCAAATCATTTTAAAGTATCACGTGCTTAAACTTGAAAACGCCCGAAATAAACGATATGGGGGATTTGGGCTTTCAAATGGGTGGGTAAAATATTAGTTAAATATTACTAGTTTGGGAAGATTTAACCCTCATTTCCTTTCCAAGTAAGTGTTACTACTCTAAGTTAACAATTAACCCAAAAGATTTATATATGAGTGCCTACTTTGGGGTAGTGTTAACATATATCCAATCAAAAAAGCAGCGAGGTTTTATTACAATGGCAGATTACAATTTTAATGATCGAAGGGTAAAGATTTTATTAGAAAATGGGTTAAATTTACCTGATGGTGTAAATAATGGAGATTTTGAGAAACAGATTGTAGAAATGTTAGATGGAGAAAGTTTGATATATAGTACAAGGCAAAATCATTTTAAGGAAAGAGGTGGGCAAAAAGTTTTTGGTGTAAATGATTTAGTTTCACGAATTTCTAAAAATATATCAAAAAAAAATTATGTTGCAGAAGATGTTGTAGAACCAGAAGTTACAGACATTAATCCAGCAACAGAATTGGCTGACTGCTTTAGAAATATGTTTGAAGACTACGGGTTTACTTATGATTCTAAAGAAATAGGTCTTTTTGCAAATGAGACTGTAAACAATCTTTTAAGAATGAAACAATATGATACAAATGAAGAATATCTTTTAGATTTAGTTCAATTTACAATTGAAAATTTAGATGATCAAGAAACTAATGGTGATATAACTAATAAGATGCTTAAAAATGGTGTTTTTGGTCTGATCTTTGGTGAAGCAGATAAAAAAGCTGGAAATGAATTCATGAAAGAAGCGTTAAGGTTGAAAAACCAATGGGAAAATTTGAAAAACCAATATGATAATTCTACTACAGATAAAGCAGATAAAGTTCCTGATGAAGAAATTGAAGAAGAAACAAGACGTAGAAAGAATATGTTTGCAAATTTCGTTTTACTTAATTCTTATGATGATGTTAAAGGTAAAGAACTTGATGGAACTAATTATTATGTGAAAATGATTCAAGATTCCAAAAGAAGGGTTCGTACAAATTCTGGACTTATCGGTGCACTTGTTGGTGCAGGATTGGCTGGATTAGTAGCTGTTGGTTACAATGCTTTAAGTGACGATGGTCTTGAAAATTCACCAGTTGAATATAATGTGTCCGCATTAGAACCTACATTAGAATTGGAAAGAAAAGGTTATGAAAATATTATTGCTAACTCAGATGATTCTGCTGAAATAAAAAATGCTTACTTAGGTCTTGCTAATACAGCTGGAAGTACAGACGAATTACGGGCTGCTTTGAATGATTATACTTGTGAGTTTGGTCCTGTTGAAGATGTAGTTGGAACTTTCTTTGACGGAGAACCTAACGCTCAACAAAAAGAATATCTTGTTGATTTAGGTTTTGTGAACTTTAGCGAGGGATGGGGTCCAGATGATAGTTCCTGTAAATAATTACTAATTAAATACAATAAATATCTGTGGGGGATAAAAAATGTCATTACTTGAAAACACATTGAACAAATCAAGAGAATTCTTGTCTAGTGCAAGATTAGGTCTAACTACCTTAACAGCAATAGCAGCCTTAGGTGCTGCAGGTGTTGCTTATGCTGGAGTAATACCATCAAAAGATACAACTCAAAATACAACTGAAGAAAGCACTGAACCTACACAAACTCTTGATTGTAGTGAATATAATAATATAACTTCATTAAAACAATTAACTACAAATGTTCGTAAAGAATGTCGTAATTATGTTCAAAATAATTTATGTGTTGATGATTCTGCTGTTGTTCAAGCAAATAATGGCGCAGAAGAAACAGTAGCTCCAAAACAAAAATTTACCCCAACCTATTGTGGTAACCCAGATAGTCAAAAGTTTTTAGATGAAATTGCGGCAAGAATTAATCAAGGTTATAGCCAAGATTCTGCAGATTATACTTGTTTAGATACCGAAGAACTTACAGTTGACGGAGTAACAGTTAGAATGGCTGAAGGTTATTCAAGACCCGCACTTTCAAACTTGTGTCAACATGACGCTAATGATGTTATGTGTACAGATAAATCTGGCGTTGCTGCTGCTGAACCTGTTGTAGAACCTGTTATTGAACCTGTTGTAGAACCAGTAGTTGAACCTGTTGTAGAACCTGTTCAAGAAGATCCTGCTTGTTATGACTCAGGAAATGTTTGTGTAACTGAAGAAGAAATTGATGCTTTTAATTTAGACAGAGGCACATATGTGCCAAATCGGGGATGTGAAAACGTTGAAGTTGATGGTAGAGAAGTTAGAACTTACTGTCTTGACGGAACTCCTATGGAAAAGGGAGAAGAACCTGTTGTTGTAATTCCTCCTACTGTTCCACCAAAAACTGCAAAAGACTTTAACGCTGTTGGTGTTAAAGTTCAATATGATGCTTTATGGACAATGAACAAAGATTTTACTCTAAGTAATTACGGAGCAACTCATTTAGCTTCATTATTATTCAATCCACATGTGGGACTTGATGCAAGAGGAGCAACCTTAGAATTTGTTCTAGGTGGCGGTCTTGCATTTAACGGTTATGAAATGCCTTCTGGTGAACCACAAACTTCAAGCGAAGTTGTTGAAGAAACTTTTGAAAAGGATGTAGATCCTGTAACTGGGGCAGAAAGTGGCCGGTACAATCATAGAACTGTAACTGTTGATTCTGTTACTGTTGAAGATTATGCAAGAACAAGCGAAGTTGTTGGCGGTCAATTAACTGTTGGCTTAGGAGTAAATGTACCTTTTGTTCGTGGTAGTGATGGTAGTGCTTTTGGAGTTCACTTTGGTGGCCAAGCTCATTACTTGAACTTTGGTAAAGTTGAAGGTGAAGAAACTACAACTGAACAAGTTACAAGAGAAGAATGGCAAACAACTCCTAACGGTGATGTAATTGGTGAAAACAGTGTAAGAACTGGCGAACCAAATGAAAGTACTCAAGCTTTAGATGCTGTAACAAATGATGCATTCCTATTTTTGGGTAGAGCTGGACTTTACGTAGGAAATGATAATTTCAGAGTAGGAATCTATGGAGACATGGGTGCTACTTCAGGAACACCTGACGGCGGAAACAAATGGAACCCTGTCGTTGGTAGCGGAATTAACATTGGCGGTAGATGGTAATAATACTAAATAAATATACGCGGTGCTAGGAAAAAATGACAATGAAAAATAAAATATTTACATTAATGGTACTTATGCTTTTAGTTTTAAGTATGGTACCTGCTGGTCTAGCTCAGACCAATATTAATGATGCTAACTTTGATGGTTACATTAAAGGTTACTGGGCAGTTGGTGAAGACGGTGGAGACGTTCAACTATATCAAGATAGTCCTGACCAAACTGCTTTCTGTATGTTAAGCATTAGCGATAATAACCCTAGCGCATACACATTTTCCGCTAAAGTTTACAATACAGCTTACGTTTTACAAGAAACTCTATTTGAAGATAATAGTAATCTTGCTTCCACTGGTTGGGGAGATTATGAATATTATGGTACTCGAAGTGGTGTAGTTGATCCTAGCAATTATGCACTTGGTGATTATATTGTAGTATGTAGAGTAGAATCCGATTCCGAAGACAGTTATGCAGAAGAAATGACTTTCACTGTTACCGAACCTGTATCTAACCCACCTATTATTGCTAACACTTTAATTGGTGTAGTTAATGAAGGGGAGTTTTATGAAGATACTTTAATCGCAAATGATCAAGATTATGATACTATGGATTTTGTAGTAGATCCAATGTGGTTCCCTAACTGGTTAAGTTATACGGAAACTGTAGATGACGCAGGTCATTTAGAAGTTTACATTTATGGTACTGCACCTGAAATTGATGCTGGTATAGATTATCCACAAGGAGATTTAGGTTTAGAATTTGCATTTGAAATTATAGTAGAAGATGAAAATGGCGACTTTGATCAACAATTCGCAGAAATCTTAGTACGTGATGGAGATAATAATCCTGGCAGTGATGCTGGTGCTTCAACTACAATTGTATGGAATGATCAACCTAACGAGCCTTCCAAAGTTGTTGTTGAAGGCGAGAACGCAGAAATTGCTTGGGAAGTAGAAATTGATAATTTTAACACTGGAGTTTACGATTTTGAAATTCGATCATTAAACGGTGGATTAGGAACTCCTGAAGTATTGTACGATGATACATTAGGTTCAAACCTAATTACTGTGCATGACGATATTTTAACAATCGATTCTGATGATTTTGAATCAGGAGCAACACACACTATCTATGCTATGGTTACTAATGAACATGGTGATGATTACATTTCACCTTTCATCTTTTTAGAAGTTTTAGCTGATACTGATGGTGATGGAATTCCTGACGAAGATGACAATTGTCCTTTTGATGTAAATCCTGATCAATTAGATAGTGATGGTGACGGCTGGGGAGATGTTTGTGACACTCCTGTAATTGAAGTTCTTGGTACTCAATATACTCATGAAGGACAATTGCATGAATTAACTTTTACTTCATATGATCCTAACAATGAAGGTTTGGCTGTTGAAGCTCTTATTCAAAGTGGTTATTCACAACACTTAGAAGATATCAGTGGAGATGCAATTCACTTTGTTGATAATAATGACGGTACTTGGACTATGCAAGTACAGCCAATGTACACCCTTGTACAACACCCAGCAAGTTCCGATATGTTTTTAGTTACAATTCAGGCAACTGATGGCGATGAAATTGTTGGAGAAAACTTTTGGGCAAGAGTTCAAGATGTTAACAGAGTACCAAATATGACTTCAACTCCTGTACAAACCGCAGTTGGCAGTGAAATGTATCAATATGATGTTGATGCAACTGACGAAGATGTCGAAGATGTTTTAGTTTACAGTTTAAGTCAAGCACCTGTTGATATGACTATTGATAGTGCATCTGGTTTAATTATATGGGATGTTCCAGTTGATGCTATGGATAATGGTCCTTTTGATGTTACTGTACAAGTAACCGATAATGAAGGTGGAGTTGTACAACAACCTTATCAAATTGATGTAAGTGGAAACCACGCACCCGTAATTAGTGTAACTGGCTTAAGCAACCCTTACAATGAAGGAGATTTAGTTGAACTATTCGTTAGCGCAACTGATGCTGACGGTGATCAATTAACATTCGGCATTGATGATGATGGTTTGACTGGTTACACCTATGAAGATTCAGATAATGACGGGACTTACGAATTTACCTGGCAAACAACCATGAATGATGCTGGTACATACGATTTAACTTTTGAAGTTGACGATGGTAGCATCACTAGTGAATCTGCAGTTCAAATTGAAGTAGGTAATGTTAATCAGGGATGTTACTTTGACGGTTTAGATCCAAGTTACAACAGAGATGAAGGTGAAAATTTAGAATTAACATTTACTGTAGTTGATCCTGACGGTACTGGAACTAGCGACGTTGTTTTGACTCAAGGTCCAGTAGTAGATGTTGTTGGTCCTGATTATAATGAAGTTGAAGAAAATTGGGATTTAAGTTGGTTCATTGACTTTAACCAAGAAGCTAACTCTCCTATTTTGTTCAGTTTATACGCTGAAGAGTTAGATGAACAAGATAATCCAACTGGTGAAGTTTGTACTTTTGACTTTCAAGTTGTAATTACTGATGTTAACGGAGCACCCATCTTTACCTCAGAACCATATTTGGTTGGTATAATTGACGAAGATTACACTTACGAAGTTGAAGCTTACGATCCTGAAGGCGGAGACGTAGAAATCTGGTTAAGCGAAGGTCCTGACGAAATGGAAATGGACAATGATGATATACTTACTTGGACGCCTGAAGATGATGGTGACTATGAAGTTACTGTTTGTGCAAGTGATGAACAAGGAAATACTGCTTGTCAGAACTTTGTGATTGCAGTAAGTCCTATTACTAACAATGTTAAATTTAGTAACGTACTGTTTGATGACGAAGTAGTTGTTTATGGAGATACTGCTCATTTGTCAGTTGGCATGTACAATGATGGTCGAGGAGATTTAGAAGATTTACAAATCTCAGTTGTTGTTTACGAACTTGGAATGAAGTACGTTAGCGAACAATTTGACCTTGAAGAAGGTGAACAGATGAGTGAGATCGTTGTAATGCAGTTACCATCACATGCCAGAGAAGGTGTATATGATGTTAAAATTACAATGAGCAACGATGATTATCATCACACAACTTACCGTGTTTTAAGAATTGTTTAATTTTTTTCAAATCTTCAAACAACTTAAGACAAGGTGTTACACAAAATTGTGTAACTACTTGAGAGTGCTAATAAAACCAAAAGGTTTAAATAAACGTTACCACTTTTGAGGATGAAACTCAATAAAATTGAGAAAAACAACGAAAATAAAAACGAATCACATTCAAAAAATATTTTTGGAGGAAGACAAAAAAATGAGAAAAGTATTAAACATAATGGCTTTATTTGCTGTTATCGGTTTGTTATTAAGTTCCGTAGTTATTGCTGGTAATCTTAGCGATGACTTAGAATTTAGAAGCATTGAAGTTAACGGCAATGATGTAGATTTTGGCAACGACTCAAGCGCTGAGATTGTTGCTGTTGAGGAAGGGGAAACTCTTGAAGTAGAAATCGGTTTAGAAGCTAGTGTTGATGTTGAAGACATTGAAGTTCAAGTTGAGATTGATGGTTATGAATATTCAGACTATGAATCTCTACGAGACGAAAGTCACTTATTTGACATGAATGAAGGCACTACTAAATATGTTAATTTAGAAATTGACTTACCAGTTAGATTAGAAAAAGATGAATACTGGCTAAGAATCACTGTTACTGACAAAAACTCCAACAGTATGGACGAAGTTGTTAGATTATCAGTTGAACCTAGCCGACATGGTATTGACATTGAAGATGTAGTATTATCTCCTGGTAGTACAGTTGAAGCTGGTCGATCCTTATTAGCTACAGTTCAATTACAGAACTATGGTGACAAGGACGAAGAAGATGTTAAAGTAACCATCAGTATTGATGACTTAGGTATCAGTTCCACTGATTACATTGAAGTTGTTGAGTCTGACGTTGATGTTTCATATGAAACTAGCGAAGAGTTATTCTTAAGCATCCCAGATTGTGCTGCTGCTGGTGAATACACCTTAGATGTTACAGCTGAATATGATGAATTTGAATCAGTTTCAAAATCATACAGTTTAACTGTTACTGAAGGTAGCTACTGTGATACTGAAGATGAAAGATTAGTTGTTGCAGTTGGTCCTGAAAGTCAATCTGTTAAAACTGGTCAACAAGCTGTATACGCTCTTGCTTTAAGTAACGAAGGTACAAGCACTGAAACATACACCATGGCTTTAACCGCTGGTGATTGGGCAACTGAAAGTCTATCAGACAGTTTAGTTGTTTTAGCACCTGGTGAATCCCAAGTTGTATATGCTTACCTAGACGTTGCAGAAGATGCTGCAGGTGGTACTCAAGTTGCAAGCTTAGTTCTAAGTAACGAAGGACAAGTTTTAGAAACTATAACATTGAGTGCTGATGTCTCCGCTAGCGAAGACAGTGGCAGTACTGACTTTAGTCTAAGAAACGGTTTAGAAATCGCTTTGATTGTTCTAGTTGTATTACTAGTAATTATTGGTTTGATAATCGGTTTCACTAGATTAAGGAAAGACGAAGACGAGGAAGAGCAAACTTACTACTAGGCTTTTAGCCTAAAAAGTGGGGGTGTCTTCCTCCATAATATTTTCTTTTTTTTCCTCTTTGGGAAGACACAAAATTTTTTTTATAATCAATTTCTAACAGATATCAAAAATGTTTTTAGCAAATATTTTAAACAGCATCTTTTTTTTAGCTTTAATATGCAAAAACTAAACATTCTTAATAGTAAAGAAATCAAAAGATTAAAAGAGCTTCTAGTAAACCAATTCAATTATTCTTTTCAGGAAGATTATGCTTATCTAGAAACTGAAAAAGGTAAAGTTTACATAATCAGCAAAGACATTTCTAAACTAGATTTGGATAAGCTTAGGATTGACCGTTATGGTCTTTATTTGGGCGAGAAGAAAGGAAATACTTTTCGGTTAAGTATGGAAGCGTCTCAATTATTATTTAAAGAAGCTAAAGAAAACAAGGTTAAATTGGATAATCTTTTTGAGCTTAATGAAAAAGAAATAAGAGAATATTTTCAAGGCATGGACATTGACAAACCAGAACTCAAAGAAGAAAATAAACTTGTTCTGTTACAGTTCCGAGAAGATGTTTTTGGCTGTGCTAGATTGAAAGAAGGAAAGATTTTGAACTTTCTTCCAAAGATACATCGAGGGGAGGCAATCGTTTAATAAATTCTGGCACTTCTCCCGGTATAAGGACGTAGTCTGTGTAAGGTGTGGGGATGATTTGTGGTCTTACTAATTTATCACCTTCAATGATAATTACTTGATAACCATCTAAATTATGTGGACTAGCCATCTTCTGTTCTTCATAATCACCATGGGCAGCCGACCCGTTTTCATTATTGTCATGATAATCAATTGTAGTAAAATGAATCTTTATAGTTAAATCATTCATTGCAGGCATACCATTTTTCCAATGAAAAGTCCCATGAAGCGCTCGATATCCATTTTCTTTACCTTCAGCTAACCAATTATCTTCCCCAACTTTATGAAACGGATAATCTTGATTTGTAATTAAATCTAATAGAAAATAACAAGCTTCTTCAGTTTGAGTAAGCATTTTGAAAGCATTTGTATCCTCAACAGCTAACCTACCTTGACAATTTGGACTTATTAGACTTCCTTTGATGGCTTTTATTCTAGCAAGCTTTTCAATAATGTTTTTACGTTTTTTTAATCGAGATACAAGACATTCTAAGGCACCCTCGGTAATTCCATCATAAGTAGGAAAGTAACAAATTTTTATTTCATCATAGGACCCTTCATTATCATCTTCTAAACTACAAGGGATTCTATAACAATAATTCTGCGAGGGATTTATGGTTCTTAATAATGCTTCAGCAGCTTTTAATTGATATTCAGGTCTTCGTTCTAATAGGACAATATCTTTATCCTCACTTAGAAAAGAATCAAACTTTCTATGCGCTTCTTTTACTAAAGTCCATAATTCTTCCTTTCTGTCTTTATTAACATTAGCAATAATTTTCTGCATAAACTATGCTGCGGATATATGTTGTATATAAATTTTACTATAAACTAGTTTATGAAGGAAAATCAAAGAATATTTTGGTTTTTTACATATTAAGGGGCAATAAAAAGCTTACTAAAGTCTTAAAGAAACAAAATAATCCCTGTTTTAAGTAAAGTTAAAAGTATGTTTAAGAACTAATTGTCTTCTAATATACTGAGTGAAAAGAGGATAAAGATATGAAAAAATAGTCCAGACAAAGTAGTAACTACTTAGCAGTGATACAAATTCCGAAAGGTTTATATATGGGAACTCATTTTGGAATAGTAAAACTGGCCGACGGGCTATTTGATCAAGATAATCAGAATTTAGTAATAAAATAAGTAATAAAATATTATAATAAATAACCTAAAAAACTGCAGTTAAAAGGTGAAAAACAAAAATGAAATTTAAACAAATATTAAGTGTATTAATGATGCTAGCTTTGGTATTAAGCAGTGTAGGAATGGTTTTTGCAACCGAACCTACTTCAGCTGATAATACTGTGAATACAGATGAAGATACAATGTACGTATTTTCTCCTAACGATTTTACATTTTCTGATGATGATGGAGATACAGCTCAATCTATTAGGATTAAATCTCTTCCAACAGCTGTTGGTTATTCCTTTATTTATATAGGAGTCCCAGTTGCTGTTGATGACACAATTGCTTTTGCAAATATTCAAAATGATTATTTTAAATATACTCCAGCTTCTGAGGAGTTTGGTGTACTTTACGATTCTTTTACTTTTACTATAATTGATAGTTCTTATGAAGAATCTACAGAGGTTTATAATCTGGATATTAACGTAAATAGTGTTAATGATGCACCAACTCTTGAAGTTGATAATCAAAACACTAATGAAGGTGCTAATTTTGTTTTTAATGTCCAAGCAGAAGATATTGACAACGATGGTACCGACTTAAGTTTTGATACTTTTGAAGAAACTTCAGCACCAGTAGGCACAACTTTTGATATAACCACACATTTTACGGATAATAGCGATGGCACTGGGACTATTGATTGGATTCCAATTCAGGGTGATGTTGGTGACCACACATTTAGAGCAATAGTTTCTGATGGTAGTTTGCCTTCTATGGAAGCAACTTTTACAATTACTGTTAATGAAGTTAACGATGCTCCCTTTGTTGTAGATCCAGCACCTAACCCGATTACAGTTTATGAAGATTCAATTCTCGATGTAGAAGAATTAATGATTGTTGCTGATGAAGAAAACGATGTTATAACTTTTAGTATAGAAGAGTTAGAGAGTGATTGTATTTCAAGCAGTTTTGCTTCTGCAGTTATTTCTGATGATAATGGTGATAACTTACCAGAACTTTACTGGAATACTCCAACTAATGATGATGTAGGAACCCATTACGTTGCTGTAACTATTAGTGATGGTAATTCTGAAGTTACAGAAGATATTGAAATTGTTGTAGTTAACACTAATGATGCACCAATTGTAGATGTGATTATTACTCAAAAAGCTTGGATTAATGCTTTAACTGGCAATGGTGAAGAGTTCAGTTACCAAGTAACAGTTGCTGATGTTGATTTAGATGTTCCTGAAAGTACTGAACAATTAAGTTATACTCTAACTGGAACTTTACCTAACTGGGGGGCTAATGGTGGAGTAGATTTAAGTATTGATAGTAATGGTTTAATTACTGGTACTCCCAACCCCGCTGATAATGGTGCAAGTTATAATATTGAAGTAACTGTTACTGATTCAGAAGGAGAATCTGACATAACTAGTTTTACTTTGAATGTTGATTCAGCTTACGGTCCGGAAATGGATGCTGTAACAACTCCTCAAGCAGCTACTGAAGATACTTTATTTATTCTAGACTTCAGTGCTACTGATCAAGACAGTTTTGATAGCGAACTTGTTTTCACCATTGTTGAAGATTCTTTCAGTGCAAGTTATGGTACAACTAGTACTTTTGACACTGCTGCAAGTTTGACCAATAGTGGTGCTGGTACTGCAACTCTAAGCTGGGCTCCAATAAATGATGATGTTGGTACTCACACTGTAACTGTGGCTGTAACTGACGCAAACGGTGATGGAATGACTGATGAAGTTACTTTCCAAATTACTGTAGCTAACGTTAACGATGCTCCCGTACCTGAAGATGTTTCTGATTATGAAGCTTATGAGAACACTCAATTCACATTACAGTTTACCGTAATTGACCCCGAAGGTGACAGTATTAGTGTTAATAGTTGGGATGTTGACTGTAACGAAGATTGTGATTCATCTAGTCTAGATTTGGACTTAGGTGATGACTTGACTCAAAATGGCAATACGTTTACTATAACCTGGACTCCTGATAGTGACGATTCTGACAGTAATAGTGGCGATGATGTTGAACATGATGTTGAAATTGTTTTTACTGATGGAATTGACACTGCCAGCTTACACTTTACTATTACTGTAGGTGAGGAATTAACTGGCTGGGAAATTGACATTAATGATCTAGAAACTCAGTACGAGGACTACTTAGATGATTACGAAAATCTTGAAGATGATCTTAGAGATGCTGAAGATGACGATGACAAAAATGAGATCGATGACATCAATGATGACTTGGAAAGCTTAGATGATGACTTAAAAGATCTTGAAGATGACTTAGATGCTTTAGAAGATGATATCAAAGATGACAATACTTTAAGTTCAAGTGAAGAAGATGATCTTTTAGAGTGGATTGAAGATATCAGAACAGATGTTGAAAACTTAAGAGACGACATTGATGATTTACTTAAGTATGGTACTAGCGGTTCTTCAACTGACGGCGAATCTGCAAGTCAATCAAGCAGCTCTAGTTCAAGTAGCACTAGTTCAGATAATGGCAATGATAGTCCAGATGTAGAAGTAACCACCTTAAATGGTCCTTCAAGTTCTGGCGACTCGTCTGTATCAAGTGATGATAATAAAACCACTTGGGAAGAAATGAGGGGTCTTGTCTGGTTAATCGCTTGTATTGTGATTGCCTTTGCTATTTTGATTTTCATGCTAGCGGTTCTTTTAACTGGTGGCAAGAAGCAAAGATCAGCTTAAGAAGCTATAAATTTTTTATTTTTTTAATTACCTTTTTCTTTCTTGACAATTTAGAAATTTACGATTATCTCCTTCAAAATAACTATTTCTATTAAAATTGGAATAAGATAATAATTCAATCTAAAACAAGTCTAAAGAATATCTTCAATCGGTTTCTTACCTTTCATCTTTTTAGCAGTATTAGCTCCGTTTGCTACTTTTTTAGCTTGTGCTGCCAGATCAATACCCATATCTTTAAGTTCTTTGACGTGCATTTGCATTAGCTGTTCTACAATCTGTAAGATTCGTAGCATTTCTTCACGTTCTTTAGCTAAAGTAGCTAAACTACCCTTATGAAACCCAATTTTTTCTTCATTAGACATTCCGCTAGACGATTTTTTGTTTGCCATTTACTCTTAAAAACCATTGAACTGTTATTAATCTTTTGTTTTTGGGGTTTTTAGACCTTCCAAAGTTTCCTTCTATGACTGGGATTTTTATTTTAAGCCACCAAAAACTTTATATAGCTTCTTTCTACTGTTAAATTATTCACAATTAAAAACTAAAATCGAGGGGTTTTGATAATGGAAAAGGAAAAAAATTACTCTAAAGAAATGCTTGGCAAGACAATAGTCTCAAAATCAGGTAAAAAGTTTGGCGAAGTCGGCGATTTAATATTTGAAGTAGGTTCTGGAGAACTTATTCATATTGTTCTAACTAATGCTACATCTTACACTGATAAGATGGAACTGGAAAAGAACAAAGATAATCAGATTTTGATTCCGTTCTCAGCAGTAATCGCTACTGGAGACTTTATTGTAGTATCTGAAGAAGATATAATCTAAACAAATATTTTTTTTTAATTAATTTTAAGTTTTCTTCTTAGTTTCTTGTACATCACTTTCTGCAAATTCAGCATCAACTTTCTGCAGATAATCCTTAACTCTGGTTAACACTGAATTTAATACAAAGTTCTGTACTTTTTCTTCAAATATTTCACTCAGTTCAGAAAATTCAGTAATTCTGTAAAGGTTAGCATTAGTTTCGATCAAATGCAAGTCTTTGAGCCTTTTCAGCTGCCTTCGGATATTTGAAGAAGCAATTCCCAACATCGGTAAACTACGCTCTTTCCGTAAATCCATAACATTATTCTTGACTTCTTCAGAATGTAAGGCTTCACCTTTCTGCTTAGCTTTTAGCAATACATAAAGAACATCCACTACCACATCTCTGGAATCTCCTGGTTGCAATAAACCTAATGATAAACACAATTTTCTGACCAGATCTCGGTCATTCATGTTCGGCTTTTCGTACCGCCTTAAAGTAATCTCCGCTAACGGAGTATCAATGCTAATTTTCCCCATTTATTTTCCCTCCGGGAAAATGCACAGAAAATCTATGATTTTCAAGTGTTTATTTCCCCCTTTTCAAATATTATTTTTATCCAACTCTATTTGTGCAAATACCACAGATTAACTTTCTTTTTACTAACTTTATCAACACGTGCAAAAAATCTTCTTTCAAGTTGAACAAGATCTCCAACTTTAAGGTTAGATAATGCCTCTTCTCCTAAGCCAGTAATGGTTTTATTGTTTTCCATCAACACTTCAACATTAATCACTCTATTACAAATTGGCAACCAATGAATTATGACACCTTTATTACTAGCATTCCGGTAATCATTGTAATCTTCTGAAACAAAAACAAATTTGTTACCTTTAACTTCAAAATTACAATAATCCATCAATCTGTGCATAGCACCTTCTCCTAAATGTTTAAAATCAGATTCTGAAATATGAACTTTACCTTTAACTGCCAATTTACGTTTGCCGCGTTTAGGATATTCTGGATGCAAGTCTATCTCTGCAACTTTATCGATTGCATTTTCAATTACAATTTCAACAGGCTTGTCAATAAAGAAATATCTATTAGCTTTAGGTTCAACTAACTCTCTGTTAAAGGAATTAATATTTTTCCAAAATTCTTCCATAGTTACGGTTTTATCATTCAAACTAAGGCCAATTTCAATTGCATATTTTCTAAATGCACCTGCTTGATACCCACGTCTTTTCAGGGCCATCAATGTAACTAATCTTATATCATCCCAACCTGAATATTCTCCTTGCTCGATTGCTAATTTGGTTTTAGTCGTGCTTAATTTAAAACCTTCAAAATTAATTCTGCCCCAATGTTTATACACTGGTGCTTTCCAACCAAGGTATTCCATGATTAAAGCTTCTTTAATTCCATTATCATGGTGATCTTTACCATTAAGGACGTGAGTTACACCCAACTCATGGTCATCAATTGCTACACTAAGTATCATCAACGGCCAAACTCTTTGTTCCTTTCCAGTTTTTGGATGAACATGTTCATTAATACGCATAATAGAAAAATCTCGCATAGCTGGATTTTTGTGTTCAATATCAGTTTTAAGTCGCAGAACAGCTTCACCTTCAGCATATTCATTAAACATTTTTGCATATCTAGTTAGGTTTTCTTTCTTATCTAAATCTCGGCACGGGCAAGCTTTCTTTTCACTTTTCATTTCTCGCCATTGGTCAGCATCACAGGTACAAACATAAGCCTTACCCATGTTAACTAACTTTTCGGCATGATCATAATAAATACCTAACCTAGAAGACTGAATTATGACTTCACTGACATTATTATCACTTAACCAGTTAGCATCTTCTTTAATCAAATCGTAAGCTGGTTCGTAAATGTTTTCGGGATTAGTATCTTCAATCCTAGCAATAAACCTACCATTGTACATCTTTGCATATTCATAATTTAAAGAAGCACCATAAGCATGACCAACATGTAATGGGCCGGAAGGTGATGGCGCAATTCTGGTAACAACTTTACCTTTTACTGCGTCCGGAAGTGGTTTTAATGGTCCTTCAAATTTATCTTCTTTCTTTTCTTTAAGCAGTTCTGGTGCTAACTTTTCTAATTGTTTTTTAGCTTTATCTTTAGTAATTCCGGATAATTCTGCTTTGATAATAGCATCAATTTCTTTGAGAACTTTAGGCACTTCCTTTTTCAGTTCAGGATCATCTCTTAAAACTTGTCCCAGAACAACTTTTGGATTAACTTTTCCATCAAAATCATAAGCATTTTTCAGTGCATGTTTGAGAATAATGTCTTTCATCAGAGATTAGAAACAAGAAGTAATTATTAAACCTTTTTGTTTTTGATTAGTGTGGTTTCCAAAGGGGTTTTTAGTAAAAACGTTTATAAATAATCTCCTATTTTAATATAAACTATGATCAACAACATTGTGGTTAGAAAAGTAAGAACAAGTTCCCTTTACAATACTGTTAGGTTTGGTTCTGGATCATAAACTTAATTCTCTTTACAATTTTTATTTGGTGATAGTGTTTAGGTTGTTTTTGTTGTGTTTTTTAAACTATAAAATTTAATGAGGTTATATTCAAATGTCATATGTACAAGATTTTCAATGGGAACAAGGAATGAGTGTTAACGATCTAGTCATTAAATTAGGTCAAGTAGGTTTTCAAAGTGTAGAACTAAAGAAAGCTAGCGATGTCATTGTTAAAATGAAAAAGAATGGTGCTAAAATCTTCTTAACATTTACTTCTAATATGGTAACTTCTGGTTTGAGAGGTTTCTTTGCACAAATCATCAAACTCGGAATGGCAGATGTTATTGTGACGACTGCTGGTGGTTTGGAAGAGGATATCATGAAAGCTAAAGGAGAAAAGTTTTCTGTAGGCAGTTTTGAAGTTGATGATGTGGAATTGCATGAGCAAGGTGTCAACAGGGTTGGAAATTTAATGATCAAGAATGAAAGTTACATGAATTTTGAAGATCTTTTGATGCCGATGTTAGACAAATTGTATGAAAAACAAAACCGTTGGGCAGTTTCTGACTTACTAAGGGAGATTGGTTTAATGCTTGACGATGAAAATTCTATCTTGTACCAAGCTGCAAAGAATAATGTTCCTATTTTCTGCCCGGCAATCACTGACGGAGCGTTAGGATTTCATTTATACCTATTTCAACAGAAACATAAAGATTTTGTAATTGACGTTGTGAAAGATTTTGGTAATATTTTGTTTACTAGCACTCATGATGATAAGAAAGCAGTGATTGCACTAGGTGGAAGTATATCTAAACATCACGCTATTCTTTGTACTCTCTTGAATGGTGGAGCAGAATATGCTGTGTACATGACTACTGCACATAAAACTTCAGGCAGTATGTCTGGTGCTACAACCAGTGAGGCTAAGTCCTGGGGTAAGGTGAAGGATGATGGTGACATTGCAACAGTCATTGGCGATGTTACGATCATGTTTCCATTGGCGATGATTCGTGCTCTCGAAGAACTAAAACAAGATGGGTTGTTGAGAGAATGAAATTATACCATGGAATGAGCGTACATAATGCCTTATTATTGGCTGAAGAGGGGGTGGTAAGATCTAATTGGGATTTACATTGTGAAAGGTTAAGAAAAGCCTTTGATGAGAATCCAGCACTTCAAGATTGGTTATTAAAAGGAAAATCTATTGAAGATAGAGCTTTAGATTTCATCATGGGGAAAGAGCAAAGATATGTTCATTTTACTATTAATCTTGCAAGAGCAAAAATCTATTCTGGGCATCATGAACAGCC
This sequence comes from archaeon, assembly GCA_043812455.1. GTDB lineage: Archaea > Nanobdellota > Nanobdellia > Woesearchaeales > GW2011-AR9 > JABHQR01. Next base: position 46,313 of record JBDRMB010000039.1, on the reverse strand, counting down.
AGGCAAGGGAGGAATAATAATCACTTTAGAAAAGGATCAATATCCTAATATTGAAAAAGCAGAACACCAAGATGACCTGTATCATATTGAAAGAAATTTACAATTAACTTGCATAGCTGAAGTTCATTTAACCTATGTTGCTTGCCAAAGAGAAGAAGAAATAAGATCTTCTTTTGAAAGATATAAACCGGAGGTTTGTTACTTATAAAATGAAAGCAAAATTTACATTATCAAAAAGTAAAATCCTTGAGCAGTACAAGATAATTGAAACTGCTGCTGACATCGTTTCATACAGTTCTAAAACTAACCCAGATGCGACTCTAATCTTGGAAGAAAATGTTAACTGTTTGTTCAGTGTTCATATGTTCAATGAACTAAAGCATATCAAAGATAAAAGTAGAGTCTTATTTTTAGCGCAAGGTTGGAACCATAAACTTATTTCTGAGTTAGTTAGGCAAGGGATATTTAGGTTTGCTGTTGATAACGAAACTGATTTAGATATTTTACTAACGTATTTGGAAATAGAGGTTGTTAATAATGTTCATAATGCTGATTTTAAAATTGAATTAATGCTGCGTGTTAAACTAAAAGAGAACACTTTGAAAACAGAACGTTATTTTGTGTTTGGGATGCCCTCAGAAACAGTTAGTAAAAGGATTCTGGGATTGAAAGGTCATCCTAAAATATCTTCATTAGGAATACACTTTCACAGAAAAACCCAAAATATGGCTGAATGGAACCTGGTCTATGAAGTTTCTCAAATGTTTTCTGAAGAAGTGTTAAGCGCAATCAATATAATGAACATCGGTGGTGGGTTCCCTTCGATGTATGCTAATACAAATGTTGATGTAATCAATTCCGTATTTCGTAAGATCGAAGAACTTAAAACTTATTTGCATGAACGTAATATCAGATTAATGCTTGAACCTGGAAGATTCATTGCGGCTCCTGCTGGAAAATTGATTACAGAAATTATTGCCATTTATGAAAATAACATAATTGTTAATGCTTCAATTTACAATTCAGATATGGACGCCGTAATTGTTCCTGTTAAGTTATTGGTCAGAAATGAGCTTAGCAAAGAAGTAGCTGCTGAAAAGAATGCTAAACCATATGTTGTTAAAGGTAGTACCCCTTGTTCAGTAGATTTGTTTAGATATAGAGTTTATCTGGACAATCCAAAAGTTGGCGATAAGCTTGTTTTCATCAACGCTGGTGCTTATAATTTTGCATCTGACTTTTGCGATTTGGAAAAATTAGAAACGGAGATCATAGAATGAACTTCATGAACTTGCCGGAAGAGTACGCTGGAGATGAAACTAAATTTTTCATCTTGCCAATTGAGTATGAAGGTAATGTTACTGCAGGTAAAGGTGCAGTCAATGGTAGTAAAGAGATTGTTCGTGCTTCATACCAGTTAGAATATTATGACGAACAGTTCAAGAACGAAGCTTTTGCGCAAGGGATTAAGCTTCTTCCAAGTTTGGAGTTAGCTGAAGTTAGTCCTGAAGAGATGGTTAGTAAAGTTGCGCAGGAAGTTATTAAGCTTAATAACAAATTCTTAATTACTGTAGGTGGAGACCATTCCGTAACTATTGGTACTTTACAAGGTCTTGAACAAAGTAATGAAGAATTTTCTGTAATTGTGTTTGATGCACATGCAGATATGTTTTATTCCTGGAACGATTCTAGATTTAATCATAGGTGTGTTAATAGTTATGCTTCTGGTAAACATGATGTTGCAATTGTGGGCTTGCGATCTTTGGATAAAGACGAAGCTGATATAATTGAGAAGAGTGATAATATTCATGCAGTGTACGCTTTTGAAAACTTAAGGGATAAACTCAAGGAGATTCTACCTAAATTAAAAAACAAAGTTTACATTTCCATTGATGTTGATGTCTTTGATCCTGCTTTTATCAGAAATACCGGTACTCCTGAACCTGGCGGCTTAGATTGGTACACAATGATTGATTTGCTAAAACTTATTTTTGAGCAGAAAGAAGTTATTGGTGCAGGCGTGGTGGAGTTTGCTCCGAATGAGAATTACACTGCAGAAGCTTATTCTTTAGCGAAGTTGGTTTACAAGTTGATCAGTATGAAAGAAAAATTTTGTTGTTATTAGTTTTTTTTAGAAGGAACTTTATAGTATTATTTTTACGTTTAAATAATTATTACAATTGCGATATATATTTTCTAATTCTGGTTATTGACTGGGTACAAGTATATAAATAATGATAAATTACTTTTCTCAATTAATTGGGGGTGTTTTTATTATGAGAAGTGATCCAAGAGTAGCTCAAATAGTATCAGACAGTGGGGCATATAGTGATAAGGAACCTTTGCTTTTAGCTTCTGGAAAGATAGGTATTTATTATAGCAATACTGAACTGACTTTGAGAGATGGCAATGCGTATAAAAAGCATGAAAATGATTCTTTAGCAATGTTAAATTATGCTCTTGAAAGAGAATTTGCAGAACCTACTTTTGCTGAGATTATTGATGCTTTAACAGAACGGGTAAAACCGTTATTGTCTGACAGATACGAAGAAGTTGCAATTGCTGGCGGTCAAACTAGAGATTGGTTATTCTCAGGACCAGTAGCTGCAAGGTTGGCTATCCCACATATTTCTCTTTACAAAGATGGTAAAATAGAATTAATTTATGGTCCTGGTGAAGCCGAATTAGAACCTAGATTAAGAAAATCTTATGCTGTACATATCGGCGATTTGATAACTTCTGGTTCAAGTACTTATAGTCCTCTTGAAAATCCATCTACTGGTTGGGTTCCGATGTTGAGGGCAGCCGGCGTTACAGTAGATAATTCGTTTACAGTTGTAAGTAGATTACAAGGTGGAGAAGAGAATTTAGCACAAGGGAATGTTCAAAGCAATTCTTTGGTTTTCATCGATGAAGATTTCTTACGCAAACATTCAAAAAATCCAGAAAGAGCTGTTGCCTATAAAAAAGATCCTGATGCTTGGTCTGAACAATACTTAAGAGAGAACGGCGCTCTTGCTTTTATTGCTAATTTTGATCCAAATGGAAAAAATCTAGTTAGGGCAAGGAGGTTCTTAGAGCATCATAGTCATATTCTGAAAGATGCTGGCAGGATGAAAGGATTAGAAGCTGCTGTTCTAGAACAGTTTGGCAAACCTTTAGATGAAATAGTTGTAGTTGGAGGGAAATGAAAATGGATGAATTAACAGCAAAAGAACAAGAAGCTCGGAAAATGGTTTGCTTACCATTAGATGGTTTAGCTACGTTTGACGATGCTGAAACAAGAGTAAAAGAACTAGGTCCTGTAGTTGGATTATTCAAAGTTGGTAAAGAGTCCTATACCAGATTTGGTCCAGACATTGTAAAAATGGTGCAAGATCACGGGGCAAATGTTTTCTTAGATTTAAAATATCACGATATCCCAAATACTGTAAAAGGGGCAAGTGGAGCTGCAACTGAAAAATTATCATGGGTATTTAACGTCCATGCTTCTGGTGGCAGAGCAATGATGGAAGCAGCTGTTGAAGGTGCCCTAAAAGCTATGAAAGAATATGGCATTCCAAAACCAAATGTTATTGGGGTTACTGTTTTAACTAGTATTGGTCCTGCAGAATATCTGGACATCAATAGATCACTAGTTTCAGAATTGAATGCAGAAGATTTGATGCCCTATTTTGGAATGAAATCTGATGAACACGAAAAACAAGAAAGTTTTGCGGGCCTTTTAGATGAAATGGGTTATGGTGACTTAACTATTGAAGATGAAAGAGGTTACAGGTGTGATGTTGTAGAACAACAAGTTCTCAATTTGGCTTTGATGAGTAGAGATTGTGGACTTGATGGGATAGTATGTTCTGCAGCAGACCTTCATGCTGTAAGAGAACATTTGCCTAATGATTTTTTGTATGTAACTCCGGGAATTAAAGGACCTAATACTCCCGCTGGAGAAGATCAAGCAAGAGTTTTCACACCCGGTCATGCAGTTGAAGATGGTTCTAGTATTCTTGTAATTGGAAGAGCAATCACCAGACCTGATACTGCAGAAGGAAGATTACTTGCGGGATATGAAGTGCTGCAAGATATGGCAAAATATCTTTAATTTTTTCTTTTTCCTTAAAATGATTATTGACATCCACACACATTGCCGTGACGGTAAATGGAAAAGTAAAGAGACCATAGAACATGCTCTCTATGTAGCATGCAATGCTGGTTACTCTGCTCTTTGTGATATGCCTAACAATAACCCACCAACGATTACTAAAAAATTAGTGCGAGAAAGGTTAAGAATTGCAGAACGGGCAATTAGGAAATTGTCTGAAAAAGAAAAGTGTGATGTTGTTTATGGTTTGTATGTTGGTTTAACTTCTAATCCCAGGCAGATTGCTAATGCTGTTGATATTTACGACGAGTTCAGGTTAAAGGATGGACAACAAGTTGGCGTTGTTGGCTTAAAATTGTTTGCTGGAGAGTCAGTTGGAGACTTAGCAGTAAAAACCAGTATAGGTCAAGAGAAAGTATATCAGACTTTAGCTAATAAGCGTTATCGTGGTTTGCTAGTTGTTCATTGTGAAGAAGAGTCTTATATGAAACCAGACCGTTGGAATCCAAATAAATCGATGAGCCATTGTAATGCCAGACCTGAAATTGCAGAATCTTTTTCTGTTGGTCAGCAGATTTATCTTGCCGATCGTTTTAATTTTAGGGGGCATTTACATATTGCTCACGTTTCTACAAAAGCATCTGTAGAACTAATTGATAATTCTGTTGACAAAGTTTTAGTTACTTGCGGAGTTACTCCTCATCATTTACTTTTAACTTCAGAAATGATGGCTGGAGAAGATGGCATTCTTTACAAAGTTAATCCTCCGTTAAGAAATCATACGATGATGTCACTTTTACGTCAAGGGAAAATTGACATTATTGAATCAGATCACGCACCACATACTTTAGAAGACAAACTCAAAAGGCATATGTCTGGGTTACCTGGAATTCCCATTATGGCTATGATGCAGGGAATACTAAAAAAAGAAGGTTTTAGCGACAATGAAATTATGGATCTGATGTTCAATACTCCTAATGATCTTTTGGGATTGAATTTAAGACCGAGGAGAGGAGTAAGACCAAGCATAGAACTGTTTAAAGAATATCCAATTAACCCTTACGCACATTTAAAATTGTAATTACACTTTATCTCAGAACTAATAGTTATTACCTTTGTATATCAACTTTTTCATTCTATTTACAAAATCAACAGCTTCAGCAAAGTAAAGCTCGTACTCCTTACCTTTAATCTCTTGAATCTCTCGATGAGTAATCATCTTACTCAAATTGTAAAATCTTTTCATAGTTTCCACATACTTTGTTTCTAATTGTCTATGTTTAACAAAAACTTCACGTAACATGTCAGAAACATGTTCTGGACTAGGTGGAATCTGATTTTTGTTCATTAACGCAGCATGTGCAGAATCTATCACTGCCCAATATAAATCTAAAGTTGCTTGTAATAAATGCCACCTGGAATTTGTTAGGGTCTTTGGGGCCCTAGAAAAGTACCGCCAAACACTTTCTTGACTTGGTCTAACTCTGCCATCTTTCAACAAAGATTGTAATGGTCTGAAGAAACCTTCATCGTAGAGAGAAATACCATCTCTTAAGATATTTACAACTACTGGATCTCCTGCCCTGGCATATTCCCAGAATGATCCTAATGTCATTGAAGTTACATGCAATCTGGTAGAAGTCTTTCCAATAAGGTTCTCAATAATTATTCGATATGTTTCAATAAAATCTTTAGTCATCCGAAAGTCCATATCATTACCAATAACTAAAATGTCAATATCACTCTTTTCAGTAGTATTTCTACGGGCACTACTTCCGAACATTACAACTCCAACTAAGAAATCTTGTAATTCGTTCTTAAGTTTTTTAGTGAACAAATCTGCAATACGTAAATCATCACTAGGATACCGCTGTAGGTTCTCATCTACTTTCGTCTGAATCTTGAATTGCATAGTCCTATTTTTAAAGTATTTTCTAATTATAAGCTTTCTTAGTCACTAGAAAGTAAAAAACGACTTAAACAAGGCTTAGAAATCTTTTTAAAGTAAATACATTTCAAGTAGATAATGGAAAACGACAATCAAAATATTCACAAGGTCATCATTATTGGTGGTGGTCCTGCTGGGCTTACTGCTGCAATTTATGCTTCCCGTGCTGAACTTAAACCTTTAGTAATCGAAGGATATCAAGCTGGTGGTCAGTTAATGGGAACTACTGACATTGAAAATTTTCCTGGTGTTGGAGAAAAGGTTACTGGTCCACAACTGATCGTAAACATGAAACAACAAGCTCAAAGGTTTGGCACTGAATTCTTGACAACTAATGTTGATAGTGTGAATTTAGCTCAACAACCGTTTGAAGTTAAAGCAGGAGATAAAACTTTGCTTACGCAAACATTGATTATTGCCACCGGTGCTGATGCGAGATGGTTAGGATTGGAATCTGAAGAGAAAATGAAAGGACGTGGTGTCTCTGCTTGTGCAACTTGTGATGGCCCGTTTTTTAAAGATAAGGAAATTGCGGTTATTGGTGGTGGAGATTCTGCAATGGAAGAAGCTAATTTTTTAACAAGGTTTACTTCAAAAGTTACAATAGTTCATAGAAGAGAAGAATTAAGAGCTTCTAAGATCATGCAAGAAAAAGCGAAAAACAATCCAAAAATTGAATTTAGATTTAATGCAACTGTAGAAGAAGTTTTGGGAGATACTTCAGTAACTGGTTTGAAATTGAAAGATATTCAAACTGGAGAAACAAGCACATTAGAATGTCAAGGAGTTTTCATTTCAATTGGCCATAAACCTAATACTAATTTGTTCAAAGATCAGTTGGAACTTGACCAAAAAGCTTATATTGTTACGAAAGCAAACTCAACAGTCACTAGTAAAGAAGGGGTATTTGCATGTGGTGATGTTCAAGATCACGTTTTCAGGCAAGCAATAACTGCGGCAGGTAGCGGTTGCATGGCAGCAATTGAAGTTGAAAGATATTTAGCAGAAAAAGAGTAAGAAAGAATAAAAATGAAAAATAAAACAATTATGATTATTTTATTAAGCTTAGCATTACTCGGTTTGGTAACTTCAATTTACCTTACGACTTTGCATTACAAAGGAGTAGATAGTATTTGTGATTTCAATCAACAGTTTTCTTGTACTGACGTTAGTAGAAGTGCATATGCAAAGATCTTTAGCATTCCAGTTTCAATTTTGGGTATGGTGGGATATGCTTTCTTTGCGATAATGGCATTATTGATCTTGAAGAATTTCAACTTTGGCAAAATTCACAAAAGATTTAATCAGAAATGGATCGCCGGACTTTATTTTTATGTAACTTTGTTAGCTTTTTTATTTTCATTATATTTGACTTACATTGAACTGAATGCCATTCATGTAATTTGTCCATTATGCTTGTTGTCACAGATTATCATTATAATTATGGTATTCTTTTCATATTTACATTATAAAAATTTAAAATTAAAAGAAAAATTGAGAGGTTAGTAGAAAAATGAAATTTAAAGCTGTTTTGGTAGGAACAATAGCAATTTTAACCTTAAGCATATTGTTAGTTTCTTGTAATGGAAATAATAGCAATAACGGTGAAGAAGGTAATGTAGAAGCATTAGCTAAATGCTTAACGGATTCGGGTGCTGAATTTTACGGTGCGTACTGGTGTCCACACTGTCAGGATCAAAAAGATATGTTTGGCGATGCAATAGAGTTTGTACCTTACGTTGAATGTACTGTAGAACAACAAGCATGTGTTGATGCTGGTGTTGAAGCTTTTCCAACCTGGAAATTTTCTGATGGTACTGTGGCAATGGGTGCTCAAAGTTTAGAAAAGTTAGCTGAAATGAGTGGTTGTGAGTATTGATTTTTTTTAATTTTATCTTTAAATTTTGATTTAGGCTACAGAGTAACGGAAAGTTTTTAAACCAGACTTAAAAATTACCTTTAAATTAATAACAATTTAATATTGATTAAAATATCTCGGTGATCAACATGACAAAATTCAAAATTATTCATTTCAAGGACGATTGTATCAGTTGTGGGGCTTGTGCCGCTGTAAATCCAGACTTTTGGAGTTTGGACGAAGATGGTATTGCTCAGTTAAGGGGAGCAAAAAAAATTGAAGATCATTGGGAATTAGAAATAGATTCCATTTCTGATATGGCTAGTAATAAAGAAGCTGCGGAAGTTTGTCCAGTAGGAATTATTAAAATCAAAGAATTAAAATAAATTATTATCCTTTAAAATTATAACTTTCTTATTTATGTTAATATTGCTTCAAATGATGTTCTTTTTCTAAAGCGTGTCTAAATGCCACTTCATGATGTCGCATTTTTTTGAAGATATCTTCCCTTTCTTTAACAATCTTGGTAATTTCTTCTTTTTTTGTTAGATGTTTGTGATAATGTTTTTGTTTCTTGTTAGCATCATTGGTAGATTGATGTTTTTTAAGATGTTTTTCAGCATGATGGCTAAGATACTTCAATGTTTTACTGAGCTTCATCAATTTTTTAGAATATACATAAAGGTAACCAGCTTCGTTTGCAAGATTCATTTTTTGTACCTCATTTTAGTATTGATTTTGCTTTTAATTTTTTCTCTGATACTAATTTCTTTTGGCTTATTATTACTATTACTACTACTAGAACTGGTTCCATTTTTTTTACTGTTAGGACTGATTAACGGTTCCTTTTTCTTGATAATAATCATACAATGGTCTTTCTCGAATGGTTCTAGATCTCTAAAATCAACAACAATAAATTTCTTTTCAATAAGGTCTCTAACCTCAACAAAAATATCTTTACTTTTTCTTTTAACATCAATACTTTTAGCTTTAACTGCTAATAAACCAAACCCACCTTCTTTCAAGAACAACTCACAATTTTTTAAGAAAATTTCTGCTTGGTTTCTTTGAGCAAGGTCTTGATAAACTACGTCCACCTGGCAAACCTTGTCAATGTACAGTTCAGGATGATTGGCATCAGCAAATATAGGTACTATATTTTTACGGTCTTCTCCTAAGAAAACCAGATCACGTAAAACTGTTGGTGCTAGATCTAAAGCAAAAATTAAACCATCCTTTCCAACCATATCAGAAACGTAAGAAGGGGTGTATCCGTGCGATGCACCTAAATAAAGTATTACATCATTTTTTCTAATGCCCGTATTTGAACAACCGTTTTTGACACTAGCTGCCAATTTACTTCGCTTAGGGTCCCATTCCCGATAATCTTTCCCTTCACTTTTAACGATTCGTTCTGCAAAATGAGATTTTGCTGGTTGTAACAGTGACTGAGTAAAAAGTCGACCTTTGAAATCCTTATAAATTTCAAAAATTCCGTGCGGTAGTATTTTATCTCCCATGTTTAACTTAAAAATGCCTTTAATTTATAAAACTTTCAAATCAAAACAAACTCTAAAAGTATAAGGTGCATGCTGGCCACACTTAACTTTCTTTAACACTCTAATTTTATAACCCAAATCTTGACATATTTTCTTGACTCGCCTTGCTTCCTTTTCAATATCTTTCTCGTTCAGAAATGCATAAAGATGAACATAACCACCTTTCTTTGTAATTGGTAAAGCAACATCTAAGAACTCCTCGCCAGTTTTTGGTAATGGCATTAAGATTCTGTCAAATTTTTTATTTTTGTATTCTTTATACTCTTTGGTCTTTACCAGGCCCCGACTTAGCTTTGGAATTATTTTCCTTACATCACCGTTAATCAATTTAATCTTGTTCTCTAGCTTATTGAGTTTCAGATTTTCTAAACCGAACTGGTGTGCATCAGGATTGATTTCGATCCCTAAGATAGTTTTTACAGGACTGTGCTTAGCCAGAACTAATGGGTATGGCGCACTGCCAGAAAACATTACTAAGATTTCTTCACCTTTCTTCACAAGTTTAGCAATACGTAACCTTTCATTACCTAATCTGGCAGAGAAATAGCTCTTTTCCAAGTTTAATTTTATCCGTACACCATTTTCTAAATGTATAGTTGTTTTATTTCTTATTCCGGCAAGAACTTTTAATTTTCTTGTTCTGAATATACCTGAATGGATTTCAGATTTTTTAACTACCGTTTTGACATTTTTGGTTAATTCCAAATAAGCTTCAGCAATTATCTTTTCTTTTTTCTCAAGCTTCTCTGGAATCTCTAAGATCATGATATCCCCAACAATCTCTTGAGTTTTTGGGATGATCTTGAGCTCAGAAGTGGTAAGTTTTCTTTTCAACAAATTTTCTAGGCTAAGCCTTTCTTTTTTCTTTTCGAGTTTAGTATTAACAATTTGGGTTTGTGCAATTTTAACTGCTTTTGTTATTGGAAAACAGATGAAATCACCTTTTCGTTTAGCCACATACCTTAAATCTAAGAGCCCTTTATCTAACAAAGATTTCTTAACTCTTTGAGCGTTCTTTAACTCGGTCTTTATACTTAACATTACAATCTTAAAATAGTGTGAAAACCTTTATAAAATTATGCACTTCTAAGACCTTTATGAAGAAACGTACCAAAAATAAGATTAAAAAAGGTTTCAAAAATGCCTTTTTGTACTTATTAGAAGACTTCTGGAAACTAATTGTACTTATCTTCAAAGGTATTTATTATGGAATAAAATATATGTTAAAGGGGATTTGGATTGCTATTGTATTCTTTTACAAAAAAATTACTGGTTTGTTTACTGGCAGGTCTGCCAAGGCAGTAGAAAATGAAGAAGAAACAGACAATTCTCATGAATCAGAGAAATCTGAAATTAAAGTTAATAAAGTTAAAGGTGTATCTGCTCCAAAAGATGCTAAGTTTCAAGAATTTCGAGAATTGAAAAAGAAAAAAGGTAATATTGAAACTTTCAACAATTTTTTGTATGATAACAAAAGTACTATTGGAATTATTCTTGGTGCCAGGGGTACTGGTAAAAGTGCTATTGGTATGTCGTTCTTAGAAAATTTTGCATCAAAAAGTGAAAAGAAATTGTATGCATTAGGATTTAAGCAAAATGCTTTACCTCATTGGATTAGAGTTGTTAAAAGTATTGAAGAAATTGAAAATAATTCTGTACTTTTGGTAGATGAGGGTGGTATTGAGTTCAGTAGCAGAAGTTCAATGACTAATGCTAATAAATTATTATCTGACATATTATTGGTTGCCAGGCATAAAGATCTTAGTGTAATGTTTATTACTCAAAATTCATCTAACTTAGAAGTTAACGCCATCAGACAAGCAGATTATCTTATTCTCAAACCAAGCAGTCTTTTACAGAAAGATTTCGAGCGGAAAAAGATTAAGGAAGTTTATGAATCAGTAGATAAAGATTTTGAAGATTTGAAGGAAGATCGCGGATTAACGTACCTTTACTCTGATAAGTATTGTGGGTTTATCAGTAATGACCTGCCAAGTTTCTGGAGCGAAAAGGTAAGTAAAGGTTATGCTGGAAAGTGAAATTATTAAGAAATATTAACATTTTTTTAAATATTTAATTTCCATTTCTGCAACTTTGATGATATCTTTGTCTTATAGATTTCATGATTGGCTCTTCTATGGCATCTGCAATACCTCCCCTTCCAATAGGTCTTTCGCAGTTATGGCATCTCATTCTTAATGGATCTCTTTGTTCAAGATAGAAAAGACTTGTAACATGTTCATAATGGTCTGGCCAAGTAATACAATTGTGATTTTGACATTGTAATTCACCTTTAAAAACAGATGGTAAAATAATTCTTCCTTTTCTAACAACTTTTCTTTCTTTAATTATATTAACTGTTGCTGTTTGTGTTAACAAACCTAACATACTCAACTGTTGATCAGTTAAGTACCTTTGATTAATTGCTAAAACACCTTTTTTAATACCATGGCCATGACTATTAAGCCCTTCAGGATACACAATTTCAGTATCTAAATTTCCTAACCCTAAAAGATGTTTAATGAATTCTGCTCTTCCAGGTTCAATATGATCAATTAAAGTTCCATCGTCAAGGCGATAAAGTAATCTTTTACCTATTTTACCTAGTTTGTTTGGATTTCTTGGTATATCCTGCCATAAACCATTGCTTTCTACTTGTTCTCTAGTCCTACCTACAAAACCTTTTCCAAAAACTCTGTTAAAAATAGCTTCTCGCATGTAAAGGCCATTTTCCGCTTGATTAAAATACCAAGCGTGTGGAGTATCATCAACATCCATTGAAATTTCAAGGTTATGTTTATATCGTGGCAAGGGGTGCATCACAATTAAATTGGGATTAGCTTCCTTCAACATTTCTGCTGCCAAATTATAAATACCACTTACTTTTTCATATTCAGTTTGACCATCTGGGCCTTCCGGAAACCTTTCTCTTTGAATCCTAGTCATATAAATCACATCAACATTTCTAATTGCTTCTATGAAATCATCAGTAATTATTGGCTTTTTCCCTGTTGCATTTTGATAATCTTGTATTCTCCATTCAGGCATTCTGAGGGCATCTGGCGAAACTAACCACACTTCAGAATCATAAAGTTCTAAGGCTTGAAGCAAAGGATGGGTTGTTCTACCATATTTTAAATCTCCAACCATTGCAATTTTTAGTCCATCGATCTTTCCATGTTTTTCTACAATAGTCATGAGGTCTAATTGAGTTTGAGTTGGGTGAGTATTGCTTCCATCTCCAGCGTTAACTATACCAATTTCATCACCAAACAAGTCAGCAGCATATCTTGCAGCACCTTCCAAAGGATGTCTAATGATTATTGCATCATAGCCATATCTAACAAACATAGTAAGAGTGTCTTTTAATGGCTCTCCTTTCTTTACAGAAGTTCCTTCCACACTTGAAAAACCATTAACATAAAATTTTAATTCTTGTAATGCAGTTTCTGAACTAACTCTAGTTCTTGTAGAATTTTCAAAAAATAGTGATGCAACTTTTTTGCCAGAAAAACTATTCTGAATTCCTCTTCTTTTATTTTCTAAGGCTTCAATTATTAACGAATCTAAATCGGCTCTAGAAAAATCTCTAATTGAAATAACATGTTTCATCAAAAATACAGTAACTCAACTTCCAATATAAAAACATATCTCGTCACCAGTAGATAAAAATTAATAAAGGACAAAATTAACCAATAACATTCGCTCAAAATAGAATAACCTTCTAAGTTAAAATTATAAATTTACACTTCTAAAAAATTCTATAAATTAATCTTATTAAAAGAAACTACTAAGTCCTTTCTGACACATCTTTTCTTTTTGTTTGCACAATAAGTCTATCTTTTTCTTAACTCTCTCTTCATGAAACTCATATTCCTCAACCAGAAGATTCAAAGCTTTCTTCTCATCAATAGGTTTCCATTCGAGTTTATAATCATCAGTGACTTTCATATTTTTGATAGTGTTAAAAACTTCTTTCCATTCTAAATCTGGATAATTATCTTTCCATTTAACTTCTTCAAATATTTTGTCAAAATTCATTCCAAACTCTTGCAAAAGTTTCAAAGCCTTTTTTTGACCAATACCTTTTATTCCGTCAGGATTATAATCAGTACCAACTAAGATTGCTAGAACTATCAACTGATCATGATTAATTTTCAGTTCATCCAAAACATCTTTTAACTTAATCATTTCAGGCTTAACAATTTGATATGCAAACTTCCCTGCTCTTTTCCGTTTACCTTCAATTGATAAATTTCTGATTAACAAAGGGCAGCCAAAGATCAAGTTATCATAATCCTGTGAGATTGAAGCGTAAGCATTACCTTTCTTTACTATGTATGCAGTTTGTGCTTCACCTTCTGAAGGGGCTTGGATTACTGGTAAACCTAACACTTTGATAATCTTTTTAGCATCCTCAATCATATCTTTATCCAATTTAGCAGTTCTGGCTGCAAATTTGCGCATTTCTCCAACATCACCAGCTTCTTCTGCTTTCTCTAATCTGAGGGATGCTTCTTTTTTAATAGCGGTCCGTTTTTCCCAGGTTTTTAGTTTGATATCTGGTGCTTTTCCATCAAAGATAAATACTAATTTTAGCCCTTGATCCATTAAACTGGTAGTTCTGTTAAACAAGCCAATTAAATGCGATGTAACAACACCTTTACTGTTGGTGAAAACTTTCCCGTCAGCTTGACGGATTGTTGTTAAGAACTGATAAAGTAAATTCATGGAATCAATAGCTAGAACTTTGCCGCTTAAATCTTTAATACTAATCTCTTCCTTGACAATAATATCTTTAATTTTTAATCCCATTTTTAATATGTATCATGAATGTGTTTTGTGACTAGAATTGGTTTGTACTTTTATTACTTTTCTTTTATACTTAAAAATTTCTGAAGATTTTTTTGTATACTAAAAATCAGTAACACTTGTTGTAGATTTTTATTACTTTAATAACTTCTTTCCGTCACCGATCTCTTCTTCGTCAAGTTCAATCTTTTTAGCAATAAGATTATCAAACGTTCCCGAATCAAGCAACTCCTCAGCTTTCTTATTAATTTTGTCACTATACAAAAAAAGTAAAGGCATTTTTTTCATTTGAGCTTCCATGTATGCAGCAGACAAGTCCTTTTCGTCACAATTTTTCTTATTTTTAGCTTTACAATAATATGTCAATTTACCTACTACAGATGGAACTCTGATTGTTAAATTAAATTCAGAATTCTTTCGAATAATTTCGTGTGAGTCGATGTCAATGTTAAGTTCAGCAAGATATTTCATTATAGTTGGCATAAACTCTTCTTCAACCTTTTTCCTTCTTTTGGTACCAGTGATTTTATCTTTAATTTTTGCAACGAACGATTTTTTAGGTTTGATATCTTTTTCCTTATCTTCTTTTTGATCATGATCTTCAGTAAGAACTTTCTGCTTATCTTTAGTGAATTCTTTAAGATCTTCTCTTTGTTTTTTATCTTTTTCTTCGTCTTCCTCTTTTTTTTCTTCCTTTGCTTGGCTTGAAATTTCTTCTGCTTCTTTGTCAACAACCGGTTCCTCATTTACTTCTTCTTCTGTCAATTCTTCTTTATCTTCAATTTCAGCAGTAATTGGTGGATAAGCTGGTTCTTTTTCAGAATGTTCTTCTTTTTTACTTGTGTCTGGTGGATAACTCTCAGAATTTACCTGTTCAGGCAATCTTTTAGTAGTATCTGGCGGATAACTTTCACTTTCCGGTTTGTCTTTTTCGTTTATTTTCCCTTGAGAAACCACTGATTCTGGATGTCCATGTTTTTCTATTATCTGTTCTTGCGCTAACTCTTCTTTAAACGTTTCAGATTCAACTTCTGCTGTTACTGAATTTGCTTCTTGTTCAACAGGAGTTTCTTGGTTAGTATCTTCTTGACTTCCATCAGACAAATGATCCAACAACTCTGAAATTTTAGCATTAGTTTCCTCATCACTCAACAAATACCATTTCCAGAAAAGTTCTTTTTGACCCTGAAAATTAACTTGCAGTGGCATAGCAAAATCTTTCATTTTACGTAACGCCACTTTTGCTAGCAATTCTTGGTCTGCTTCACGCAATACTCCATAATTCTTCAATTTATCCCAAACATCTAAATCTTTAGTTTTAAATTCAGAAACAAAATTTACTAACTGTGCTTCTTGGCCGGGCAAATAATATAATGGTGAAGTACCAATCTTGAGGTCAGAAAGTTTAATTTTCCGTTGCGCAACCATTTCGGACAGATATGCTGAAGTTATCAGACTATCTTCACCAACATTCTTAGCAATTTTCATAGGTAAGCTAGGTCCGTTGTATTTGAGAAAATTCAAAATTTGATCTTCAGTGCGCATTGGCATAAAGTTATCTTCTATTATAAAGTTTATATAGTTTTTGATGTCAGAGAAATAGATAATAAAAAAGATAAATTGAAAAGGTCACTTAAAACTGCTAAAAAGCAGTTTTAAGGTCTTAACCATCTAATTTCGTAGTAAGTAACGTCACCTTCATCATCAACAATTCCAATAAGTAACCGTTTCTTAGTACTGTGCGCCACTCTATTCTTTGCTGCAAACTCATACCAAGTCAAAGTTTCTCCTTCATGTACCGGATAAACTATCCAACGAGCGTGATCTTCACCAGGTTTCACACCACGGTCATATACTCTGAAATCTGCACCAAACTTTAACGCGGTCTTGATAATATATCCCCTATTTCTGATATCTTTGAACACGCAATACCTGTTCCAGAAGTTAGGTTCAACTTTCCTTGCCTTTTTAACGAAAGCTTCAAATGTAATTTTTCTTCCAGCTTCACTTTGTAGGTTCAACCTTTTCTTCTCAAATAAGAATAAAGCTTCGAGTAAAGATAATGCAACTTTGCCATTATCAGTAATTGAACCAAACCTTGACTGGTTATATAATTCTCTTGCATCATCACTAGCTTCAGTGATAACCTTTTCTCTAACTAGAATTGCTTTAACTGGAATTTTCTTTAGATTATTTTCCTGTTTTTTGCCATTTTCATTATTTGAAGTAATTTCTTCAAATTCCCCCTTATATTCTAGTTCAACAGGTACGATTGTTTCTAGATCAGAACTTAAGTCTGGATTTTCTACAACGTACTGTTTTTCTTCGTTTATCTCTTCTGTTAAAGTTTCAGTGCCTTCTTTTGCTTCCTTTTCTTCTGCAATCAATGTTGCTTGAATTTCAGCTTTTTCAGCTACTGCTTCTACAGATTCTTTTGTTTTTGCCATAAAAGTATCTATTTCAGAAGCTATTTTTAAAGGTTCTTACTAGAATTTTAGAATATAAAAATAATCTTTTTACTTTACTTCTTTCCAGCCAAATACCTTACTGTTTTCAATAAAGCCATACAACCTTGTCCGGCTGAGATGACATATTGATATTCATGTCCTGAAGCGCAATCTCCTGCTGCAAATATCCCTTCAACGTTAGTTTTTCCCCAATTGTCGATTTGAATATGCTTGTGTTCATCTAATTCAACAAGACCATTGACAAATTCTGTGTTAGGAAGCCGACCAATTTCAACTATTACTGCTTCAACTTTAAGTTCTTTTTCTGAAATTTTACTTTTTTCGTTTTTACTATTTTTACTAACTTTTCCATATGTTTGTTTATACTTCAAACCATTTACAAATCTATCACCAACAATTTCTGTAGTTTCGGTATTGAAAAATACTTTAACCTTCTTGATTTTCTTAACTTTTTCAATTAAATATTCATGACCAGTAAATTTATCCCCGCGCACAATAACATAAATTTTCCGAGCAATATTTCTCATGAAATCTACTGCTTCCAAAGCTGAAGCACCACCACCAACAATAACTACATCTTTTCCTTTAAACAGTGGTCCGTCACAGATAGAACAATAAGTAACTCCCATGTTTTGGAATTTTTCTTCACCTAAAACATTTAATTTACGCGGTTTAGAACCGGTAGTTACCAAAACTGTTTTGGTATCGTACTCTTTTTTATCTGTGAGAACTTTAAATCCATTTTTAGTCTTCTTTACTGATTTTACAGTTTCAAGTTTGATTTTAACATCATTAAATTTCATCTGTTCTTCCATTATATTACTAAACTCAACTCCATTGGTTTTTATAATTCCAGGGTAATTGAGAACCTCACCACTTACCATGAACTGTCCGCCAAAGTCAGAAGAAATTATTTCATACTTCATACGTTTCCTGGCAGCATACATTGCAGCAGTCAAACCGGAAATCCCAGCGCCGATTATGATAGTGTCATAAAGTTTAGAAGGTGATAAATTTTTACTATTCACTTTTACTTTCTTAGGAACTTTTTTCTCTTTAAAGTTAATTTTCTTATTTTTAACAACTTTCTTATTAACCATTTTCAATTTACTTATTCTTAACTTAATTATTTTTAACACACTTACAAAATTTGAACGCTTCTTTGAAAATATGTTTTGAGCTGAAACCAAACTTTTGCAAAAGCTCGTCTGGACTTCCTGATTCACCGAAATGGTCTCTGACACCTATACGTTTAATTTTAGTCGGCCAATTTTCGCTAAGAAGTTCACTGATTGCTCCACCTAACCCTCCAATAATCTGGGCTTCTTCTACGGTAAGTACACAGCCGCACTTTTTTGCAGCGGAAAGAATTGTATTTTTGTCAAGTGGTTTGATAGTATGACAATTGATAACTTCAGCACTAATTCCTTTTCGTTCTAACATTTCAGCAGCTTCTAAACATTCGTATACTACCGGTCCTGCTCCAATAATCGCTAAATCTTTACCTCGTTTCAAAACTTGAGCTTTACCAATTTTAAATTCTGTACTTTTTGTAGTGAACTGTGGGGTTTTTTCTCTGGCAAAACGCATGTAGGCTGGTCCTTTATATTTTGCAATCGCGTGCGTAGCTTTCTTGGTCTGTTCATAATCTGCTGGTACAATAACTACCATGTTAGGTAATGCTCGCATGATAGCGATATCTTCTAATGCTTGATGAGTTGCACCGTCAGGACCAACAGAAACCCCGGAATGTGCACCGATTATTTTTACGTTCTGGTTGTTATAACAGATGGTAGTTCTAATTTGTTCCCAACACCTTCCTGGACAAAACATTGCATAAGAAGAAGCAAACGGTATTTTTCCAACTGCTGCCAAACCTGAAGCTACAGTAACTAAATTCTGTTCTGCAACACCAATTTCAACGAACCGTTTTGGGAATTTTTCTCTAAACTTTTCAACTCTGGTGGATTCAGTAAGATCTGCACAAAGTACCATCACACTTTTGTTTATTTTACCAAGTTCTACTAAAGCATCACCATAACCATTTCTAGTAGGAATCTTTTGTTCAGGAAATTCTAGCTTTAGATCTTTGTTCAAACCTTTCAATCTTTCCAAGTCACATCTTTTTGCCATTCTATCTCTTTTATTTTCAGCTTGATCTAAATATTATTTAATTTTTATTCGCTTAATTTTATTACGAATTTTATTAAGCTCGGCTAATGCAATCTTAGCTTCTTCTGATTTAGGCGGTTTACCATGCCAAGTATGGTCATTTTCCATAAAAGAAACTCCTTTTCCTGGAATAGTGTTAGCGATAATCATCAAAGGTTTGCCTTTATTATTGCGTGCTTGTTTTAATGCACTCAAAATTTCTTTCATATCATTACCTTTAATCACTTTCACATTCCAGTTAAACGCTTTATATTTTTCATCTAATGGATCAAGCGGCATTATATCTTCAGTATTGCCATCAATTTGGATATAGTTTCTATCAAGGATGCAAACTAAATTGTCAAGTTTGTTCTTAGCAGCAAATAATACAGCTTCCCAAGTATTTCCTTCTTCATGTTCGCCGTCTGAAGTAAGACACCATACAATATTTTTTTTACCATCTAATTTTAATCCATAAGCCATACCACAAGCTTGTGACATTCCAGAACCTAACGGTCCAGATGTTGTTTCTAATCCTGGTAAAGCTTCTCGGTGAGGATGACCTTGCAATCTGGTTCCTAGTTTACGTAATGTCATCAACTCTTTTTTTGGGAAATAACCAGCATTTGCCATTGCAGCATACAATACTGGACAAATATGTCCATTAGAAAGAATCACTCTATCTCTTTTATCCCAATTTACTTTTTTTGGATCGTGTTTGAGAACATTAAAAAACAGAGCTGCAAATATATCTGCCATCCCTAAAGGTCCAGCAGAATGTCCAGATTTGGCTTCAGCTAAAGAAGTAATAATATCTTGTCTAATGGTGTTAGCCATCAATCTTAGATCTTTTACTGTTGTTAATTTTTTCATCTTCACTCTTTTGAAATTTATATCAAATTATTAATAATTTAAAGTTAATAAATGTTTTGGGGTAGTTACAGTAAATACTTGATGAGTTAAACATATTGGGTTAAACATATAAACCTAAACTGTTTTTCTTTTGGTATGACAAATTTATTGCATCCAACGACCACTTTATAATTAATTTTATTCAGCATTCTTTAAAATCAAATTAAAAAATAAAATAAATCACAAAAATGAGACAGAAAGAAAAAAATAAAATTAAAGCCATTGGTTTTGACTTTGATGGAACTTTGATCATGTCTGAAGATCGAAAAGCTAAAGCTATGGCTGACGTATTTAAAGAGAAATTTGATATTAACAAAGGAGTTTCTGCAGCTTATACAAAATTAATGAGTGATGGTAAGACTAGGCACGAAAAAGTTGTAACATTATTCAAACAGTTTGTCAAGCGCAAATCTACTTTGAAGGAATTAAAAGAAATTGAAGACCATTTTGGGAAACATTATGAAAGAGAACTTAATGTTTGCCCACTGTTTCAATGTACCAACATCATCAAAGAATTGAAAAACCAAGTTAATTTCTTATTTCTCCTATCACTTGAAAACAAACGTGAAGTTAAAAAAGTTGCAGCACATTGCGGTTTAGCAAAATACTTTGATGAAATATTGGGTGGTCCAAAATCTAAAATTGAAAATCTTAAACATATCATTAAGAAGCACAAGCTTAAACCGGAAGAAATAATTTATATCGGCGATTCTAATGGTGATGTAATTGCTGGGAAACAAATGGGGATTGAAGTTGTTTTAATTAGGGGGAAATTTAATTATCAACAATTATTGGACAATTTGCAAGCTGATTTTGTATTTAATTCTATTTGTGATTTGCCACATGACGTTGGAAAATATTGAGGATGCTGTTGTACTATTTGTTATTCATGATTTATTCTTAATTTATCCATATAATTCATATAATTTCCAAATAAGGGCATTATTCTCTAACAAATATCACAGAACAATTTAAATAGTTAAAAATTTTATTTTTAACAATGGTTTTAGATTTTATTATTAATCCTAAAAAAGCAACTGGTAATCCGTGGGAGATGTATTTCATAGGTGCATTATATTCCCTGTTTGCAGTAATCCTTAGTTATTGGATCTTTAATACTCAGGCAAGTTTAGTGGTGGTTGCTCTTACTGCTATGGCCTGTGTGCCTTTTATACACAAGGCAATAACTTCTGAAGAGAACAAGGATGTGGTAATGAAAAAGTTTAATGAATTTAAAATCTTAAAAGAGCATTATAAGTTAATTAATGTGTTTGTGTTTTTATTTTTAGGATTTGTTACTGTGTTTACTGTTCTTTATGTTGTTTTACCAAGCTCTGTGATTGAAAAATTGTTCAGTTCTCAGATTGATACTATTATTCATATCCACACTATGGCAACGGGAAAATTTTATGCCTCTTTTGAAACGATGGGTCAAATAATATTTAATAATCTTAAAGTAATGCTTTTCTGTTTAATTTTCTCTTTCTTTTATGGGGTGGGAGCAATTTTCATTATAACTTGGAATGCTTCAGTGATGGGTGTCGCGTTAGGTAGTGCAATCAGGCACGGGATCTCTTTAGGCACTAACATCGCACAAGTGATATCAATAAATTTAGTTGGTTATTTTGTTCATGGTATCCCTGAAATTGTTGCATATTTTCTTGTCGGCTTATCAGGCGGAATCTTATCAGCAGCACTTCACAAGGAAAAGTTCATGAGCAAGAAATTTAAACGAGTAATGTTAGATTCTGGAAGTTTGTTTGTATTGGCTATATTTATAATAATTCTTGCAGCTGCAATAGAAGTATTCATCTCACCAAGGTTGTTATTTGGGTTCTGAATGATTTAAATAATTGGCTTACAAACCCATTTTGTGTATTGAATTTTCTTTTTTGCATGGTTGTTCAGTTAAAAGATAATATATTCTTCCTATCGCAGGATAAACGATTCCAGAAAAAAGGATAATGAACGCTATCATAATTACTAAGTCTAAAAAGTGATATTTGATTAAACTAACTGGGCCTTTTCTAAGAAAAGTCCTTCCAAAATTTAAGCATACTACTCCTGTAATAAAAATTAAAGTTGCACTGTTGACACATTCTACTCCAAAATCCAAAAAAGTTTTACTTATGATACACATCAGTCCTAAAGCAATTGCAGAAATTACTATTATATCAATGATTTGATCTGTTTTTGTGCCTGGATAAGTCTTGTTTGTCATTGTGGTCATAATATAAACAATAATATAAACAATAATATGTATCTATTTAAAATTGATATTTACAAAATATGCTTTATTACAACTTCCTTTCTGTTTACAAAAGAGAAACTGGTGTGTTATGTAGTTTTTTCTGTACAAATTAGTCCTCTACCTACTGTCTGTTTTCTTTTTGTTTACAAAAGGGAAACTATCTATTTTTTGAATGGCTCTTGTCCAAATCACTTTTTTTAGTTTATGTTAACCTTTTATTTACAAAAGGGAAACTTTTAAATACCTAAAAACTTTCTTTTGAAGTTAGTTTAAAACAGATTTAAGTATTTAACACAGATGGGCTTTTGTTTACAAAAGAGAAACTTATGAAAAAGAAGGTGATTCAAAGTTTAAGTAGGGGTGAACTTGTTAGACTTAGGAGTCAAATTCAAAATCAACGTGATAAAATAATTCTTCAAATCTTGTATGAAACAGGATGTACTGTTAACGAACTTGTTAATATTAAATATAATAATATAAACGTAAAATCGAAAACTATAAAATACCCTAGTGATATTACTAAAACAAAAAAGTCCAGAATATGCTTTATATCCAGCAAGTTGGTTAATGAGTTAAAAAAATACACTAGGGGTGAAAATTTTGTATACTTATTTGTTACACGTCAAAGTTATAACATAACAACTAAGCGGGTTCGTCAATTGCTCCAATCATATGGTCTGAAAGCAAGACTGGGAAAGATTAACCCGCAAGTGATTCGCTACACTCATATAGCTCACGCCTTAGAACGTGGCATAACTCTTACTACAATTCAAAAACAAGTTGGAATAGAACGTCTTCGAATGGTCCAAATTTACGAAAGTTTAGTTCCTGAAGAGAAAGAAGGAGAATATGGTAAATTTTGGAAACAATGAATAATAACAAAAACAAACTTCGGAAACGTATAAAGAAAGAACCTGAAGACAGACTGTTCTTGTATGTTTGGTCCTTTGCAACTGTTATGTTATTATTAGTATTGGTCTACACCTTTGGTGGTGGGATCACTGGACTAATGATAGGTAGTTCTAATTGGATACCGTTTGAGGAGGATTTGAATCTTAATTATGATTCTGACAATCAAGAAGTATTTGTGATTGAAGAACATCCTGAAGAATTTAATTTAAGGTCCTTGAAATTATCTGGTAAAGTAATAGGTAATGATTCTGTTAAAGTTTATTTGAATAGTGGAGACCAAAAGTGGCTGGTGTTTGATGGTGATTCATTAAGGGATGATTGGGTGGATAAAGCAACTGGTTTCATTACTGCAGTTGGTTCAGAAGATGTTGCAATTGAAGAAGCTGAAGAGGAGATAGCTGAGGAACCAGAAGAACAAGAAGAAATAATTGAAGATGAAGAAGAGCAAATAGAAGAAGTTGTTGAAGAAACGGAAGTAGAAGAAGTAATTGAAGATGTAGTTGAAGAAGAGATAAAAGAAGTAGCTGAAGAATCCTCTGAAGAACCAGTTATTGGAGAGCCAGTAGAGGCTGTACCTGAAGAAATTGTTGAAGAATCTGAGGAAGAAACAAATGAAACTATTGGGGTTCCAGAAGAAGAAATAGAAGAAACTGTTGAAGAAACAACTGCAAACAAAACAGGAGATAAAATTGAGAATGTTACAACTCCAGAAACTTCTGAACAAAACATTTCTATAAATGAAACTGTTGATGAATTAGAAACTAATCTCACTATTAATGAAACGTTAACAAATGCCACTTCAACTGATGTTACAAACACAACATCAAATGTTATTAATACAACCAATAATACCTCTAGCGGTTCTGGTGGTGGTTCTAGTGGGGCATTAGTAACAAACGAAACTATTGCAGAAGTTACAGAAACAATTAACGAAACAGATGTTAATGAAACTGAAGAATTAGAAAAGTTGGAAGAAAAAATTGAAGTGGGACCTGTAACATATCATATAAATATTACTTATGAAGAATTTGAACCAGAAGTTTTAGATCTAAGCGTTGGAGATACAATTGTCTGGCATAACCTTCGGGAAGAAAAAACTCCTAGAACAGCAATGATAGTTGGTGCTCGTAATCCTTACACTAGCATCAGAAGCGAAGAACTTGAATCTGGAGAAACTTATAGTTGGACATTCGATAGTCCTGGAACTTATTGGATCGTTGATGGAATAGATACTCGGATGGACAGTAAGATCACAGTAAAAGGCGATGGTGAAGAGTTTAGAGAGTTTAGAGAAGTTGAAGAAAATATAACTATTAACATAACTGAAGAAATTAATGAAATTGAATTTGAAGATATCTGTTCAGATACTTGTTTATTGCCTTCTGGGTTAAACTCAACTGAATTTACATTAGTATTTGAAATTGAAGAAGGAACGGAATTAGAATTAACTAAAATCTGGTTTGCTTTAGAAGATATGGAACCTAAAGTTAATTTTAAAATTGAAGTAATTGATCAGGATGGAAACTTAATTGATTCTTTGATTTATCTTGATGAATCTAAATTAAATAATAATGAACCAGAATTGATTTTAGCTGGAATCTATAATCTAAGTGTAACTTTGAATGATTCAATAAGTGAAATTAATTTTGATGATATTTTGATCAATGAAAGTGTTAATAATTCTATTGTTATTGATTATAATGTCAGTGGTAACGAGAATTGGACTCAAGCTTATGCAGTTAGTGTACCTTATGAAGGAACAGCAAACATCATCGGTTCTGCAAATAAATTACATACTTGTATCAATTGGAATGTTTCAACTTGGAATTGTGAACAAGGTTGGACTTATCTAAAAAATATCACTGACAATTATACCATCAATTTAGAAATTGGTGGGAATGCTTTTGCTGAAGCTAATAATTTAACTGAAATCAATTATCAGATAATTAAAGAAGATCCTCTTTATGATGCTATCATTGATTCTGTAGTATTTGAAAATCAAACATTAACTGTAATTTTCCACCACGATTCAGAGATAGTTCTTCCAATAAGAATTGAAGGAAATTTAGCTGAATATGAATTATCACAAGATGAATCGGTGGCTGGAGAAAATGTTACTTTGATTGTACCTAATTGGAATAATGAATACTTTAGAATTTATGTTGGGGATCATACTGAAGTAGTTTCATTTGGTGTCCAGAAAGAATTCGATTTTAATGTTGATGTTAAAGACTCTAAGGGCGATGCAGTTAATGTAACTTTAGAATTTGTTGATAGTGGAACTGAACAAGTTATATATCAAACTAAAGCAGATATCAAGAAAGGAGTAAGTTTAGGAATTGCTAAAAAAGATAGATCTAAATCTAATCAAAAACCAGGAAATGGAAAAAAATCTATTGACACTAAGATTAAAGAAGGTGTTTATGATATTAAAATCAATCCTGAAAATAATCCAATTAAAGAAATATTAATCAATGATGTTTCTATAAATTCAAACGTTAGTGAGTTAATTGATATTGATAACGTCAACGAATCTGAAAATAACTTAACAGAATTTATCGAAGTCTATGCTATCGACCCTACTAAATTTAATTTTACTAGTGCTACAGTAACTATAAAAGAAGCTAAAGGTACTAAACTATTCAAATGCTCCACTTGGAATTTTACAACTAGCACTTGTGAAATAAAAGAAGAGAATTGTGTTATTGATCCAGATGAACCTGATGGACAAATTTGTGACTATGTTGGTGGTTGGGTTGAAATAATGGAAATAATTCCAGGGCAAGAATATAATATCACTTTAACTCCTGACGATCCCGGTTTTGCAGAAGGTTCTCCAAGTACGGGAACTGCTGATGCTGGAAGTTATACTTTTATTGTTTCAGGGAATAAGCATGAATTATCATCTGGAACTTATACCAATACTTGGGCAGATGATTCTTCTTATTATTGTAATGGTTATAAAGATGCTACCACCCCTAACAATAACAATTGGATGACCTATTTTGATTTTAATGTTAGCGCTTTAAATGTCACAGAATTAGATCAACTTACTTTTGAATGGAAAGGTTATGCTATTGGAGATGATGGTTATTGTGGACCTAAAAGTGATCCTGCTGAATGTAGTGATGGACATGGGACTTGTCAACCCTCTTATATCAGAATTTATGATTGGTCAACAGGTCAATGGGATAAATTAAGTTCTACTTCTTATACTATCACTAGTACTTGGGACGATACTCAACAAACTATCTTAAGAACTAACTCTTTTCCTGAACAAAATTGGTACAATGATTCATCTGGAATTGTTAGGATTGCTTTTGAACATAATGAAACTGGAATGAGTTATAATTATGAGACTTACTTAATTCATGATTATGTTGGATTAACATTAAACTATACTTCACAAAACAATCCTACGGTTCCAACATCAATAACTTGTGATGGTGGAAATTGTAATAACACTTTTGTTGGTGATGTTGAGATTCAATGTTCTGGATCAACTGATGTTGAAAATGATACTATCACTTATCTAATAAATGCTTATTATTATCAAACCGGGGCTGGAAATTCAACATACTTTAATGCTGGTTTTGAATCTGATACTGATAGTTTCAGTTATACTGATAATAAATATGGTACCTCTGGAAATACAGTTCAAGAAACTGGAACTAGATTAAGTTCTAGTAGGAAAGATAGTTATTCTTGTCCTAGTGGAAGCAATTGTTTAGAAGTTGCTTTGAATTTAGATAGTCCTAATTCTGCTAATGGTGCTTATTCTGGTGGTTGGGGGAGAAATGTGGATATTACTGAATCGGGAAACGTTACAGTAAGTTTTGATTACAGATTGATAATAAGTTCGGAGATGGAATCTAATGAATATGGTATGATTAAATTTAGAAATATTAGTGATAATTCTATAATTAATGGAGTACAAATATTGGGTGATGGGAATGGTGGAAGTAATTTAGCTACAGCAGGAAGCGAATCATATTCTGTTTATTTGAATTCCGGAAGTTATTCTTTTGATGCTGGATGTTACTTGACCGGAGTTAGTGCAACTGATGAATTTACTGAATGTTTAATTGATAATGTTCAAATAATCGGTGAAGGGGTTAGTGAGGGATATTATTGGATTTATATTGGGAATCATACTGAAGGAAATAGTTATATCTGGGATATCTCAAATATTTCCGATCAGTCTGATGTTAATCTTCAATGTAGAGCAATAGATTTAGTAGGTAGTAATATTTATTCAGATTACTATAATCCTTTAATCAATATAACAATTGGTTCTTGTGTTGAGAACTGGGAAGTCCAGTACACTTCCTGTAATATTTCTGACAATAGAACTAAATACTATGCTGATAATAACATCTGTGGGACAACTAATGATTTACCAGTAGATAATGGTACCATTAAGTCCTGTGATTACTGCAGTTACAGTGTAACTAACACTAGTTGGTCTAACTGGGAAGATCAAAGTATCTGCCTAATAAACGATACTCAATTAGAAAATCGTAGTTTAACTGAGTACGATGCAAACTACAATTCATGTTACACAATCACTGGCTTACCTAGCGACTTGTGGAATAATGATGTTAACAATATTTACTGGGATTTTAATTACACTAGTTGTGACTTTTGTTCTCCTAGCTGGATTGCTGTAAACACCAGTTGTAATTCTTCAGATCAATTAACTCAATGGTACAATGATACCAACAATTGTTACTCGCAGACTGGTTTAGGATCTGATGACAATGCTCCTGCAAATGAAACGTTCAGTTGCGATTATGATGGTGCACCAGGAATAACAATTATTAGTCCTACAGCTATAACGTATACGAACTCATCTGTACTTATGAATCTTTCTACATCTGGAGCAAGCAACGTCTGGTTCTATAATGGCACAGCTAACGAAACTTATACTTCACCAGTTTACAGAACTTTTTCAGAAGGAAGCAATACACTCAATGCCTGGGCTAACGATACTTATGGAAATGTTAACACAACCAACATAACATTCACAATAGACACAATGGCACCAGCAACAATCAATGGTTTGGCATTATTACAAAAGAGCATAAGCTATGTTTATTGGATTTGGAACAATCCGGTAGATTCAGATTTCAGTCACGTAGAAGTGTACTTGAATAGAAATAATATTGTAAATACTTCAAATGAATATTATTATGCAACCAATCTGAATTCAAGTATGCCATACACAATTTCAACTAGAACAGTAGATGATTATGGTAATGTTAATTCCAATTGGGTTAACAATACTCAGACAACAGATGCTGGCTGTGCTGAACATTGGATTCAGATAGATGAAGATTGTTTAGCAAATAACACTTTTTTAACTTTGTATAACGATACTAATGCTTGTGGAACGAACGCCACCTTACCGGCAGGTAATGGAACTTACTTAACTTGTGATTATATAATTTCAACAGAATTTGGTGGAACTAACTTTGATACTGCAAATCTTTCCAGTATAACTAACTTAATCTTAACTGTTTCCAACTATGGGTTAGTTAACTTTACTGAAACGATCAGTATCAATAGTAGTCTAGATTTAGATTCCAATATAGACATTTCAAACAATTTAATTAGCATAAGTTCAGAAGACTTACCTGAATTTAACAAGCCTGCAATATTAACACTTTACAATCTTTCCTTTACAGACCCAGCAATATTGAAAGATGGATCTACGTGTGTTGATTGTACTGAATTAAGTTACACTGGAGGAAATCTTACTTTCAGCGTTACAGGATTCAGTACATATTATGCTGAAGAAGGATTATTTTGTGGTGATGGTTCTTGTAACAATGGTGAATCGTGTTCTTCCTGTACTGCTGATTGTGGAACATGTCAAACTGGCGGTGGTCGAGGGGGCGGTAGTTCTAGAACTACCACTACCATTGAAAACGAAACTGGGGGGGAATGTAAAGAAAATTGGGCTTGCACTGCTTGGAATGATTGCATTGATGACAAATCAACTAGAGAATGTACAGAAATAAATAATTGTGGAACTACTGAATTCAAACCTAATACTGTTAACCATTGTGATACGGATCTTAGTAAACCAGTAGAAAGTAAAACTTGTGAAGAAATAATTGACACTCCTAGTGTTGGAAAAGGATCACAAGGAGATATTCCTCTAACTGGCGCAGCAACATTTTCACCAACAGTTTCACCAATAAGTCTTCCAAATCCGGAATTATTGATCCCAACAATACTACTATTAGTACTGTTACTTGCTTTAATCTCATTAAGAAAATCCAAGTTGCCAAAGAAAATTTCTTGGTTAATAGCGGCATTATATGTGGCAGTAATTGTTGTAATCTTGGCCTTATTGCTTATAACTTTCTTGCCGCCAGTCAACGTTTTAGAATTAATTAATGTAAATTCAACAATAATTAATATTGTGTTAGGAGTAATTGTTTTCCTGGCAATGATTATTTCATTATTTGTTTACCAAATAAAGAAATCTAAAGCTAAAAAGAATAAAGTGTCTAGAAAAAAAGAAAAGAAAAAAATCAGCATATAAGGCGAGGAAAAGTACCCAAAGATTTACAAAAATCAAAAGATATAAAAGGAGGACAACTATTAAACATCCTAAAAAGAAAGTTGTAAGAGAAAAAATGGTCGCTCGAAAAAGAAAAAATAAGACGCACCACGTTGAAATCTTAATTGTAGCTTGTTTAATTTTTGTTCTTGGTGGCATTTTTCTAATCAATAATACAAACTTTGCTAAAGGAAATCTCATTACGGGGTTTGTTTCTTCAGATGTAATCACAGAAGATTTTAATCTTATAATAAGCAATAGCCAGGAATATGAATTGTCTACAGAAGACAATTTTAAAGTTAGATCTTTATCAGTTAGTGGGAATATTAAAGGTGAAGGGGTAGTAAGAATTCTATTTGAAGATTATGAGGGAAACCAAAAATTGGTTTATTCTAATATTCAAGAGACAAGCAGGAACGGAAATTTAATTACTGGATTTGCAGTAGCAGATCCCGAAAAAATTAAGATTAATGTTGTTCCAAGTGAGCCTTTTGATTATGTTGATTACGA
Organism: archaeon; assembly: GCA_043812455.1. Lineage (GTDB taxonomy): Archaea > Nanobdellota > Nanobdellia > Woesearchaeales > GW2011-AR9 > JABHQR01. The sequence goes on along the minus strand of JBDRMB010000039.1, from coordinate 16,262 downwards.
GCTTTCTGAAGATCAATTCACAGTATATGGTGCATTTCGAAACGAATGTTCAGAAACTTGTTTTATTAATGTTAAATTTGCCCATGATAAAAGCAATAAGTTAATATTTCAGCTTAGTGAAAATACACAAGTTGAATTAAACTCAATTTCTTATACTATTGAATCAGAATAGGGGTAATAAAAACTTCAATTAAAGCTGAGATTACTAGTAATATCAATGCTCCAATTATTAAATAAGTGGCATCTTTCAAAGGCCTATAAGATTTTTTAAACAGTTTACTTAACCCTAATTTGTAATCAAGTATGGTGAATGAAATAATTCCTCCCGCCAATCCACCAATAAAATAAGCAGTAACTTCAGGAATTCCATGCACGAGATATCTCAATGCAGCAAAAGAGGCTGCCCAGAAATAAGTTGCACTACTTGCTTCACCAGCAGCAACCACCATTTTGAACACACTTCCCATTGCTACAGCTACAACTGAAGCGTTCCATACCAAAATAAAGATTGCTCCAGAACTAAATATGAAGGAAAATAAAATGCTCAAAGATAAAACTCTAAGATTATTTACAAAAATATTGCCAAAAGTATGACTTTGTGAAATTGCTGAACCAGTTGGGCTATTGATATCTGTGATAGTATTCATTTGTAAACGGAAAACGTCAGTTGATAAGTCTGTTGGAAGTAACAAAAACCAAAATACAAAAGCTAATGTAAAACCCATAAATAAACATATGAAGAAAAGGACAACCCTCTTATGTTCTAGCAATCCTTTGGAATTTTTACTTTCTTGTTTTTCCTTTTCTAGTTTCATGACATGTATCATTAAAGGCAAGATTGCCATAACTGTGAATGTTACCATTGCAAAGCTTGCATAGGCTGGAAATACCCAAATGGAAAGAAGTAAAGCTATTGTAGCAGTCATAAATCCATAAATTACCATCTCTTCTGGTCTCCGTTCTGCATGGAGAGAACTTATGATTGATTCTAAAACCATATCTACAATTATTTTTTTCTAGTATATAAATTCAACGATTTAGTTTTAACATTTTATTTTGGTGGGTTCAATACCCCTTTAGTTTAAAATTGAGCAATATTGCTCACCAATAATACTTATCAATACTACTCAACAATACTACTCAACAATACTACTAATCAGTATTGCCCAAATATTTATAAAGGGCAAAATAATCCTTTTCTCTATAATTTAGTAAAAATTACCGGTTAATTAATGAGAAAAGAGGTTTGGTAGTACTTTGAAGCGGACAAAAAGGCAGTTAGTAGAGGATTTTCTTAGAAAAAACACTGATGGATTAACTGTTACAGAGATTGCCTCTTACCTGAAAATTTCTAGAAATACTGTTGCTGTAGCTTTAGCTGAATTGAAAGGTGCCGATATCTTACGGATAAGGCCGGTTGGTATGGCTAAATTGCATTACCTCAAAAAAGAATATCTTAAGAAAGGAAAAACATAGTGGCGAGAAGAAAAACTAAAAGACTAGGAATTGGAACATACCTTCCTTTAGTTTTACTAGTTCTAGTCATTTTATTCTTAGGACATATTTTATTTGAACCAGCTTTAACTGGTTTAATTATTTCATCTGAAGAATTCATTCAATATGAACAGGGTATGAACCTCAAAGTGAATTCGAATCAGGAAATTGCTTGGATATTGCAGGATCATCCGTCTTTATTTTACTTAAAAAGTGTTAGAATCGATGGTAATTACAAAGGAGATGGTAGAGTTAAGGTTTATTTGGAAACTATAGGGGGTCAAAGATATTTAATCATGGATACTGATGAACTTTCCAAAAATAAGAATCTTATTACGGGAAATATGGTTAAAGAAAACGGTTCAACAGAATTGAATATAACTATCCCTGAATCGTTTGAGAGAGAATCCATTAACGATTCGTTAAAAAATAATGCTTCCGCAGAATTCAATTCTACCTCTTTAAGCATCAATGATACTTTGAACCAATCAGAGCGGAGTGAGGAAACATCTGAAGAAGAAACTATAGAAAGCCCAAAAAGTGATGAAGAAAATAATGAAACCCTTAGTGTTATCGTAAGAGAGATTGAATTTAATGGTTTATGCCTAGAAAGTTGTCTATTACCCTCTGGATTAAATTCAACTGAATTTGCATTAGTATTTGAAATTGAAGAAAGTGCAGAATTAGAATTAACGAATATTAAGTATACTTTAGAAGATTTTACTGAAAAAGATATTAAAAAAGAATTTGAATTTAGTCCTGAAATTAAAAACTCAAAAAACGAATTAATTGAATATGATCTTGAATTTGAAAATGTTGATACTGGAATACTAGAAAATTTCGAAACAATCAGAAAACCAAAAAGCTTAGGGATTAGTTCTATTCAAAAGTTGAAAATAAAAGAAGGAAGATACAACATTGCAATCAAACCTAAAAATCATGATATTAAATCAATTGTTATTCACGATGTTGAAATCGGTTCTGATGTGTCTGAATTTATCAGTATTGATGATGTTGAGGAAAGTGGTGAATTTGCAGATTATGTAAAGGTTTATGCAATTGATCCAACTCAGTTTAATTTTACTAATGCTACTGTAACTGTGACTGCAACAGGAACTGAATTGTACAAATGTAAAGATTGGGACTTTGCTGAACAAAGTTGTTACGGGGAATGGGTCTTGTTCAAAACCGGTTTAACTCCTGGGCAAGATTATACTTTTACTTTAACTCCAGATGATCCTGGTTTTGGTGAAATTAACATTAGTAATGCTCAGCATCTTGATGAAAATTATACCTATATTTCAGACATTTATGATCAAGTTAATACTAAAGATGATACTTGGTCGGAAGCGATTAACGTAAAAGAATTTATCAGAGTAACTTATGAAACTGATTTAACTAACGGTAATGTAATTGATGTGTTTGTAAGAAACCCTGAACAATCTAACACTTGGTTTGAAGTTTATAATCTAAACACAACATTTCCCATGTTGGGTTCATCGGGGGTGGTTGGTTCAGCAGAAGGTGAATGGAAATACATCACTTTAGAAAATGTTGCTGAACCAACTGATACCTTTGACTTTAAGATAATGGGGGGTAGTTCATTAGAATTTGATTATATACATGATGCTCCTGCTAATGGAACTTCCTGTGGCGATGTTAATTCAGATTTGACTTTAACTTCAAATATAACAACAAATGGAACTTGCTTCATAATCAATGCTTCTAATATTGTAATTGATGGAGCAGGTTATACAATTACAGGTAACGGTTCTGGTTTTGGTTTTGATAATCTTAACAACAGTGGAGATGGATTTGATAATATTACAATAAAGAATTTTGCCGGTGTTAATAATTTTGATAATTTTATTCATGCAAGAACAATGGAAGATTCTTTGATTATTAACAACTCTATAAATGTTACTGGTGAAGGAATGGAATTTAGGGCTAGTTCAACAAATAATCTGATAACTAATAACACGATCATATCCCATAATAATGGAATTGGTTTTTATACTTGTAATGGTAACAATGTCACAGATAATACAATCATTGTAGATGCTGTTGCGACAGGTGTAAGGTTCCAATCCAGTTCAAATTCGTATGTGATTTCAAATAGAATTACATTAAACTATTGGAGTTCAAATGGAGTTAGAACATTTAATGGATGTAATAATCATGTATTTAGTTCAAATACAATTACTTCATGGCAGGATAGTGCTAATGGTATAACTATTGGTTCATCAGGCAATACTATGTTTGATAATAATATTACTACGATAGGCAATAATGCTTATGGAATTGACTTTGCATCTTGTGTATTTGCTGGAGATAATAATAATCTAACTAATAATACAATTACTACTACTGGCAGTGGTTCTAGTGGAATTCGTCTCCTAGATCTTTGTGATAATAATTTACTAGATTCAAATTCTATTACTACAAGTTCTAGCAGTTATGATTTAGAAATTGATAATTCTACTGGCATACGCTTTATAGATCAAACTGCTGGAAATTACTCATTTACTATATCTGGTTTAATTATAGAAAGCGATGGAAATGCTAAGATAAACTTTACTAATACCAGTATTACACAAGTTGGAACAAATCTAAGCAGTGATATTAGATTAAGCAACAATAATATATTTGTTAATTCAAGTAATGCTCCTGGATTTAATACAACTGCTGATTTGACATTTTACAATACAGATAGTTTAGGTTTAAGTGATAGGATTCCATTCAGAAATGGTGCTGCTTGCGGTTCAAGTATTTGTACTGAGATTACTGATGCTGATACTTATGTGTTTAACGTAACGGGTTTTACTAATTATAGTGTTGGCGAGAGTCCTTATATAAGTGTTTGTGGTGTTGTAAATAGTGATAAGACTTTGAGTGCAAATATAACCTATAATGGAACTTGCTTTATTATCAACGCTTCAAATATTGTAATTGATGGAGCAGGTTATACAATAACAGGTAATGGAACCGGATTTGGCGTATCATCAGCCTCAAATAATTCTGTTATTAAGAATTTTGCAGGAATAATTAATTTTAGTTCAGGTATTGCAATACAACTTTCAGATGGTGCAACTGTATTTAATAATACAATTATTACTTATATTGATGGCAGTTATGCAGGAGAAGGAACAGGAATATTACTCTCAAATACATCCAACAATAATTTCTCATCTAATACAATTACAACCTATGGGGATTTATCTCCTCTTCCATTTGCAGGAGCACCATATGGTATGCTTTTAGCTTATGAATTATCTGATGGAAATATTATTGAGAACAATATTATTACTACAAGTGGAAACACTTCTAATGGAATATTAATGTATTATGATATTGATGATACCTTAATCAGCGGAAATACTATTACTACAACAGGTCCAAGTGCGAATGGAATTGTCTTTACAACAAATAATTTAGACAATACCAATATCTCATCAAATACAATAAGTGTAAGTGGCTCTGGTTCCTTAACACTAACTATAAGTGATGCAAACAATACAAGGATAGTTGATAATACCTTGATCTCATCTGTAGACAACAATGCTAATGTTTATACTGATGCAGATTATACCTATTTAATTGATAATAATATTACCCACTCTGGACATAATGGTCCTGGAATTACTCTTAATGGATTGAATAACAATGTAACAGGCAATAATGTTACTACAACAGGTAATAGTTCTGCAGCAATTTATGCAGATTCAGGATCTAATTCAAGTGTTATCATGTTTAATAATATAAACACAACAGGTCCCACTTCTACAGGTATAGATCTTGCCTCCTCTTATCTTACTGTGCAGGGCAATACAATACAAATTAGTGGTAATAATACCAATGCAATCTATTCTGGCATAGGCGATTATAATTTAATTACTGCAAATGTGCTGAATACTTATGGTTACTCATCTTCAGCTATAAATTTCAATGGATTAAGCTTTACAAATGTTACATTTAACAATATTACAACATTACAAAATCTTTCAGATGGAATATCTGTTGGCAGTCCATCATCTGACAATATCTATTTATCAAACATAATTAATACTTCAGGATTTGATGCACAGGGTATTGAGCTTTATAATTCAACAGATAGTATTATCCAGTCAAATACTATGATATTGAATGGAAGCTCTGCAAAAGGAATTACACTTGGTGGAGAATCAACAGATTGTAGCATACTTTCCAATAGTCTAACTCATTTAAGTGGTTTAGATGATGCAAGAGGGATAGTTGTTGTTGGCGGATCTAATAATGTTAATATTAGTGGGAATACCTTCTCTTTAGTTGGTGATCAAGAAGTATCTGTAGAAGAAACAACAGGAGCATTGTTATTGGACCAAGTTGTTGCTAATTATGGTTTTACAGAAGCAGGATTAATCTTTAGAGATACTGGAGAAGGGGAGATAAGGTTCTTGGACACCAATATTTCTCAGTCTGGAACTAATTTAAGTTTAGATATACAAATTAGTAATAATTTGATATCTGTTGATTCAGATAATGCTGTTGGATTCAATACAACAGCAGAATTAACTTTCTATAATACAGATAGTTTAGGTTTAAGTAATCGGACACCGTTCAGAAACGGAGCTGCTTGTGATTCTTCAATTTGTACTGAGATTACTGATGCTGATACTTATGTGTTTAACGTAACTCACTTTACTAATTATAGTGTTGGAGAAGGTGCGGATAGTTGTGGAACACTAAACGAAAACAAAACTTTAACCTCAAACATAACCACAACAGGAACATGTTTCACTGTAAACGCTTCCAACATTGTAATTGACGGTGCGGGATATACTATAACCAGTAATAATAGTGGAAATGGAATCACCGATTCACTAGGGTTTGATAATGTTACTATAAGAAATATTAATATTGTTAATTTTTCAGTAGGAGTTTATGGTGATAGTGTTGAAGGGTGGGACATAAATAATATCAATGTGACCTTGCCTCTTGGAACTGAAGGAATAAGATTTAAAGGAGTTTCAACAAATAATGTTATTAACAATTCAAGAATAATTAATGACAATAGTTATGCAATAAGAACTACAAGTAGCTATTCAAAAATACAAAATAATTATTTGGAATGTAAAGGATTTTATGTAATCTTTAATGACGTTGATGCTGTCTATACTAATATAACAAATAATATTATCAATCGTAGTGCTTCAGGAGGTAGAGGAATAAGCAATGATGCAGACAATGTAATCATAGATAGTAATAATATAAGTATGATTAACACTTATCATGTTTTCTTGAGTGCAGTAGATTCATTAACTTTAACTAACAATAACCTTTATGGTACTGGTAGCAGTAGGGCCTTCCTTGGCATACAAACTAGTTTGACAAATAGTACTATAAATAACAATACTGATTTTGGAAGTGATCATACATCTTCAATAGTTTTTAATGGTGGTAATAACATTTCTTTAATAGGGAATAATTTGCCTTTTGGAAAAATGTTGTTCCAAAGTAATAATTTAAACAATATTACATTTACAAATAATATCCAAGATGACATAGAAATGAATTCTGGTGCAGCGACATACATAAACACTACTTATACAACTACAAATATTGTTGGTGGAAACTTAACAGTACAATGGTATGTTAATACAAATGTAACAAATACAACAGGTTCTGCATTAAATGCATCTAATGTAACAATTTATGATATTAACAGTAATACCATTTTCAATGGACTAACTGATTCAAATGGCTTAACAGGTAATCAAATAATTACAGAATATTTCAAGAATAGTACAACAACAACATATTACACTCCACATTCAGTTAATGTAACTTTGGCTGGTTATGATGAAAACTCAACTTTAGTTAATCTGTCTCAAACAAATAGTACAACTGTTAGTTTGAGTTTATCTGAAACTGCAACAGACACTTGTGGAACTTTAAATGAAAACAAAACCTTAACTTCAGATATAACTACATCAGGCACTTGTTTCACTATCAATGCTTCAAATATAATAATAAACGGTGCAGGTTATGCAATTGGTGGCGATAATAGTGGTAATGCTATTGATTTGACTGGTGGTTTTGATAATGTAACTATCAAAAACTTTGGAAATATTAGCAATTTCCAAAGGGGGATATTCTTAGAAAACAACGATGATGTATTAATAACCAATAACTCATTCTATTATTTTCCAGGAGAATGGCAAGGGGCAATAGTAACCCACAGTGGAGGAAATAATGATATAAAAATATTAAGTAATCAATTCCATAATGATGGTGCAGATGCTGTATACATGGAACAAATGAATACTAATATTAATATTTCTTATAACAATATGTCAACAGATGGGGGTGAATCAATAATCTATGCAATCGTAAGTGCAGGATCTACTAATTTTACAATAAGCCATAATAATATTACTACAACAACCAGTGCAAGTATAGGTACAATATACATGTCAGGTGCTATACAGAATTCTGAAATATCATATAATAACATTACTTCATCAAGACCAATATTGGATTTACATAATCCTAATAATTATGTAATTGGAAACACATTCATAACTACTGAAAATCAGAGGGTACCAATACATGTAAATTCTGACTCGGATAATAATACATTCATAAATAATCAAATTACTACATTAGGTAGTGAAGACGGTGTTGACTGCCAAGGTGGCACTAATCATACATTTATCAATAATATATTCAACATTGCTGTTGAAAATGATTATGAATTATCTGGAGGGTGTATTGTTTATTCTATCAATGAAACTGAAGATGAAGGGTTTAATATTATTGATACTTCACAGTTCTATAAACAATGGTATGTTAATACTAATGTTACTAATTCAACTGGAAGCGGATTGAATGGAGCAAATGTAACCATCTATAATGTTTCTAGTTTAGAAGTCTTTAACGGATTGACTGGTAGTAATGGTTTAACTGGCAATCAAATTATGACTGAGTATTGGCAGAATGCTTCTACAACTGTTTACTCAACACCACATTCAGTTAATGCAACATTAGCAGGTTATGATGACAATTCAACAACAGTCAATTTAACACAAACAAATAGCACAACACTTAACTTAGTGTTATCAGCAACTACTGCAGGAGATACTTGCGGTTACATTAATGCACACAAAACTTTAACATCTAATATTACAACAACAGGAACTTGCTTTATTATAAATGCTTCAAATATTATAATAGATGGAGCAGGATTTACAATTGGTGGTAATACAAGCGGGTATGGTATTAATAACAGCGGAGGATTTGATAATATAACTATTCGAAACTTTGCAGGAATAGATAATTTTAGTTATGGTATTTTTGCTTCTGGGATGATCAATTCTGAAATTGAGAACAATACTATAAAAAATTCAATTACTAATGGGGTTTATCTTGTCAGTTCTAGCAATAATAATGTAATTAATAATAACACAATAATAAATGGAAGTGATGCCGGAATATTTTTGAACAATTTGGTTTATGGTAATAATATAACATTTAACAATATGTCTAATAATGTTAATGATGGAATACGTGTTGACGGAGATTTAAATAGAATAGAAAATAATTATGTTCATGATAATGGTGATGGAATTTGGATAAATTCTCCTGCAAATGGGAATAATATTAATTCGAATTCAATATTTAGCAATACTGATGATGGCATTCAGATTGATGTTGGTGCTTCTAATACAACTATATCTCAAAATACAATTTATTCAAATACTGATGATGGTATTAATCTTGTAGGTGATGGTTCTAATACGATCATCAATAACCTTATTTACAGCCATTCTGGTGGTACAGATGTAGCAATAAACGTTGAATCTTCATCTAATACAATACAAGACAACACAATTTACAACAATGGAAATGGAATTTATCTTAACTTGGCAGGTATTAATGGTAATTCTTTGATTAACAATAATGTTACTAATATTGAAAATGATGAAATCTTAGACCTATCTAATTCAAGCAGTTATAATTCCTTGATTTACAATAATTCCTTTGGCCAGATCAATTGGAATATGACAAACTTAACAACAGCAATCAATTTGACTAGAAATGTTATTATTATCTTGCAAAACAATACTATTGGATTAGTTGATGATGCTAATGCTTTGAACTTGAATGGTTCTGCTGAGATTAAATTCTATGGATTAGGTTATGCTTCTCAACCATACCTATTAAAAGCAGGATCAAGATGTGATAATAATCCAAGCCTTTGTAATATAACTTCTTATGCAGGAGGAGTATTAACAGCTGATGTAAGTTCATTTAGTAATTATACAACACAGGCTACTGCAGCTAACAACCCGCCAAATATAACACTAAATGCACCTGATAATGGAACTAATTATTCATTTAGTGATACAAATGTTTCAGTTATATTGAATGCAACTGTAACTGATTTGGATAATGATAATATGACAGTTGAATTTTTTGCAGGAAATTCAACCTCTATCTCAGATGCACATGGTTTGATTTATTATGAAGAAAATGTTGCAAATGGAACAGAAATAACTTACAATATAACCTCTCTTCCTGTTACACCTGGTGCAGATACAAGAGTATTATTACATATGGATAATAGATCTGAATATGGAGAAAATGATAATTTAGTCTATGACTTTAGCGGCAATGGAAATAATGGAACTTGTTCTGGAGCAAATTGTTCAACATTTAATGAAACTGCGGGAAAGTTTGCAGGAGGATTTGAATTTGATGGAACAGATGATCACTTTGTTGTAATGGATTCTCATGATCCAACACAATATACTATTGCAGCTTGGGTCAAGCCAGATGATACAAATAAACATAGCATTGTTCTAAGGACTGATAGTATTGGACCTGGCATTTCTTTCTCACACGAAATAAGAATAACGGATGGGCCAGTATTCCAGCATTATACTTTTGCAAGTGCATCTCCTTATTATGTGACAGGATCCACAACTGTACAGGCAGATACATGGTATCATATTGTTGCAGTAGCTAATAATAGTGAACCAAATGGAACAAAATTATATGTCAATGGAGTAGAAGAAGGAACTGCTGAGACAATAGGAACATTATGGACGGGAGGAGACCGGTGGTATATAGGATCCAATGATGCAGATGGACATGGTTACTTCAATGGAACAATAGATGAAGTGGTGATTTACAATAGAAGTTTATCTGCAACAGAAGTAATGGATTTATATCGCTTAAGAAATGACACATATTATTGGAATGTTAATGCAACTGATGATGAAAATGAAACACAATCAGCAACAAGAGAGTTTACTGTTAATCCTGTAGCAGCTCCAACTGCAAACAACCCACCAAACATAACTTTGAATGCACCACAGAATGACACTAATTATTCATTCTCAGATACAAATGTCTCAGTTATATTAAATGCAACTGTAACTGATTTAGATAATGATACATTATGTGTAGAGATCTTTGGTGATAATTCAACAATACCATCAGCAGAATCATTATTATACAAACAATGTAATGTCGCAAATAACACGGATATAATTTACAATTGGACATCTCCTGTAATAACTTCAAGCTATGCAAATACAACTGGATTGGTTTTAAGTATGCACTTTGATAATAGAAGTGAATACGGTGAAAATGATACAAAAGTTTATGACTTCAGCAGCAACGGCAATAATGGAACTATCCATGCTACTGCAGCTAATTTTACCTCAGGAAAATTAGGAGATGCCCTAACATTTAATGGTGTTAATGATTATGTTGATGTACCTTACTCTGCATCTCTTGCACCAACAGGACAAATAACCGTATCTACCTGGGTGCATAGAGATGATTGGAGCACAATAACATCTACTGGTGCTAATTATGAAAGCATAGTTTCAAAGTTGGCATTAGGCGGTTACGGGATAAGCTCATACCAGCTTAGTTTTAATCCTTTACCAACTATTGCATGGTATACTCGCAGGAATAATGCGTATAGCCCAGGCATGCAAGTTGAAGTAAATAACTTCCCTTCAGGATGGCATTTGTTTACAGGAACCTATGATGGAAGATATACTAAATTTTATATAGATGGTATTTTAAATGCAACTAATGATGCAGGTGCTACTTATCCACTCCAATATTCATATAGCAATTCTTTAGATATCGGGACTGATGCAGGTTCTGGAAGCATACCAGACAATCAGTATTTTAATGGCACTATTGACGAAGTCGTAATCTGGAACAGATCATTATCAGCAGAAGAAATCCTAGACTTATACAGATTAAGAAATGATACATATTATTGGAATGTAAATGCATCAGATGGAACAAATGAAACACAATCAGAAACAAGAATGTTTACTATTAATTCAGCAGCAGCAGCTCCACCTGCAGTTAGTTGTGGTTATATTAATGATCATACAACATTAACACAAAACTTAACCACAACAGGAACTTGCTTTATAATAAATGCATCAAATATTGTTTTAGATGGAGCAGGTTATTGGATAACAGGCAGTAATAGCAGTAATGGTATAAATTTAAGTGGATTCAATAATGTAACTATAAGGAACTTTGGCGGAATTAATAATTTCTCCAAAGGTATTTATATGGAAAGTAGTGACAATTCTTTGATCCAGAATAATTCTATTTATAATTGTAGTGGCTGGGCCATAGAGGGTACAGTAGGATTTAATGATAATACAACAATAACAAGAAACACTATTGAGAACTATGCTGGAGCAGGAATGTGGCCTAGAAGAAGTGAAGGAATGAATATAACTTATAATACCATTAATATTTATGGCACTGTTGATAGAGGATCTTGGATTGAATGGCTGCTTGTTGATACTAATGTATTATACAATAATTTTACTTGCGGCAGCGGTGTAACTACTTGTGTTGTTATGGGTAGCGCTATAAATTATAATTTCTCTAATAATATTATTAATACCTCAGGAAGTTTGCCTGCTTTAACTGTTGATGACAATATTGATATCGGATATAATACAATAACTAAGACATCTATTAATAATCAAGTTATTAGTATTACTAATGGTGCAGAGAATGTAACGCTTCATGACAACACTATTACAGCAACTAATAATAATGCTGATGGAATTGCGTCTGGAGGTATTAATGTAACATCTACAAATGATATATTTAGTATTTTAGATGCTTCACAATATGATGTTGCTGTTACATTAGGTTCAATTACTATCCTAAATGCAACTTTTGATAAAGGAATATCTGTAACAGGTGGTAATGCAACAGTTCAGTGGTATGTTGATACTAATATAACAGATACTTCAGGATCAGCACTACAAAATGCAAATGTAACAATTTATGATGTTAATAGTAATATTGTCTTCAATGGACTAACAGATTCAAATGGTTTAACAGGAAATCAGATAATTACAGAGTATTGGAGAAATAGTTCAGAAACAATTCATTACACTCCAAATTCAGTTAATGCTTCATTAACAAGTTATGAAGACAATTCAACAACAGTTAACTTATCACAAACAAACAGTACAACAGTTTATTTAGTACTTTCAGCAAGTCCGACTTATGTTGTCACAAATCCACCAACAGATACAAGATTTGTAAGATCAGATAATAGTTCACAGTATGTTACTACAACAGGCCAGACAGGATTAGTTGAAGTTCTTGTAGGTGTAAATGAGACATTTGGTAATTATTCCGGTCTTTTAATAATCAACTTTACATCAGATGTAGACTTTACAGGAGCAGTAATCGATACAAATAGAACAACTGCAAAATCTGTATTACATAATACTTCAGGAATTTCACAAATAGTTAACAGATCATTATTGATTCCAAGAATAAGTGATAGTGGCCAGATTTATGTATGTCCTTCAGCTACAAGCTTGTCAGAAGTGACAATAAATTGTGCAAACAAAGTAACAATAGCTAATGGCCAAACAAGAAACGGAATGACTGTAAGTGAAGTATCATATGATGGAGAATTGTATTATTTAGTTACAAATATAACTGGAACAGGTGGAGGAGAAGGAGGGGTTCCAGATATAACACTAAATGCTCCACAGAATGATACTAATTATTCATTCTCAGACACAAACGTTTCAGTAATCTTAAATGCAACTGTAACAGATCCAGATAATGCCACATTATGTGTAGAGATATTTGGTGATAATTCAACAATACCATCAGCAGAATCATTATTATACAAAAATTGTAATGTAGCTAATAATACCGATGTAACTTACAATTGGACATCTCCCGTCTTACAACCAGATAGTTCTACACTATTACTATTGCACTTAGATAATAGGTCTGAGTATGGTGAAAATGATACAAAAGTTTATGACTTTAGTGGGAATGGAAATAATGGAACTGTTGTAAATATAAGTTATGCAATACCTACTGACAGCGGCAAATTTGCAGGAGCATTTAATTTTAGTGGAGTTATTGGAGGAGGTTATATAAGTGTACCTCATAGCGCAGAGTTTAATAGTGATAATAGAACTGTAGAGTTTTGGTTCAATTCGAATGCTATTCCTCAATATTCTATAATGGCAGGAAGATATGGAACATTCGCACATCAAGGATATTTACATATATTGTATAATTGGGGAAGTGTTAAAGCTTTTATCGGTAATGGAACAAACACTACAAACACTTCATATTATGCTCTACCAGGTGGAACAGCTACAGGTTCATGGCACCATCTTGCAGCAACATTTGATAATCAAACTTTAAGAATGTATGTTGATGGAATAGAGAGAGACAATGTAACACACACCGGACCTAGACAAGGAGACGGCAGGCCATGGATCGTAGGAATAAGTCCTTCAAATCTATATTGGGATGCATTTAATGGTTCAATTGATGAAGTAGCAGTATACAATAAAGTACTTACTGCAGCAGAAATATTAGACCATTATAGATTAAAGAATGGAACATATTATTGGAATGTAAATGCATCTGATGGAGCTAATGAAACACAATCAGAAACAAGACAATTTAAGATAAATATACCTTCTGATAGTTGTGGTTATATTAATGATCATAAAACATTAACAAATAACATCACAACAACAGGAACTTGCTTTATTATTAATGCATCAAATATAATTATAGATGGGGCAGGTTATACAATAACAAGTAATGGTTCTGGAACTGCTATTGATAATGCAGGTGGATTTGATAATGTTACAATAAAGAATTTTGGTGGCATTAATAATTTTGTTTACGGTATGGATTTAAGTAATGGACAGAATAATATCATTCAAAATAATTCTTTTGGTAACGCTTCTGGTTATAATGTTTATAGTAGTACATTATGTAATGATTCTCTCATTACCGGAAACAATTTCAACAACTATCAAGGTAGTGGTATATACGTTCGATATTGTGGTCAAGGTATTAACATAACATATAACAATATTAGTGCTAAAACTAACCATATTTATTTTGGAGATGTTGATAATGGTAATATCTTATATAACAATCTTAACATTTCAGTTAGCACAGCCACTACTTTAATTACTCTTGGAACTTCTGGTAATTATAATAATATTTCATATAATAATCTTGATGCTTATGGACAAGATAAAAAAGGCATTTATTCAGGATCATATAATACTTTATCTTATAATAATATTAGAGTTACAACTGGTCTTAGATGTTACGCGCTTGATATGACTTCAGGAGACCATAATATTATGCATAATAATAATTATTCTGGTACTTGTTCAGGAGGCTTATATACAGTATTATTTGCTGATACAGCAATAAATAATACTATGATAAATGATATTATAGAAGGAAATATGTATGTCAGTGGTAGTAGCGATCCTATTTTAATAAACACTACAGTTCCATCTAGTCTTACTATAAGTTCTACATCCAATATAACGGTTAAATGGTATGTAAATACTAATGTTAGTAATTCTACATCTCAATTAGAGAATGCTAATGTTACAATTTATGATGTTAATAGTAATGTTGAGTTTAATGGTTTAACAGATTCCAATGGATTAACAGGATGGCAAGCAATAACTGAATATTGGCAGAATGCATCTACAACTGTTTATTCAACCCCTCATTCAGTAAATGCAACATTAGCAGGTTATGATGACAATTCAACAACAGTCAATTTAACACAAACGAATAGCACAGTTGTTAGTTTGAGTCTTTCGACTATTGCACAACCACAGATAAACATTACTCTTAACGCTCCCGAAAACAACACTAATTTCATAATCAATATCTTTAACATAACATTAAACGCTACAGTAACAGATCCGCAAGGAGATAATATGACTGTTAAATTCTTTGCCGGAAATTCATCTTCAATATCTTCAGCTCATGGATTAGTTTATCAAAATAGTAGTGTTGCTAATGGTAGTACTTTAACTTACAACATCACCACTTTACCACTTCAACCAGATGCAAATACCCTCTTGCTGATGCACTTTGATAATAAATCTGAATATGGAGAGAATGAAACTTATCTCTATGATTTTAGTGGCAATGGAAATAATGCAACTTGTTATAATGGATCTTGTCCAACATTCTATGAAAATAGCGGCAAGTTTGCCGGTACTTTTTACTATCCTGGCACTTACTTCAATGTAAGTGATGATTCAAGTCTAGACATTGATAATGAAAATGTGACTATTGAGTTATGGATAAAAAGAACAGGTATTGCTAACTGGGACGGACTTATCCATAAAAACAACAACTATCGCCTTAAGTTTGCTGGAAGCAACAATCTTGAATTTTACATCTCTGGTTGTGGC
>JBDRMB010000038.1:0-14600 GCA_043812455.1 archaeon | reverse complement strand
GGTATGGGGTTAGACCCAACTCAGAATATTAATGGTACAATTGACGAAGTTAAAATTTATAATATCTCATTAACTGCAGAACAAGTCCTTGCATTATACCAAAACAGAACTGATTTAATTGTATCTCAGGAAACAAATGTTAGAGAAGTCTGGAACGCAACAATCACACCAAATGATGGTACTGAAGATGGTGCTACTGTCTGGAGCAATAGTTTAACTATAGAAAATACTGCACCTACACAAGGTACACCAATATTAAATTCGACTTCTGGAAACAATTACACGACAGATAACTTAACAGTTTACAATGTCTCAACAGCAGACGCTGATAGTGATAATGTCAAGAACATTTTCAATTGGTACATGAACGGGAACTCATTAACAGTCTTAAACATGCCATTTGAAGGTGGAAGTACCTCTGGAGATACTAGTCCAAGTAATGGTACAACAAAAGATTATTCTCCTTATAGCAATAATGGTACAGTTGTTGCTAACTTAACTAACACTGGTCCTCAATGGAATTCTACTGGGGGTTATGATGGGAATGGCGCTTATCAGTTTGATGGAATTGATGATCAAGTAGACTTTGGAAATGATAATTCTTTAAACTTGAGCGAACAAATAACTATCTCGTTTTGGGTAAAATCAGATAATCCTAATGATCCTAGTGCTCTAACAAAGTATGTTACTAAAGGAAAACAAGTGAGTTGGGAGTTTAGGGCCGGAGCAGGTTCAAGATTAGATTTTGCTGTAAGAAATGATACTGCTGATATAGAAGTTGATTCTGGAGTTATTGTAAAGGATGGAATTTGGTATCATATTGTTGGTACAATGGACTCTTCAAGTAATGTTAGTATTTATGTAAATGGAATTCTTAAAGAAACTACAGAATTTTCTGGAACTTGGCAAACAACTACACAACCCGTTAGGGCAGGATGGGGCGATACTTCTACAAGATTTTTTAATGGTTCGATAGATGATATTATGATTTTTAATAGAACTCTAACTGCTCAGCAAATCCTTGCATTATACCAAAACAGAACTGACTTAATTGTATCTCAAGAAATAAATCTTGGAAATGTTTGGAACGCAACAGTAACACCAAACGACGGTACTGAAGATGGTACTACTGCTTGGAGTAATTCTTTAACCATTGTTCAAAATGGTGTATTACCAAATAGTTCTAATTTTGATGGGAAAACAACAGATTTTACAGCAGAACCAGATTTAACTAGTGTTAATCAACCAGTTTTAGAGGATATAACTTATGGTTTAATGAAATGGTTGAATAATAATCTTGGTGTTTCAGGAGCAGATTTTAATACTCATATAAGAATGGGACGTAGTTGGGTTTATGTAGACTCTGCTAATTTACCTGTAGCTTTAAATTCAAGTACTAATATTACCTTATACAACTTACCATTTAATGCAACACCTGTTGTTCGTGAAGATGGAGATATCTGTACAGATTGTGTAATATTAAGTTATATCGGAAAAAACTTAACATTCAATGTTTCACACTTTACTAATTATAGTGCTAGTGCAAATAGCAATTTAACTATTTGGGATCAGAATGACACTGGTATGCCGTATGGTGATCAAGGAGTATACTTAAATTCACAAATAAACTTCTATGCAAATTACACAAACATAACTTCTGGATTACAAATAAATGACACCACTGGTGCAATTTGCAATATTACATTCAATGTAACTCCAACAGGACCATTCAATATGATATTTAACATTACAAAAAAATTGTGGGAATATAATAAAAGTTTTTCAGCAGCAGGTCAGTATCAGTGGAATGTAAGTTGTTATAATGCAACTGGATACGAACCATTGAATACCACAGATGATATAACTCTATTTAATAGTCCACCTACTCAAGGCACACCTATATTAAATTCGACTTTTGGAACAAATTTAACCAGCGAAAATTTAACAGTTTATAATGTCAGCACATTTGATGCTGACGGAGATAGTGTCAAGAATATATATAACTGGTACAAAAATGGAACGTCATTAACTGTTTTGAATATGCCTTTTGAGGGAGGTAGTGTAAATGGAACTTCTTCTGGTGTTGCAAATGGAGCAAAAGATTATTCTAGTTTGGGGAATAATGGGACTGTTGTAAATGCTTCTTGGTACAGGAAACTAACTCCTAATGAACAGAGTTTTTATTATTTTAGTTTCTTGGCTGATGGTGAAATTGATCGTATAAGTGTGGATGATGATGATAGTTTGAGTTTTGGTGATGGTTCTAGTGATAGAGCATTTAGTGTTAGTTCTTGGATTTATATGATGAGTAGTCAAGGTTTTTATATTGCAGACAAAGGAGTCCTTAATACTAATTTAGAATATTTGTTTTTTGTACAAGGAACTAAGAAACTGACTATACTTGCTGCTGATGAAAGTGTTGATGATTGTTATATTGGTAGAGAATATAATCATACTTTAGATTCTTATGAAGATAGATGGATACATGTTACTGCAACATACAATGGAAGTGGGACTAGTGATAGTTTTAAATTATATATTGATGGGCAAAGAGTTGATGATAATAATTTTGAAAATAATTCTGGTAGTTATATAGCTATGGAGAATTTAGATGTTCCTGTTTGGATTGGTGCTTATGGTGCGGGATCATCTCAAGGTTATATTGGGGATGTCCAGATTTGGAATATGAGTTTGTCAGATGAGCAAATCTTAGCTTTGTATAATAATAGAACTGATCTGATACATTCTGAAGAAACTAATTTTGGAGAAACTTACAATGTAACAGTAACTCCAAATGATGGTTATGAAGACGGAACAACTTTGTGGAGTAATAGTTTGACTATATTATTGGGGAATACTGTACCCACAGTTACTAATGTTAATATTACTTCAAGTTCAAATTTTAATTATTCTAATGGGACCCTAACGGGAGCATGGACTTTTAATGATGCTGATTCTGATCTTGAACAAGGTAATGAAACTAGATGGTGGGTGAATGATATATTAAATACCACTTTTACTAATAGTACAATTATTGGAGCTGATAACGTAAGTAAAGATGAGGTGTGGAAATTCTCAGTAAGAGTTTATGATGGAAAAGATTGGAGTGAATGGAGTGATAATGCTAGTATAACAATTAT
Organism: archaeon; assembly: GCA_043812455.1. Taxonomy (GTDB): domain Archaea; phylum Nanobdellota; class Nanobdellia; order Woesearchaeales; family GW2011-AR9; genus JABHQR01. The sequence continues at coordinate 11,460 of JBDRMB010000038.1, read as the reverse complement.
GAATTCACCTCCAACACATTCAACTCCTACATTGAATTCAACTTTTGGAACAAATTTAAGTACCGAAAATTTAACAGTATATAACATTTCAACCTCAGATCTTGATAATGATCAAGTGAAAAACATTTACAACTGGTACAAGAACGGCACTTCTTTGACTGTCTTGAACTTGCCTTTTGAAGGTGGTTCCTTAGATGGTAATGCAACAGGAGTGCCAAATGGGGCAAAAGATTACTCCCCTTACAGCAACAATGGTACTTTGTATAATGCAGCTTGGAATTCAACAAGTGGTTATGACAATTTTGGCGCTTATGAATTTAATGGTGTAGATGATTACATAGTAATAAATGATGACGATGAGTTAGATATGCTAAATCATACGTTTACGATTTCAACCTGGGTTAAGGCTTATGCTAGTGTTGGTGTTGGAATGCCCGCGATTGTTTATAAAGCAGAACATTATGGACTAGCATTATATGATTTTGGGGGAGGAGATTATAGAGCAATTTGTCTATATGATAATACTTCTATTACAACAAATCAAAACATTGTAATTTCATCTGATATTAGTTCTAACTTTGGATCATTTATGCATATAACTTGTACTGTCGAAGGGGAAGGGGAAGATGATATTAATCTTTATATTAATGGAATATTAGATAATGCTATAATAACTACTGATCAAGAAACAAGGTCAATCGATGAAGATTTATTTATAGGGGGTTTCCCAATAGAAGGATACGCGTTTAATGGTACGATTGATGATGTTTTGTTATTTAACACAAGCCTTTCACCAGAACAAATCCTTGCCTTATACCAAAACAGAACAGATTTAATTGTCTCACAAGAAACCAACAAAGGAGAAGTCTGGAACGTAACAATAACACCAAATGATGGTACTGAAGATGGTACTACGGTTTGGAGCAATTCTTTAACCATAGAAAACACTGCACCAACAGCTCCAACCTTAATCTATTTACCTGACGGCAACAGTACCACTAACCGTACTCCAACTTTAATCTGGAACAATTCACAGGACGATGATAACGAGAATTTAACTTACCATTTCATCTTGGATGATAATTCAGCTTTCAATTTACCTGAAGTTAACATCACTGGAATAAACGAAACTAACGATGTAAATACCAGTTACTTAGTACCTTCAGAACTTGACGTAGATACTACTTATTATTGGAAAGTTAGAGCTCATGACGGAACAGAATATGGTGCTTATTCTTCAACATTTAATTTCACTTTAGACTCTTACATTGCAATTTCATTGTTGAGAGATACTATCAACTTCGGAAATGCAAGTAATGGCGAAATAGTAAACACTACTGGCAGTGATCCGTTACCTTTCTGGGCAGAGAACCAAGGTAATATTTTCATGAATGTTACTGTTACTGCAACTTCTTTTTTCACTTCAGTATCTTACCCTTCAGATAATTATCAATTCAGAATTGAAGCAAACGAAACTAGCGCTTTTGATACTAGTGCTTCTCTTATGAACTGGACAAACATGACCAATACCAGTGCTCAAACTGCAGTGATCAACCTTGACTGGCACGGTACCAAGAACGACTTTTTAGCAGGATTATTACTAGAAGTACCAAACGATGAACTGGCAGGAGCTAAAAATTCAACAATAACTTTTGAGGTTGATTAAAAGAAGTAAAAAAAACAAAAAAGACCAAATGAACAAAAAAATAATAATTTACATCCTTGCACTTTTAATTATTTCACAACTAGTTTTTGCTCTAGGTATCAGACCGGCAAAAACCACAGTTAATTCAAACGATGTTCAGGAATATTCAGGAAATTTTTGGGTAGTTAATAACGATAATCAAGAAATGAAACTGAAAGTTTATGTCACTGGAGAAATGGCGGAGTATATACAATTAGATGTTAATGAATTTACTTTCAGAGAGGATGAAAATTCTCAACAGATTAAGTTTGATGTAAATTTACCGGATGAAGTTCCACTAGGCGAATCTACGGCAACAATTGTTGTTGAAGAAGAATTTGGAGACAGTTCAGATGGGGGGATATATTCTAAACTGATCCTTAAGCATAAAATAATTATCATTGGAGAATATCCTAATAAATACTTAACAGCTAAACTTAACTTTTATGAAGATGATAATAACTTAAGATTAATCGCTGAATTGGAAAATCTAGGTAATGATGATCTTAATGAAGTTAAGGTAACTTATTATGTTAATGATCAGAAAACAGTTTTAAAAACTTTAGAGTCTGAAAAAATATTTTTAGCTAAAGGAAGTAATGAACTGCTTGGTGTAGAATTAGAAAAGAGTTCTCTTGGTATTGGAGAATTTGAAGTAGTGGCAAAAGTAGAATATGATGATAATACTTTAGAAGTTGTTAAGAATTTAGTTCATGGTCAGCCAGAAATAGATATAACTTATTTTAACAAATATTTCATTGCTGGAGTTATCAATCCTTATACTATTGAACTGTTAAATAAATGGAATCAAGAAATTGAAAATGTTTTTGTGGATATAGTAATCAAGAAAAAACTTGAGAACGGAGAATTTGAAGTTGTGGATGAGTTTAGGACAGAATCAATTGACATTTCAGCTTCACAAAGAGATTTAATTAAAAATTACCTCGATGTTACTAATCAAGAAAAAGGAGACTATGTTTTCAGTTTAATTGTAAATTTCTGGAACATTTACAAGATGGACCAGAAAGAGTTTGAAGTGAAGTTATTAGATAGCGAAGAAGAATTAACTGGTTTGACTTCCTTAACTGTAGCAGATGGTCAGAATCATATTAAGGAAGGTCTGAATATTATAGATACAATCTTGGTCTTAGTAATATCTTTGTTAACGATTGTTATAATAGTAATAATTTTCGCTTTAGTAAAATTAAGGAGGAAAGATGTCTAAACAAAAAATAGAGGGGAGGAAAAATAGATTAGCTTCGAGTAAAGCAAAGCCTCAAACTAATATGAAAAGTGGTGTTAATAGTAATAATTCCAAGAACAATAACAAGTCTAGAATTAAACCTAATAATAAATCCAATAATAAATTAAGTAGTAAGTCTAGTAAAAAATATATAAACCAACCAGGTAGTAAAACTAATATTATGTCAAATAATAAATCTAGAAAAAAATTAATTAATAAGTTAAGTAATAGTTCTAATAATAAACTTGTAAAGAAACCAATTAATAATTCTAGCAATAAATCTAATAATTATTCCCATAAAATAGTTTTTACTTTAACAATTATATTACTTTTAGCAAGTTTTGTTCAAACGTTTACTATGTTAACAATAACTGGTAAAGTAACAAGTGGTCAAATGTTAATGTGTATAGTTGGTGCTCCAAACATTACAGCAATCCCTAACCAGAACGCTTCAGTCAACCAAGAATTCTATTATGCTATCAATTGTACTTCAGATTGCGGTGAGCCACGCACTTTTTATGGTTTAACAATTCCTCCTTTATCTTCCTTTGATATAAATTCATCAACAGGGGAGATGAATTTTACTCCTCAAGTTGGAGAAGAAGGGACTTATTCAACATATGTTTACTGCGACAAAATAGGTTATACAGAAGATTCAGAATCATTTTTGCTTACTGTTTCATGTACTATCATGGGCCCAATTGTTCAACCAATCTCTACCCAGACAGCAAGGGTTGATGAACAATTCACCTACCAAACACAATGTAATTCAGATTGTGGTGAAGCGTTAACTTTTTATCATGTTAGTATTCCTGCTTTAGCTTCATTTAATATCAATAGCTCTACTGGACTAATAAATTTCACTCCACAAAGTGGAGAGCAAGGTTCATACAACGTTTATGTTTATTGTAGTAAAAGTGGCTTCCCTGCAAATTCAACAATTTTCACTTTAAATGTTCTTAATCCTACTGTCGGCCCATTAAACTTTACAGGTAGTTTAAATGTTGATAATGAAAGTGTTAATCTTAATTGGACTAGTGTGTCTGGAGCTTCTTCTTACACAATTTATCATTCTTCCAACATTTCATCAATCATGAATTTAAATGTAAGCAGTGTTCCTGGTGATGTTTCATCAGTCACAGGACTTTCTGATTTAAATTGGACTGATACTAATGCTTCAGATGTGCAAAGAAGATATTATACTGTGAGTGCGACAGTTTCGGGAAATGAAACTTTGACCAGTGATAGGCCAGTCGGCAAATTTACTTATTATTATACTACACCTAATTCAACAACTTACGGAACTTTATCATCTAATAGGATTGTGTTATATCTTAACGCGAGTTATTCTGCTGAAGACTTTTTACAGGAGATACCTGCTTCGTTAAATCCAACTCTATCTAAATTGGAAAAATCTAACACTTCCGGCGAATATTTGACGACTCATGTCCGCGGTTTGAACGATGGAAATAATTTCACATTAGAATTTTCAGAAGGGTACCAACTTACTGTAGATTCAGAATTTAACCATACTGTTGTTGGTGTTGTTGCAATGACACCTTACAACTTAAGTTATGATGTGCCATTTTCTTCACAGTACGGAACTTTGGCTTCAAACTGGGTAGGTATCTATGATTTCAATAATACTTACACTGCTGAAAGCTTCTTACAAGAGATTCCTGCTTACTTGAATTCAACAATTTCACGTTTAGAGAAGTCTAATGCTTCTGGTGAATATTTGACAACTCATGTCCGCGGTCTAAATGATGGAAATAATTTCACTATGAGTTTAGGGACAGGTTATGTTGTAACTGTAGATGCAGGATATAATCATACATTATGTTCAGAGTGTTTTGGTTAAGGGGGAAATGAATCATGAAAAAAACAATGATAAAAACAAAAAGCGATACAAAAAGCAATCCTGTAATCAAAAAAAATAAAACAAGAAAAATGAGATTTAAAAAGATAAATAAGATTAGTTTTTTCGTATTAACTTGTATTGTCTCGGTAATCCTATTATCTCTTTTTGTAATCGCAACTTCAAAACCTATCACTGGAACGATTACATTTCCTGATGAAACTGAACTGTTAGAAATAAACCTTTTTGTGGAGGTAAATTCTCCTTTTAATGGCACACAAATTTGTGTTATCAATCCTTCAGTAAATTCAGGATCTGATGGTAGTTTTTCAACTAATTTAAATAATTTAGTTTTTGAAAATTTTCCAACAGCAAGATGTAACAGTTTATGGCAAGTAGGAGATAATATCTGGTACGAAACAATTTATCAAAGTAATTCATTTAGTTCAGAAATTCAAAATGTTGAACCTGGTACAGGTTTACAAATTTTAGAATATTTAGAAGTTAGTGCTGATACTAGTGATGATGGTACTGGGCCGAGTAGTAGTGCTGCTGCTGGTGGCGGTGGTGGTGGAGTGCCAGGTCAAGAAACAGATTTACTAACTGAAGAAGAACTTGGTGGAATAATTGACGATTCTTTACAAAGAATGTCTGAAATTGAAATTATCTTATCATTAGAGGAAGTTTTGTCATTAGAAAATTTTGAGGATTATTTAAGAGCAAAATCTCTCTTAAATTTAGTTAATAATATTGAAAAAAGTTTAACTTTAAAATTGGTTATTTCAGAACTTCCAAATAATCATCTTATTAGAATAATTTCTGAAGATGTTAATTTGGCTGAAAATTTCCGAGAATCATTTGAGTGGCAAGAAATAATTGACTTGACTGAAATTGGTGATGGGTGGTACCAATTACAAGTTTTCGTTTATAGTACTAGTGATGATATGTCTAATGAAACTTCTGATGGTGAAACTTTGTTAGGTGTTTCAAACACAGAAGAATTTTTTGTAAGAAATAACCTTCTTGATGATGAAACAGACATTAGAGCAGAACAACCATCTCAGATACTATCTGGATTTATTTACATTGTGTTGATAATACTAATTTTGATAATAATATTTGTTTTGTTTTATTTTATTATCAAGAAGAGAAAAATGAAGAAAAGTTTGAAAAAAAGAGTATAAAGGAAAGTAAGATTTAAAAAATAATAAACAAAAAAACAAAAAAAAGAGTGAAGATGTTAAAACAGCAGAAGCTTAGGAAATTGTATTTGACAAAAGATGTATGTTTGTCAAAATTTATCCTTCTAATATTATTCCTAATAATGTTCTCATTACTAACTACTCCAATATCAGCACTATCAAAACCTATTGCTGGTTATGTTATCCAGAATGATTCTAGTCCTGCCCAAAATGCCACAGTAATAGTTTATGTTAACACCACTTTTGGTGCTGTCAACCCTTGTTACACTTTACCTTCAGTTTATAGTGGTGCTGACGGTAGTTACTCTACTAACTTAAACAATCTTAAAAGAGCAGACAATGGTGCAGACTGTTCAGGGTTATGGGCAACTAATGATGCTATCTGGGCAGAAGCTAACGGCTCAACTGTAATTCCAACTGTGCAAGGAAATGGTGATTCTGGAATTGATAATGTTTCAGCAGGAACAGGTTTACAATATTTAGATAACATAACTTTGGCTTATTTAGATAATACCGTACCTATAATTACTCTTATCTCACCAGCTGATGCTAATGTAAGTACAACTGGAAATGTGGTATTTGAGTATAATGTTACTGACCAATCTAGCATTGCAAACTGTTCTTTAATTTTTAATGGCACGATTAACGAAACAGAATCTTCAATTACTAGAAATATTACTCAAAACTTTACTAAGATTGCTTTATTAAACAGCATTTATAATTGGTCAATTAATTGTACTGATACTTCTAATAATCAAAACACTAGTACGTTTAGAACACTTAATGTTTCCAAAACAGGTAATTTACAAACAAGTTTAGTTACTCCTTCTGGAGATACTAACGTTATAAAAAACCAATTTTTTGAATTTACTATCCAGGTTAATTGTTTGAACGGTAATTGTGGTGACGTAATTGCAAGTTTAGATCCAATTCCCGCCCAAGGTGGAAATAAGGATAGACAAAATATTAACTTAAATGGAATTTATGATAAGGAAAGGGGTTCATTCTTTAACTTAATTTTAACTTCCTTGAAACGTTTCTTTAGAGGAAATATGATCACTGGTCTAGCAACTGGCGTTCTAGTACCTACTACCCCAACTAATCCTTTCTGGACTAACACTTCTAATCCAATAAATTCTACTAATGTTTCTTGTTTAGGTAACATGTTAGAAAATTCTGCATGTAACGTTACTTGGTGGGTTAACGCTTCTGGTAACATGGGTAATGTAAGTGAATTTTATGCTTATGTTAATTCTAGTACTTACCCTACACTTTACAATGAAACAGTTCATATTAATATAACTATCTCTGATATCACCAATCCTTATGTAATTAATGTCACTGCTACACCTTCAGTAATTAACCAAACACAAACAACCAACATTACTGCTAACATAACTGATAATTTCCAGTTAGCTAATGCTACTGTTAATATTACTTATCCTAACAGTTCTGTAATAAATTATCCTATGACTCAGAACGGAGGAAATATTTGGTATTACGAATTTATTCCAACAATTAACGATCCACCAGGAACTTATACAGCTAGAATTATTGCTAACGATACTTCTGGTAATGTCAATAATACAGAAACTACAACTTTTAATGTTTCTGATATAACTGCACCTACTCGGTCCAATAATAAAACTAGTCCTGTAAGTCCAACAAATTATTCTTCAACAGCCACTTACCAATTTAATGTAACTTGGCAAGATAATGTTGCTATTGGTACTGTGTTGATTGAGCACAACTTTACTGGCACTTTAAGCAACTATTCAGTTTCAGGAAACGTAAGTAACGAGTATTATTACAATTACAGTAGTAGTTTAGCAGTTGGAACTTATATCTGGCGGATGTACGCTAATGATAGTAGCGGCAATTTGAACCAGACAGATCAATGGACTTATACTGTAACTCAAGCATCAGGTTTAATCTATCTTTACTTGAACAGTAGTAGAGCAAACTTTACAACTACAAATGGCACTTATGTTAACATTTCTACAACTTTAGTTAATGGAACTGGCAATCTTCAGGTTTACAATAATGGCACATTGATTTATAGTGGCAGTTCCCCTTCTGAAAACATAACTCAGTTCAACACTACAGGAATTTACAATATTACAGCAACTTATCTTGGTAACCAGAATTATACAAGTAGTACCGAAACGTGGTGGGTAAATGTAATTAATGTTACTGTTGACAATTCACCTAACGTTACTTTAGTGTCACCGACAGCGACTTATTCTCAAGAAAGTGCTACTGCGGTTAATCTAACTTTTATTTGTAATACTACTGATGATAATCAACTACAAAACATTTCACTTTACATAACCAATTCAAATAATTTAAACTTTACTTTAAACCAAACAATTAACATTACTGGTACAAGTAATAGTTCCAATTGGAGCATAGTATTAAATTTAGGAAGTTATACCTGGAACTGTTTAGCCTTCGATAACAATTCTCAATCTTCGTTTGCGAGTGCTAACAGAACGATTACTCTTTCAGCACCAGCTCCTTCTCAACCACCTGGTGGTGGTGGTGGAGGTGGTGGCGGAGCTGTCGTAACACCAACTAATGTAACTTGTGATTATCAATCAACTTGTGATGCTTGGGATCCAAGCAATTGTAAAATTAATGAAGATGGTAAAATTAAAGGTAAAGAATTCAGATACTGCGAAATTACTAACACTGAATGTGAAGTCAGTGAAATTTATGGGGAACAAGATTGTTCTGCTTGTATACCTCAATGGAATTGTACAGAATGGTCGCCAGGAGAATGTGTAGAACCTGATGGTAGCAAATTATCAAGAACATGTACTGACCTTAATAATTGTAACACCTTGTACAATAAACCTAATGAAACTTATCAATGTCCATTAAATGTTGAGATTGGGGTGGAGTTTTCAGAAGGTGTTTTAATTAAAGTTGTAGGTTCAACTTTGGGTGTTCTTAAAGAATATTTACCTTGGATATTGTTAGTACTTGTAATTATATTATCTTTAATATTACTTCTCTTGTTCTGGAAGAGAAAAAAACCTGTAGTAGCAAAGAAAGGATGTTTAACTTGCATGGAAGTTGAGAAATATTTAAGTTGTACAGCATTGCGAGTTAAACCTGGTGTGCATGTTATTGTTAGCACTAATGTATCTGTAGATTGCAAAAATAATGCTAAGATTAAAACTAGAATTTACAGTCCTAAAGATCCTGATGAAATTTTAGCGTACAATGAACGAAAAATTAGAAAGGTTGTTAAAGGCAAAGAACTTTGTAATGATAAAGAGATAGGTAAGCAAGATCCTCCTTGTGATTTTAGGAATGGACCTTGTAAGAAAACTGGTTTGACTGAGTATGAACCAAAGTCTAATAAATTCCTTCGAGATGATTTACACCGGTTACGTGAAAAACGTGCTTTCCTGAAAAAAGCTAAAATTAATTACAGCGCTGTTGAAAGGATGATTAAACGTAAGGAAAGGCTAGCTAAGCTGAAGAGAGAGAAGTAGATATCAAGTATTTTGTTCTTCTAGGAAAATTATATATATTATCTCTTATTTTTATTTTTTTATATGTCAATAGAAGTAGTTTTAGGTTTTAGGGAAGGAATTTGTGTTAGCCATGTTAGAAGGATGCAATCTGACAAGGGTTATATCACAATGGACAGTTATCTCTTGAAAGATGATGGGTCCTGTGAAGTGAGAGATAATACTCCTCGTTTAAGAGAACCCAAATCTTTAGTTCAAACGCCAGAAATTCTATATGAAGTACAAGGTATTTTGGGCGAGAGAAGAGAGCAGTTAGAAAAAGAATTAAGTGAATCACCATTACCAATTTATGTATTTGAAAATGCTGTCTAAGTTAAAGTAATTCTTCCAACAAAAACATTTATAAATATACCTCATTCTGAACATAACATAGCCAACGTCTATCCGTTGTAGGAAAAGACATTGCTGCATGAGGCAAAAAATAATGCAGACAAGATCTAACTATTCTTGTTTGATATTTGTCCTTAGCTAAACGAGGTAAATAAAAAATGACTGAACAAAGTGAAGAGTTGTTGATTGACTCAAACGAGTATTTGAAATCAGGTATCCATATTGGAACTAAATTTAAAACCAAATACATGAAAGATTTCATTTACAAAACAAGACCTGATGGGTTAAGTGTTTTGAATTTGAAGAAGATTGATGAACGAATTTTAACTGCTATAAAGTTCTTATCCCAGTACGAAGCTGAAGATATCTTGTTTGTAAGCAGAAGAGAAAATGGTTGGAAGGCTTTGAAATTGTTGAACAAGCTTACTGGTATAAAAATTATCAACGGCAGATATCCTCCTGGTATGTTGACCAATACCAACTTGGAAATCTTTATTCAACCTAAAATCTTGTTTGTTTGTGATCCTTGGCCGGACAAGAACGCAGTTAAGGATGCAATGAAAGCGGGAATTCCAATCATTGGTCTTTGTGATACCAATAACGAATCTAACAATTTAGATTTAGTTGTACCTGCTAACAACAAAGGTAAGAAGTCTGTAGGTTTAATTGTTTACTTGATTGCTAAAGGTTACATGCACAATAAAGGCATGTTAAGTGGCAATGAAGAATTGAAGTACAAGATTGACGATTTTGTTGAAGAGTAAAGTTTTTTACTTTTTTTAATTCCTTTTTTTTAAAATTATTTACATTTAATCTAAAATGATAAGAAATATAATCTTTGATTGGTCTGGAACGTTAAATGATAATGTTAAGGCATTCTATGAAGCAGCTAGTATTGTTTTTAACAAGTTAGGTAGAAAGATGATTTCTTTTGAAGAAACAAAAAGAGAATTTACTTTACCTTACATGGTCTTCTGGAACAAATATTTTCCAGATTTGACTTTAGAAGAAGAACAAAAATTATACTATGAAGCAATTCATCAAGTTCCAGATGCTGAAATTTATGATGGAGTTAAAGAATTTCTTATTAAAATGAAAGCACTGGGGATAAATTTATTAGTTTTAAGTTCAGACCCAAATTCAAAACTATTACCTGAAGTTGAAAAAGCAGGTTTGAAAGATGTTTTCCTTGAAGTTATCGGAGAAATTCATGAGAAGGATGGAGTCATCACACATTTGATTGAAAAATATAACTTCGATCCAAACGAAACAATCTATGTAGGAGATACTTATGGTGACATTACTGCAGGTAAAGGTGCTGGCGTTGTTTCAGTTGGGATAACTTGGGGTTTTCAGCTAGAAGAAAAGATCCGTGAAGCTAATCCAGATTTTATTATTAGTAACATATTCGAAATTGAAAAATTATTATAAATTTATTCCTTAATTTCTTCGTATCAAATAAGGCTTTGTAGAAATGCCATTAGTGTTTTTAGCATTTCTATAATATCCCTCATCGCTCTTTCAATATTATAAGCTAAAACTTTACAGAGTAATTCAATTTTCTGTGTTTTAAATTTCCTGGCTCTCATCTTAGAGCCATA
>JBDRMB010000037.1:0-37505 GCA_043812455.1 archaeon | reverse complement strand
TATGGCTCTAAGATGAGAGCCAGGAAATTTAAAACACAGAAAATTGAATTACTCTGTAAAGTTTTAGCTTATAATATTGAAAGAGCGATGAGGGATATTATAGAAATGCTAAAAACACTAATGGCATTTCTACAAAGCCTTTCAATTGTAAGAGTACCTGTTTCTCCATAAGAACTCATAACTCTAACTGTCTGACCATTTTTAAAATTTAATTTATCTTCTAAAATTTTAGCTTGTCTGCCTTCTTTCTTAGCACTTATATCTTCAACGTCTTGATCCTCTTTCCAAATATACCACTGGTGTCCAAAGTTATTTTGTAGTTTAATTTCTTTATAATCTTCTTTGCTCATTTTTGTATCACAATAGTATTTAGAACGGTCTAAGTTTATAAAGTTTTTGATTAAGAACCATCTCGGAGTAGTAAATATTTTTCAATTAAACAAGCCCAGCATTTCTTCTTCACTAAAATGCATTTCTCCTGGAATGATTAAACAATGTGGTGCTGCTCCAAAGTCAAAAGCTTTAACCTCAGATAACTTCCCTGCTTTAACAATAAAATTATCAGAACCTAAACGTGCACAACCTACAACAAAAGTGTCTGGAATAATCAAACTTTCTTTCTTTTTAGCTTCAATGTCTTCAAGAATTCCCAATGCTTCATTAACTGTCATGAATTTATCAAGTTCTGGTTTCAGATCTAATAACATCAAAGTATGCAAACCTATCTTCTTGTTTTCTGCCAAAACATTGTAAGGAGTAATTAAATTTGGATGGTCTTCTATGAACGGTATGGAAGTTGTTTTTCCGAACTTGTACAATTGCAAACCAGTAACACCAACTGCTGTTAATACAGAAGCATTGTTAACAACTTTAACATTAACCTTTTTCTCACGAGCCAACCTAAAGATTTCAGTATGGGTTGTAGCAGAAAAAGGATCACCTATCACCAAAAAAGCCACTTCTTTTCCCTGAGCTTCAGCAACAATCTTTTCAGAACCTTGTTCACTCATCTCACGATCAGCAACAATAATCTTTTTATCATAAAACTCTTCCAAATCTGCAACTGAACATTGCAACAATGAAGTATAACCTTCTAAGTAAACTGAATCACAATTTTTTACAATCTCGAGACCTTTAACTGTGATATCTTTCTGATCTGCAAGTCCTAATCCAATTAAGTATAATGTCATGTTTAACCTAAAAATGGATCACTATTAAAAGAATTACTAAAATTTTCAAGAAATTATTTTTTACTAACAGTTTTCTTAGTAGTTGCTTTCTTCTTAGAAACGGTTTTCTTTTTAGTCACAGTCTTTTTCTTTCCAACAGCTTTCTTCTTGTTAGGATCTTTGACAATCGGATGTTCAACGTCAACCTTCCCATCCTTAATCTTCATCATGGTCATACACTTCGGATAACCATCACAACCTAAGAATTCACCGTAAAAACTTTTACGAAGAATCATCTTACCTTCTTTACAAGTCGGACAAATCATACCTTGTTCAGGGAAAACCTTTTTGTGATGAGCAATAGCATCAGCTTCACCTTCTGCTCGTTTGGTAGGACAATCTGGGTTAAGACAATTTATTCTTTTACTTCTACCAACGCCAGCTTCAATCATAGGATAATTACAAGTTTCACATTGCTTGCCGGTATATTTGATATTAGGAACTTTAGGTAAATGAAATGTAGTTTTACATTTTGGATATTGATCACATGCCGCAAATTGGCCGTACTTTCCTTTTCGTAAAGATAAGTTTCCATCTTTACATTTAGGACAATGTCCCAAATAATGTGCTGCTTGGATGGTTTCTCTGATAGATTCTAATATCTCTACACCAATCGCTTTCTCATTCTTTTTGAAATGACTCATTAATCCATCTAAGATTTTCTTTGCCCGTTCCAGAACTGCTTCTTGTTTCTGTTTTCCTTCACGGATCTTTTCCATATCATCTTCAAATTCTGCAGTTAATTTTTCGTCAACAATGATTGGAGAATGTTTTTCAAGGATTGCAACAGTTTCTATACCCAACTGAGTTGCTGTAATTTGAACACCTTCAACATAACCCCTTTGGAAAAGTCGATCTAAAATGTCTGCACGAGTAGCTTTAGTACCTAATTTACGTTTCTCCAATTCTTTGATAATAGAAGATTGGTTAAACCTGTTAGGTGGTTGAGTTTCTTTATCCAATTTAATAAATTTCTTAACTGTAACTTCATCATTTTCTTTGAAATTAGGTAAAGTAATTTCTTCTAATTTTACATATGGTTTGTAAAACAAGTGCCAGTTTTCTTCAAGAGTTCTAGTACCTTTTGTAATGAAAATTTCTTTCTTAACATCTAACTTCACTTCCATACTTTCTCTAACTGCTGGTTTTCCAAACGTTGCAAAGAATCTTTTAACGATTAGATCATAAATTTTCTTTTCGTAAGGATTAAGTGCTTTAGGAACAATACCTGTTGGATAAATAGCGGGATGGGCAGGATCTGTTTTTTTACCATCGTTAGGTTTTAATGCTGGCAATTTCAACAGTTCCTTTGCCAGTTTTTCATAAACTGGTTGTTTGCTTAATTCAGTTAAAATTTTTTGAAATCCTAATTTTGGATCTAATTTTTGGGATGAAGTTCTTGGATATGAAGTAACTCCAGCAAGATACAAACTTTGAGCAACTGATAACGTATCTTTTGGTGTAATCTTAAACAAGCTGTATGATTCTGATTGTAAAGTTGTTAAATCGAATGGATGTGGCGGTGCTTGGTTACGTGTGTTACGTTTAATTTCTGTAACTTTAGCCTCTTTTTCACTTTTAACTACGCTCATAATCCGTTCAGCTTCTTTCTTGTCAAATATTTTGTCTGCTTTATGCCAAGCTTCAATTGCTTCTTTTTTAGCATCTTGGCATTCACCGTCAAATTTAATCTGCCAGAACGGCTCTGGTTTGAAAGCTTGAATTTCTCGTTCTCTATCTACAAGAAGTTTTAATGCTGGACCTTGAACACGACCAGCTGACATTACTTTAAACGCTCCAGCAGCTTTTACTGTAGCTGTCAAAGCTCGAGAAACGTTAATACCATAGAACCAGTCCAGTTTGTGCCTAGTTTCTCCAGCATATGCCTGTCCCCAGTCCAAATGTTTCATCTTATGTTCATAAGCTTCAACCAGGTCTGGTTTGGTTAACGTTGAAAACTTCATTCTGTTAGCATCTTTCTTGTTACAAGCAAATCTAATTACATTCCAGCCGATAACTTCTCCTTCCACATCAAAGTCGCAAGCAATTGTGAATTCATCAGCCATCTTAGCCAATTTAGAAATGGTACTAATGTAAGTTTTTACATAATTTAGATTTTTTGAATGTTTGTATGAAGCTTCCCATTCAATATCATATACTGGATAATCATAACTTCCTTTCTTAATTTCAGTTAAACCGTACAAATGACCTACTGCAGAAGTTACAATAATATCTTTTTTACCATGAGAAAGTTCGTAATATGTGCTCTGGCCGTTCTTTTTTTGAATAGGTTTTCCATCGGCTAAAGCTTCTGCTATCTTTTTTGCTGATGAGGGTTTCTCGCTAATGATAAGTTCTACCATCTGACATAAGTGTTTTTCGGGTCATTTAAAAATGTTTGGGCAATATGGGTTGAAAAAGTCTTCGCACAAAACTAACCCAACTGTCACAATTTTGGCAAAAGTGATTTAAGTTAGTTTGTCTTATAGTATGTAAGTATGACCTAGATGTCGTAGTGTTAAAAAGAAAAAAATGGTATGCTCACCACACATATACAAAATGAATGGAATTGCAGCTGGATTAGGCTATGATAATAATCAGTTACCTCAGATGAGGTATGATACTAATGCCCAAAATATTTACTTAAAAGATAGTTTATACAATTCACAACCGGAATTGGAACGAACTCAAGTACAAAAAGACAGTCTTACTGATTCAATTGCAAGAGTTGTAGGAAATATTCAAAAAGCATACTTCACGCAAGAAGATACTGAAAATAACACTGTGTATGACATTGCTCAATCTTCAGATACTGTTGATGCAATTGTTTCCAGTGCTGCTAACGATGTTCCAACATTTTCAAGCCAAGTTGTAAATGAAGTAAGTGAATTTATTGATTCCATTGTTGCAGGAACTGATGTTTCGGACGTTACTTATGACAATAATCAAGATCAATCAAATAATCAACCAATTAATGTTTATGTTGTTCTTAACGAGTTGGGAGCGCAAGCTTATGCTACAGATCAAGAAGCTCAAGAAGATGAACAAGAAAACCTTACTGTTGTAAATCTAAAAGAGGATCTGGCAGTGCGGATCTTGGAAGAGTTGGAAGAGGTTAATGAACAACAACATGGCGTACACAATCACCAGTATGCTCATGATCAATTATTAGGAGAACAATTAATGCTTTATCATTAAACAAAACAGAAAATGTGTGACCTAAAAGATGCGAAAAGAAATGAAGAACTTGCGGAACTGCAAGTTGAAGATAATGAGCGACAAGAAGCTAGACAAAGCTATCTTGAAGCAGCTAGCATTTATGTTTTGCAAGCAGAAATGCAAAACAAAAGCGAGTTGATAATTGAAGCTAATAGATGTTACAAACTGTCCAAAGAAGTGGTTGGGGAAAAGTGGAACAAGGTGTTGACAAAACAAGAGTTAGCAAAACGTACTCTTGAAGAGAGTGAAAGTGAAAAAACTAAGGGACATTTTCATGTTCATAACAAACATAATCACAATCACGAAGAATAAAATAATAATTTAAAACGCAAGAGTACCGGAGCACGGCGCAATTACGAGTTCACTACGTTCACTCGTGCGCCTCATTTGGCGCCGGCACTCTTACTAATGGAGAATCAAAATGTGTAACAAAGAAAGTGTCATGACTCAAATTAAACTTGCTCAGAAGCAAGAACTGAAATATCCCGCTAAAGCAGCACAGAACTATCTAGAGGCTGCACAAGCGTTATTACAATTATCTAATGAAAACCCTGAAATGGAAAAAGAGTTTATTGCTGAAGCTAACAGACTTTACATTAAAGCAAAAAAACTGAAACAAGAACAGCCTAATGCAACCAAAGTAATCAAAAGTTCAGATAATAAAATAAATTTTGATTCTGTTGGCGGCCTTGAAGATCTGAAAGAAGAAATTAGGTTTAAAATCATTGAACCAATGAAAAGACCAAAATTATTTTCTTATTATGGCAAATCTATGGGTGGCGGAATTTTAATGCATGGTCCACCTGGTTGCGGAAAATCTTTGATCGCCAGAGCTACTGCTAATGAAGCAGGTACTGCGTTCATGCATGTTAAAAGTTCTGATCTAAAAAGTAAATTTGTCGGAGAGACTGAGAAGAATATTGCAGAACTGTTTGAAAAAGCACGAGAACAACAGCCAGTAATAATCTTCTTTGACGAATTTGAAGTTCTTGGAGGTGACAGAACTGAAAGTTTAGCGCACGAAAAGAATGCTGTCGCGCAACTATTAACAGAAATGGATGGTATGGATACTAAAGATAAAGACAATCAGATCCTGTTGCTTGCAGCAACTAATGAACCGTGGTCAATAGATCCTGCTTTGAGAAGAGAAGGACGGTTTGGAATTACAATCTTTGTGACTCCACCAGATTTTGAAGCTAGGAAAGAAATTCTTATGATTAACATGGAGAAAAGACCAACAAAAAATTTGGATTATTATAAACTTGCAGAAATGACTGAAGGTTTTTCTGGTGCAGACATGAAAGCTGTATGTGAACAAGCTACCAATATTCCCCTTAAAGAAACTCTCAAGACCAGAGTTAAAAGAAAAATTAATATGGGTGATATGGAAACTGCAATTGCAGAAAATAAGTCTGTGTTAAAACAATGGTTCGCAAAAGCTAAACAACAGGTAGAAATGCGAAATCTTACAGAATCATTTCCAGAATTAATTGAGAAAGCTAATCAATTGGCAGATAAAAATATGATTGCTGCTTAATTTTACTTTTTTAATTATTAATTTTTGTTTCCAAAAACTTCTTGATAATTCTTCCAGATCTGTTCTTCAGCTTCTTTTACTGAAATGCCTTTGATTTCAGCAATCTTTTCTACAGTCTTAGCAACGTTAGCTGGTTCATTAATCATATCTCTCTCAGGTGATTGCCATGGTGCGTCAGTTTCGGTCAGAAGTTGTTTGAGGTCAACTTTTTTTACTAAAGCTTGAAAACTACCATTTTTGAGAATTGATGGTGGTACTGTAAAATAATAACCTGATTCTTTTCCTCTTGTAATCAAAGATTTTCGGCCACCAAAACAGTGTAGAACTACTGGAACTTTACTTTTTCCATCATTACCTTTAACTTCTTCTTCAAGAATATCTAAACAATCTTCTTCTGCTTTCCAGGTATGAATAATAAGAGGCTTTTTAATCTTAACTGCAAATTTGACAATTTTCCGAAAGACTTCTTTTTGTTCTTCATGATGGTTTTCGTCCCAATGATAGTCAAGACCAACTTCACCTATGGCAAGAATTTTATCTTTATTTTTTTCAATAAATTTGAACTCTTTTTCCAAATCAACTTTTCCTTCTTGTTTAGGAATGCCAGTTTCACCTTCTGAAAGACCAAGAGCATCTATCGGGTGGATGCCAAGACTAACTTTGACAATATCATCATATTTGTCTTTATACTTTTCAGCAATTTCAAGCACTTGTTTATTAGCAGCAGGGTTGGTTCCAGAAATAATAATAGCTTTCATTCCCGCTTTCTGCGCACGTTCTAGCACTTTATTTAGGTTATCTTTGAATACTTTACTGTTTAAGTGACAATGTACGTCTATGAGTGCCATTTTAAGTATGATTTTAGCTTGATTTAAATATTTGTTTGTGAATATCTTATGTTTGCCCGTAAAATATCCGGAATCTAAAGGAAAGGTTTAAATTCTAGTTTAGATATATAATCTATATTCAGGTGTGGTGTTTTAAAAGTATTTTTAGCTAAAAAAATGGAACCAATAGAAGAACCTCCCGGCGAATCTCTGGAACACAAAAAGTTTCGTTCTATTAGACATTATCTTCCCATCAAAAAGACTTATCCTGCTGATTATTTTATCCCTAAAGAAGATCCTTTGTTTCCTTTATTTGAATTTCTTTATAAAAGGAATCATGAACTGTATAAAAAGTTACCAAAAAGAAAAAATGGCGATGAGTCCTTCTTACATCCTTTGAATTTATTATATTCTCTAAGACGGGCTCAGATGAAAGATCCGATAGACTATTGCATTGCAATTTCTCATGATTATATTGAAGAACTGGTTTCTTTATATGAAAAAGAAAATAATTTGAAAGATGACCAACGGGCAATAAAAATATTAGATGGTTACGAAGACGAAGTGTTTGAAACATTTGAACAAGAATTAGAAGATTTCTGTAAAAAAAATAATATTAAAAATTTTAATTGTGCAGTTGATACTATCGTAAAAACTATCAAAGTTCTTACTAGACATAAAAGGCACTATTATTACAAATCGCTTTCTGCAATATTTAATTATCCTGATGCTGACATTAAAAGAAGAGCAATCACTGTAAAATTAGCAGATGCAATTCATAATTTACATACTATCAATAGTTTCGATGCTGAGAGACAACTTTATACTGGATTTAAAGGACTATTCATTCTTAACAATGCTAAAAAATATCTTCTGGAACAATATGGCGAGAAATCTTTTTCAACTAACGAATTTCCACCAGTTAGAAGATTATTCTCTAAATGTTGTAAAGCCACATTTGATGCTTTGTTAAGGATTTGTATCATAAACAAAGATAAAGGAATAATTGACATCCTTTACATTTTACAATTAGCTTTTAAAAAGTATGTTTATATTCAATCCGGTTTGGTTGCGGTAACCGATCTTGATCCAAAAGAGATACATCCCATGAAATTATATCAGGGAGTTATTCTAAAATATGATAACAGGTTACACCAAGAATGGGAAAAATATAATGAAAGAAGAAATCTTGAATTAAAATATTGTAAAAATTTCTTTAAGGATTTGAACTTCAGTGATAAAGAGTTTTTGGCAATCATGGATTATAAAGATGCTTATGCAATGAGAGAAGTTGTTGCCCGATTATTGTATCAACCAGACTTTTACATCTCTCGGTTTATTTGTTCAGAGTTAAGTGCTAGGGGAAGAATTAAACGAAATTTGGCTAAAAATGGCCTGTGATTAAGCTACTGGAAAGTATATTTCCAAGTATTTTGACAAGTCTAGCTGGGGAAAATTTATAAATACAGAGCCAAGAATTAGGCTAGTAAAGTCATATTAAGTGCGATAATAAAGTTACGAGGTGTAAAATGACAATCGTTAAAATAAATCTTTATAAGGTCTCTGCGGAACGCAATCTTGATGCCAGGGGCGGGCAAATTAAAATTAATAATAATGTTGGAATAAAGAATGTTGAGGATTTGAATTTTAATATTCCAGGTAAAGCTGGCTTGAAATTTACTTTTACCTTTAATTGTAAATATGAACCAGGTTTAGGTTCTATTAATGTTGAAGGGCAAGTGTTCTATGCAGATGACGAAAAGAAAATTAAAGAAATAAAAGAGAAGTGGGATAAGGATAAGAAAGTTTCTGTAACTATCATGGAACAGATTGTCAATGCTTCTTTGCATAAAGGTAACATTCAAGCAATCAAGATTAGTGAAGAAGTTGGTCTGCCTACTCCATTACCTTTACCAAAGGTTAAAACCAGTCGAGTACCTGCCAAGAAAGCAGAGACTGCTAAGAAATAATTTTTTAGATTTCTATTTTTTTAATTAAGTATTTTTATTTTATATTTCTCCTTTTTAATTTCCTTCATTTTTAATGGTTTTTACCCCACTCTAAAGTACTATACATCTATATTATAATAATGTTTATAAACAATTAATATTCTAGAAAAAAGGAAGTTAATGAGAATAATTTGAGGGTATATATACAATAAATGGGTGGTATAAATGACAGATAAAAAAAGTTCTGAAATTAAGCTGAAAGTTATGGAAGCTGTACAAGATGATGTCAATAGAGGCATTATCAAGATTGATTCTAATTTTTTAAAACAAATTAATGTTAATCCTGGAGATGTAGTCGAAGTAATTGGTGCAAGGAAAACTGCTTCAATCGCTGAACGAGCATATCCTGGAGATATTGGTTTAAATATTGTTCGGATGGACGGAAATACTAGAACTAACGCTAAGACGAGTGTTGGTGAACTGGTAAGTATCCAAAAAGTTGAAGTGGAAATTGCTAAAAAAGTGTTAATTGCTCCAACTAATAAACAGGTAGTACTGAGAGCGTCTCCTCATCTGTTCAAGTTAGGTTTGTCCGGGAAAGCTTTAATGAAAGGTGATTTGGTATCTTTAGGAAGATCAAAAACGCCAAAGATGGACCAGCCAGTTGGAAGTTCTTCAGTAAATGATATCTTTACTGCTATGGAAGAACGGTTTTCTGGGATGGGGCTTGGAGATTTAAAATTTATGGTAGTTGACACTGAACCAAAAAACAAAATAGTAGTTGTAGACAAAGATACTGAAGTTGAATTAAGTTCTCGAGCAGTAGAATTGAAAGAAGAAGTTGCAATCGGCGTTAATTATGAAGATATTGGGGGATTGGGTGAAGAAATTAAAAACGTTCGAGAAATGATTGAATTACCGTTACGTCATCCTGAAGTTTTTGAAAAGCTAGGGATTGAAGCTCCAAAAGGAGTGCTATTATTCGGTCCGCCGGGTACTGGTAAAACCCTTCTAGCAAAAGCTGTTGCTTCTGAATCTGGAGTACACTTTATGGAATTAAAAGCGAGTGAAGTTATTTCTGGAATTCCGGGTGCTACTGAGAAAAAGATGCAAGCTGTGTTTGAAGACGCAAAAAAGAACGCGCCGACAATATTATTTATTGACGAACTTGATTCTATCGCGTTCAAACGGCAAGATAGAGGAACTAATGAATTTCTTAACGCACCTGTTTCTGAATTGTTGAAAAATATGGACGGGCTTAATGTTCGGGGAAAAGTAGTTGTTATCGCTGCTACCAATCGACCAAATTCTATTGATTCTGCTTTACGAAGACCTGGCAGGTTTGACCGAGAAATTGAGATTGGTGTTCCTGACAAAACTGGCCGGTTAGAAATCTTGAAAATTCATACCAGAAACATGCCTCTGGCAAAGAATGTTGTATTGAAAGATATCGCTAATGTTACTCATGGGTTCGTTGGTGCAGATTTACATGCTTTGGCAAAAGAGGCTGCAATGATTGTTTTAAGGAAAATTCTTCCTGACTTGAAATTAGAAGGTGTTGAAGAAGGTCAAGAAGTTCCTGAAGAAATTTTAGGGAAATTGATGGTAACTCAAAAAGATTTCCAAGAAGCGTTACGTACTGTAAGACCAAGCGCGATGCGAGAAGTTTTAGTTGAAGTTCCTGACATAGGTTGGGAAGATATTGGCGGTTTAGAAGACATTAAGCAGAAACTGAAAGAAGCTGTTGAATGGCCGTTGAAAAATAGTGCGATGTTTAAACGGATTGGAATCAGACCCCCAAAAGGTATTCTTCTTTACGGGCCTCCTGGTACAGGAAAAACAATGTTAGCTAAAGCAGTGGCTAAAGAAAGTGAAGCTAATTTTATTTTGGTTAATGGTTCTGCTTTACAACATGAAGGTGTTGTTGGTAAAGAAACTGAACAGTTACGGAAAGTTTTCAAAAGAGCTAGACAGACTGCTCCTAGTATAATATTCTTTGACGAGATTGATTCGTTTGCCAAACGGCGTGGTGCTGGTGGTAATGCTATGGCAGATTCAAATGAAAGTTTACTTAACCAGATGTTAATGGAAATGGATGGTCTGGAAGCTTTGAATGATGTTGTGATTATTGCTGCTACCAACCGGCCAGATATCTTAGATACTGCTTTGTTGAGGCCTGGCAGATTTGATAATATTATCTTAACTCCAGTACCTGATGAGGAAGCTCGAAAAGAATTGTTTAATATCTATACTCAGAAAATGGCGATTGCTAGTGGTGTTGATGTCAAAGAGTTGGCAAAGAGTACACAAGGTTATGTCGGTGCTGATATTGAAGCTGTCTGTCGAGAAGCTGGAATGGTAGCATTACGTAAAGATAACAAAGCCAAGGATGTTACAATGGCAAACTTTAAGGATGCTTTGAAAGTTGTGCATGCTTCTGTTGACAAAGAAATTGAAGAGACTTATAGTAAGTTGTCAGAGTATTTTAGTAGTGCTCGGGCAAACGCAATAAAAGAAGGAGAAGAACGGGGGTATTTTGGATAAAATGAAATTGGATGATTTGAAAGGAATGCTGATAATCTTGTTGGGATGAAAAATTCAGCAGATATCGAGACAACAGTAAATAACTTTTATAGAAAACATCTGCCAAGTCGTGCTGAAGATGCAACAGTTATTGACTTTGCAAGTTTGTTGAATGAAAAAGGTCTTAAAGATTATGCCGAACGAGTTAATGATCACTATTTTGACTTAATGACAGACGAAGGTGATGGAATCGATAGCATAGGTGAAGATACTTTGGGTCCTGGCTCTTTTTATTAATTTTTTAATTTAATTTATTTGTTTTAATAATTCTACTGAACCATAATTCTAGATAAATTTTTAAATGAGATTAATTGCTGAAAATTCAATGGAGATCAATGATCGAGTTTACGGCAAAATTGTAATTGACGAATCAGTTATTCTTGAACTGATCAGTTCTAAACCCTTGCAAAGATTAAAGAAAATTGGTCAGGCTGGAGCTTCCAAATATTATTCTGAAAAAAAGAACATTACCAGATTCGAGCATAGTATTGGAGTTCTGTTTTTATTGAAGAAGTTAGGTGCTTCTGTTGAAGAACAGATCGCTGGCTTGTTGCATGACGTACCACATACTGCATTTTCGCATGTTATAGATTTTGTTTTCAAAAGTGAAGCGCACGAATTTCATGAAAAGTTCCATGAAAAATTGATTATGCAATCGGAAATTCCTGATATTTTGAAAAAGTACGGTTTTGAGGTAGAAAAAATTATTGATGAGAAAAATTTTCCATTACTCGAAAGAAATTCTCCAGAGTTATGTGCAGATAGGATAGATTATACATTTAGAGATTTTGTTGCTAATTTTGGTTTTGATGAAAAGATTAATACTTTTATGAAACATTTTGTTGTTAAAAATTTGAGTTCAGAACAAGGTGGTGATGGTAGGCCAGAAATAATTTTTGATGATGCTGAAACTGCTACACAATTTGCAGAATTTTATTTAGATATGGATAAAAAGATCTGGGCACATCCAATTGAAGTTGCACTTTACGAAATTCTAGCTTTAGCTTTGAAAAGAGCGCTCAAGTTGAAGATTATCAATGAGGAAGATTTGTTTGAAAATGATGAATTTGTTTTTAATAAGTTAAAAGATTCTGGCGATGAAGAAATTTTAAAGAATTTGGAAAAGTTAAACCCAAAATTAACCATTGTAGATGATCCGGACAATTGTCATTTTTATTCAAAGACTAAGTTCAGGTTCGTGAATCCAAAGTTTATTGATATTAAGGTGGATGGAACAGAAATTGTCATGAGGGTAACTGACAAATTCCCAGAATTTCAGCAACAACTTGATACACATAAAGAAGAAGTTGAACGTGGTTGTTTTGTCAAAGTGGTTTCATGGTGAAGATTATAAACTTTTAAGAACAACTATTCTTATAAACATTAATTAAATAATTCTTAGAAAATGAATAGAGAAAAGAATCAAGATAATATTGTAATTAAATTAGGACTTTACCAACATTTTAAAGGTGGACTTTATGATGTTTTAGGTGAAGCAACTCCTTCTGGTAAACTTGACATGCTTAAATCTTTTGAAGATGCTAGGTTTAGTGAAGAACCTATGGCACTTGTTCCAATACTACAAACAACAGATGGTGCTTATAGGTATGATCCAAGAGACCTGGCTGATGTGCCGGAAGGTAGCAAAGTTGTAATTTACCGAGCACTTTACGATTCTGATGAGTTTGGACCAAATGTTTTATGGGTAAGACCTAAAAAATTATTTATTGACATGAAGAACATTGATGGTAAAGAAGTTCCAAGGTTTGCTTATCTTGGAGAAGATTAAGTTAAAGAATATGATTACAATTAAGCAGAATAAATCTCTTCAACTTCTTTACTTGTAGTTGCTTGTTCAGCTTTTTTATTATCTCTGTACCTAATAAATCGTGGGAATCGTAATGCTAAACCTGAAGCACAAGTATGAGTTGGGCTTTTGGTGATTTCTGCACCAGAAACTTCAACCACTAATTTTGGTTCAAACCAAATATCTGGTTTAAGTTCTTTTTTAATCTCTAACCGTGCTGGCTGTTTGTCAACTTCATATTTTTTCAATTTCTTTGGCAGTTCGGCAAGAAGTTCGTCCGTCAAACCTGTACCAAGTTTACAGACAGTTTCAAAAGTATCATCTTTGTCGTTATAAGATGCACAAAGTAATGCTCCGTAAGTACCACTCCGTTTACCTTTTCCATAAAAAGCACCAACAATGACAAAATCAAAAGTGTCAACCATTTCCTTAACATAATCTTTTTTCCATTTGATCCAACTCCAACCTCTAGTACCTGCTTGATATTCTGAGTCCATACCTTTAATGATAATTCCTTCAAATCCTTCCTTTAACATCTTATGAAAAAATTTGTTGATTTCGTCAAGATCTTCTGTATAGATTTTATTTGCGACAAGCAGAAGACCTTTATTCGGGATAATGTTTTCTAATTCTTTAGTACGTTTGTGGTATGGTTCGTGCAGATACGATTTTCCGTTTAGATACAGTAAGTCAAACGCTTTCAAAACGATTGGAACTTTTTTAACATAATCTGCAATATCATATTTCCGTTTCCTTTGCATAAGAGTTTGGAACGGTTTGGGATTTCCATCTTTATCTACTGCAAGAATTTCTCCTTCAATAACAAATGTTTTGGCCTTTACTTTTTCTTCCAAAGCTTTAGCTAGGTCTGGAAATTGGGCAGTAATATCGTCAAGTCGTCTCGAGAAAAGATGAATTTTTCCTTTTTCATCTTTATGCGCTTGGACACGTTCACCGTCAAACTTACCTTCAATGGCCAGTTTGCTTGGAATTTTTTTAGGAACTTCGTCCAATTCTTTCACCCGTTGAGCAAGCATCATTTTGATTGGCCTGCCAACATGAATGTCAATATTTTCTATTCCTTTGATTCCTTTTTTAACCAAAGTTTCAGAAATGATCGCCAGGTCTGGACAGATGTTGTACGCTTTTTCAAGAAATTCTTTGTTTTTCTTTTCTCCAGTAAACGCAATTGCTAAAGCATCCAAGACAGTCATATCACCGACACCCATTCTGAGTGTACCAACACTGATTCTCATAATATATTTAGCTTCAGTTGGAGACGCTTTCTGTAATAACGATGCTAAAAGGCCAGTTCTTAATTCTTGGGAACCAGAACCTGAAGCTTCAGCAATTTTATGTAATTTATCAAACACTTCTTTAATGCTAAGTTTACTTTTTGGAATCAAAGTCATAGTAGTTTTACCACAAACTTTCTCTGCAGTTAAACCCAAATCACCAGTTTCCTGAAGAATTTTTTTCACTTTAGATGAATCCTGGCCACTGGCAGTGATTATTGCTTTAAGTGCTGTTTTATCTGCTAGACCAAGAACTACATTATCATAATCAGAAGCTATTTGGCCTAACGTCAGATATGAAACAATTGAAAGGTCTTCTTTCGGAACTTTCTTGAAGAATTCAGCCAGAATTTCTCGCATTTTATTACCTGAAGGGGTATTTTCTAATTCCTCATATATCTGAGCAAGTTTGCTAAATTCCATGCTAAAAGTGTAATTTTCTGGTATATTTAAAGGTATGGTTAAGGAATTTAGGATCTGTTTGTGAGTTTATTTTTCTTTAAAATGGATTAAATTCGTAACTATCTGGTTAATAGCTACTTCAAAGTGACAAACAAATCAAAAGCTTTATATATACGCTCCCATCCTGGTATATAAAGTCACAAATCTAATGTTCAAAATTAGATGTTTTGGAGGAATATAAAATGGATAATTTGGTAAGAAATTTAGCAATTGGAGCTGGTGCTTTGGTTGCTTTAGCAGGAAGTTATGTTGCAGGTTCTGCAACTAATGGAGTTGATACATTGCTTGCTAAAAAAATTAAAATTAACAGAGAAACTGTTGCTGTTGTTGAGCCTCTTGATTTAGAAGAAGGTAAGCTTTACGAAGTTGGCAGTGTTCGATGTGGTCTTAACGACGAAGGTAAATTTGTTGTTGCAAATCCTGTTAACGAATGGGCTACTACTTTAGAACAGAGAGCTAATGGTAATTACAGATCAGCTACAACTGTTACATACAGTACTGATGCTTGTCCTTTAAGCAAGTAAATTTTTATTTTTTTTAACTTATCTTTTTCTTTATTGTTATTGACTTCTAGATTTAGCACTTTTTGACCGAAATATTTATATATTAACCATTACTTTTACCACTTAATAATGACAAATAATAAAATCAGGAGAGATGTACTAAAACTCTTAGGCTTGGGTGGAGTTGGTTTAAGCTTAGATCTACTGATACCTAGGATTGCTAGAGCTCAGGATGGGCAATTTGATGTTTCTTATTTATGGACTCCTAATAAGGAAGATGCTGAAGAATATATGTTTCAAGTTGGTCGATGTTTAGGATCTAATGTTCGAAGGGATCTTAGGTTAGTTCGCGGAAATTCTGGGAACTTAGGTATTATTTATGATCGTAATGGTGACAGAGATTCAACTATTAGTGTTTCTGCAAGACATTCTGATCTTTTAACCTCATGTGATTTAGATGAAGCTAGTTTTGTTGAAGATACTGGGTATGAAGAATTATATCATATTAGTTTTGGTGTAGGACCAAATTTAAGCGTACAAAAAGAAAATTTTAGAACTATCGCAAGAGTATTAGGAGAAGGAATTGCTAAGGATCTTGTTATTGCTGAAACAGCGAGCGGAAATTATGCTTTAATTTATGAAAGGTATGGTGATCGAGATTCGGGTTTGGAATCTGCCAGCAGGCTTAGTAAATTATTAAGAAATAGTAGTTTAGAAGCTTCAATCATTAGAGCAGGTAATAATAATGTTATATTTAATGACCAGGGATTACTGAACGAAAAAGATGAAGAAGATCGAGCAAGGAACCCAGTAGTACCTCCAGCACCAAAATCTGATTCAAATCAAAAACCGAAACCATCACCTACAAATCCTCCTAAAAGCACAACTCCTTCAACAGGCAATGCTGAACTGGAAGCTATTGTTGATGCTTATGTTAAAGGCAGGAAAAACGATGGTTATATTTCAGGTTCGTGTACAACTGCATGGTCAGTTTACGACTTTTCAACTGGAGAAAAATTGGTTTCAATCAATGAAGATGTTCCAATGCAATGTGCAAGTATGATGAAACCGTTTGTTGCATTAGCATTTTTCCATCAAGTAGACCATGCAGGATATACTTATGGGCCGAAAAGTCAAGAACATATGTACAAATCATTGGTAAACAGCAATAATGATTCAACTACTTGGTTAATGAACCAAATAGGATCTCCTGCAAAGATTCAAAAGATTTTGCAAGATAATTATGGAGATATTTTCCAGCAAACAAGTATTGTAGAAACAATTCCAAGTAATGGACAGACATACCGTAACATGGCTTCTGCTCATGATTACAGCAGATTCCTGTACCAGTTGTATTACAATAAATTGCCACACTCTTCAGAAATAAGAAGACTGATGGCTCTTGGAGGTAAAAGGATAATCACCAGAGCTCCGGCGATTCCAAAAGACCAAGGAATTGTTTGTTATAACAAGACTGGAACTACGGGTTTAGTTATTGGAGATATGGGAATTATTGTACCAAAAGATGAAAATGGTGTGAAAAGACCATACATAATGGTAGGTATTGTCCAGCGTGGCAGTAAAAGTGGTTCATTCTCAACTTGGAACGCTAACGCCGGCAATACTGTTGGTGGAGTATCAAGCAAAGTTTACAGGCATATGGATGCTAAGTATGATTTGAGAGGATGAATTAAAATGAATCAACAAAAACAAAGAATTAAACAAGCAATGGATTTGGTTACAAATGGATCTTGGCCTCCTTCAGTAGATGCATTGGTGGATCATGTTTCGTTAGTCAAACCAGCACTTACTAAAGCATTTGATTTAGTAAGAGATTTGTCTGAAAGTCAGTATGAAGAATTAACTGGCAGGCGAGCATTTCAAATGACTTATCAATCTGCTGAATTATTACATGAAGCCTTAGATTTGGGTAGAAGAACACCTAAAATGATTGTTAGCCCGTTCAATACCGAACAATGCTATCGGATTCTTGACGCTGCTTATAGAATGTTAGGTGGTCCTGAAGCTAATAGTAGATATACTTTGGTCAGAGATGGTGATCAATTTAAAATGAAAGTTAAGCAATGTTCTGTTACTAAATGCGTTCTGAGAGGATAGTTAAGAAAATCATACAAAAAAATTTAAAAATAAGATTAAAAAATAAAACAACGAGGATAAAAAATGAGTTCAAAAAAGATTAAAGATTTGTTAAGAAGTCAGGTATTTGCTGTGGGTACTTTAGGTGCAGCTTTTATGGGACAAAGACCTGTTGCAGAACGAGAGTATATCATTGGAGAGTATAACAATGAAAATACCTTTGGCAGTTCAGGTAACCCTGGTGATTCTTATTTTGATGAATTAAAACCTAATAGATTAGAAAAAATGTTTACATCTGGAGATGATGGTCATGCATATTTCAAAGCTTTAGGTAAAGCATTTGCTGCTGAAACAGAAGATGATGCTTTAGAAGTTATGGCAAATTATGTTGTTGTTGCAAAGCGATGGGATGTAAAGCAGGCTAAGCGTCTTGGAATGAAAATGTGGGACGATTATGAAGCTGGACGAGAAGAACTTACTAGCGTTGAGAGATACGAATGGCTGTCAAATTCAAATAGTCCTGTTATTAATAATTTTGATTTTGAACTGTTTGTTGCAGGGGATAGGGACAGATTTGGTTCTCTAGTCTCTTCTGGTGATAAAGATGAAGGACATTCTTGTGATAGGGATATAGCTCCAAAAGTAGGGGCATATGGTGATTTACACTACCTTGAAAAAAAATCAGAACTAATTTCTGATGTTCCTAGATATCTTGGTGAAAATTCTTTATCTCAATCTTCAGATGATTGGGAGCGTGTCTTAGATCAGAATATTAGATTAATTAATCCAATTGATGGAAGTCTCGATGCGTTGGGAAATCTTGAAAACATAGATTTTTCACCTAAACTGAGAAATCTAAATCCTTCAATGAATAAACCACCATTTGATATTTTTGGTTACTTAAGATCTACTGTTTTAGGCATCGAAGGTACTGAAGAAGATTTTATGGCTATGATAAACCAGAAATGTGGTTTAAATATCTCATATCAACCCTAAAACTATTTTCTTTTTTTTTAACTTTAACTTTTTATTTTAATTATAACAAATACAAGAAACAAAACTATTCTTCAAACCCTAACCTTTTTAGAATAAGCTCGGGATTGAATTCTTCTAAGTCTTTATACTCTTGGCCCATTCCCAAATAAAGAATTGGTTTCTTAATAGTATAAGCGATAGACAATGGTGCGCCACCATCTTCGTCGATATCTGCTTTACTCAATATTGCAGCATCAAGCTCAACCAGATTGTCAAACTTCTCTGCTTGTTCGATACAATCGTTACCAGTAATACTTTCACCAACAAACACCTTAAGGTCAGGTTTGCTCACTCTGCAGATTTTTTCCAGTTCTGCCATTAGGTTAGTATTAGAATGTAATCTGCCTGCAGTGTCCACTAAAACGACGTCAATGGCGTTCTTTTTAGCATACTGGATAGCATCATAAGCAACTGCAGCAGCATCACTGCCATAATCATGTTTGATCATCTTCACACCAAGCCGGTCAGCGTGTTCTTCCAATTGTTGGATTGCAGCTGCTCGAAAAGTATCTCCTGCTGCCAGAACTAGAGAATAACCTTTTTCTTTCAATAAGTAAGTTAATTTTGCAATAGTTGTGGTTTTACCAGCACCGTTGATTCCAAAGAAAGTTATAACATAAGGTTCATTGTTTGCTTTCTTTTCATCAATCTTTTCAGTTAAACTGAATCTTTCTATTGATAGGATTTCTTTTAGAGTGTTAGTAAGTACATCTTTTATCTTGGATGGAACATCTCTTGGTAGAGGTTTGTCAACAAGTTCTTCTTTCAAATCTTCTTTGATCTTTTCAATAACTTTTACAGAAACGTTACTTTCTAATAAGACTAGTTCTAGATCCCAAAATAAATCTTCAAATTTGTCTTCAGAAATTTTTTTGGTAGTGATAGCTTCTTTTAATTTGCCGAATAAACCTTTTTTCTCAGGTTCTTTCTTTTCTTCTTTTGGAACTTCTTTAACTGGTTCAGGTTTAACTTCTTCTTTTATTGGTTCTGATTTTTCAATAACTTTTTCTTTTTTAGGTTCAGGATTTTTTTCTTCAACTTTCTTTTCTATAATTTGTTCTTCCTTTTCTGGTTCTTGTTCCGGCTTTCCTTCTATTTTAATTTCTGGTTTTTTGAGAACAGGTTTCTCAACTGTTTTTATAACTGGCTCTTTAAACTCAGAACTTTTATCTTTTTCTTCAATAACTGGTTCTGAAACTTCTTCCTCTTTTTTAGTAGTTTCAACTATTTCCTTTTCTTCTAACTTTGGCTCTTCTTTAACTTCTTCAGAAATTTGTTCTTCGACTGGAGCTTCTTCAGCTACCTCTTCTGTCTTCCTAGAAAATATGGATAATGATTTCTTCAGCCTTTCCTTAAGTTTTCCAAACATTTTTATTCACTTGTTTTAATATCTTGGTCTTCTAGTCCTTGAATCTTTAGCATAGCTTCTTGGCTAATCTGTTGCAATAAAGTTTCAATCTCCTGAGCGTTTTGAGCCATTGTCTGTTCATGATCTTCTAATATCTTGATAACTTCAGGAACGCTTTTTTCTACGGTGGTATTAGCACCAACGTTAACTATAAGCTTAGTATTATCTTTAAGTTCAGTCTTAACAAAAATGCCGTTAGCAATCTGTGCTAGAATCTCTGTACCTTGTTTAGTCTTTTGAACTTCTTCTAAAGCACCTTTAGAAATTTCTAGTTCCATAAGTTGTTCGTTAATCTCTTCTAGCTGTTTAGAGAGAGCTTCTACTTGTTCTTGCATCTGCTGTAAAAGCAGATATTGTGCTTGTTTATTTTCCATTTTAGAGTTTGAACGTTCTTAGATCTTTTTTAATAGCTGTTTCAAGAACTCTTCATAATCCTTTTCACTTTTCATGAATGCAATGTCTGAATCGTCTAGAGCAACTTTGTTGAAGAAAGGGGAGTTGCTGACCATCAATTGACTGCTATCTGTTTGGATGTTTTCAAGTTCTTTCTCTACTAAAACTTTCAAAACTGCACACTCTTTTTTGTCTAATGCCATATAGCAGATTTATTTAATGGTTTTTATAAAGTTAACTGAAATAATCAAGTGAGTGTAAAGAAATATCCAATTTTCCTTTTAAATTTTATAAAGTTTTAAATATAATTAATTGTTAGTATAATTTAATACTATTTAACTGGGAGGTATAGATAATGAAAAAAATTAGTGTATTAATAATTGTTAGTTTCTTGATTTTAGCAGTTATCTTAACAGGATGTAAAGAAAAAGTTCAGGATGAAACACTACCAACAGAACAGATAGAATGTAGGCTTCATTCTGATTGTGGTGATTTGGGAATTTGTGAAGATTCTATGTGTTTAGATGTTGAATGTAAAGAAAGTGTACATTGTGAAAATGGCTATTATTGTGAAGAATATATTTGTAAAGAATTGGTTGAACAAAGTCCAAACTTAGATACAATCAATGACTGGAAGAATAGAGTATCTGAGTTGGATAATAGCATAATGCAAATGAAAACATCTTCCGGCGAAGTAGGAAATCTTTACGGTCATTTGGACAATTCTGGAATTACCGGTAATGATTATGATGATTACAGAGATGAAATAGATGTTCTCATTGAGGAACTTGAAGATCTTGAAACTGAGTATCAAAGCTATATTGATGAACTAATAGCTCTGCTGGATGGAGTTGAATCAAACGATAATCTTACTGATTTCATAGATTTATACAATTCTTATGTAGAAGACTTGGATGATGCTTTAACAGACATTAGAAATAATGCTGATGATATTAGAGATGATATCAATTCTGAAGCAGTCAATGTAGAGTGTATAAACGATGCTGGTTGCGCTGGTGTATGTATAAGCAGTGTCTGTGTAGATTGCCGACAAAATAGTGATTGTAACGTCGATGAATATTGTGATTCAAATAATTGTGTACTACTAGTGACTACCGAAACAATTTGTAATGATGGCATAGATAATGATGCCGATGGTGATATTGACTGTGACGATACTGACTGTAGTGGTGATGTAACATGTCCTTGTACTGGCGATGCTGATTGTTTTGAAGGGGTTTGTGAAAACAATGCCTGCGTTGAGTGTAGAGATCCTGGCGATTGTGGTGGCATTGGTGCGTGTTATTATAATCAATGTGTACAATGTATAACGGATATTGAATGCGACATACAGTTTGGTCCTGGATACATGTGTAACATGGGCGTTACCTACAATAATGTGTGTGTTATGTATGGTTGCACAGATGACAGTGATTGTCTTAATAACTTCGTATGTTTTGATGATGTAGACTACGGAATCACTTATTGTATGAGTGACTAGATTTGTAGAAAAACGTAAAGGGATTATTCCCTATTTTTTTCTTTTTTTAATTGAGAATTCTAAAATAAAAAGAAAAAAATGTGGGGAAAGGGACTTTATTTACTTGAGTAATAATCTAATGGATCCAGATCACCATTAATAATTGATAGTCTTTCTTTTATTTTAGTGTTGGGAGGGCAAAATCCATGTTCTCTCCATATCTCTATTTTTGTAATGTGCTTAGGGTTTTGAAAACCAACTTCATTTATCCATTTGTTTGTATCCTTGACAGTGTCTAAAACTATTGGGTACATAACATTTTCATTTTTTCTCTGTTTTCTTAAAGTATAGCGCCGAGGTTGGAAACCTAATTCAAGTAGCATCTTATGTGCTTCATCAATGAGCTCTTTTGAGATTGTTGCTAACTTTATTTTAGGTTTATAATGAAAAGTATTGCAAAATGTTGGTTTCTTAGTTTTTACATTGCTCTTACAAAAATATATGCTGCCATCTGTATCAAATAATCCTCTTAGAAAGTGAATTTTTTGTTCTTTGTTATCAAATATGGGCAAATTAACTTTGAGTTTTTCCCCATGTTTAATATTATACTTTTCTTGCAAATAAGTTACAAACTTTTTGTTAAATATGTATGCTCCACAAACACCTACTGAGGGATATTTTTTGAGTTTAACTTCATCTTTTAATTTATCATAAAATAGTTTATTGATTGTTGGGATAATAGTTTGATTATAAAATAATAATTCTTCCTTTAAATCTCCTGTAATTGAAAATTGATAACGGCCATTGCTAATACTCATACAACCGTCACCAAAGTACCAACCTAAAAACTCTGCAATCTCCTTTTCCATGAACTTTTAGAGATAAAACTAGTATATAAACTATTTCCACACTTGACCAGTGGGTGTGTGGGTTACCTACTTTCCTGTCCTTTATAAAATCCCTGTTCCTTAAAAAAGGAAAAAAATGTGGGGGAAGGGATTTGAACCTTTTCGAAAATAGTACCTCAGCACTATTTTACTCGAACCTACTAAAGGACAGGATTGCTTCCGTCATCAACCTCAAAGAGGTTTCAGCACTCAAGCTGGTCTTAAGTTTCGCAGAGCTAACTGCTCACCTGCGCATTTGACCAGACTTTGCCTAGGGCCACCAAACAATTATGTTCAATGATTACCCCCACAATGTCTGTATCACAGGTGTCCGTAATTTAGTAGGTGAAGAAAGAGAAATTGAAGTTATTTTTAAAGGTTATGCTTAATCTAAGGAATCGTCACTTTTTCGGACAACCTCTTCTAAAGATTCTTCGGTGTGATCATAACCTGGGGCATATGCTCTTTTAAGACCATCGTATGCTGTTCTATTTGTAACTCCGGTCATTTTAAAAATATCTGTAACGCATTCTATTTGTTGCCTAACTAATTTTTGAATATCTGTGTCATTTGAACTTGAGATTAATGCTTCCCAACCATCTTGTTTGTGCCCATAGAATTCTAATAATCTTGCAAAGTTACCAAACATTACTTGTAAGAATAATTCTTTAGTCTCACCATTATAAGGTGCTCTTCCAATACCATGACCCATGATTCTCTTGATTTCAAAAGGTTCTCTTTTGCACCATGCTGCTAATTCTCTAATAGTATCTTTTAGTCTAGTTGCTTGTAATAAAGCTTGTCTTTCAGGAACTTCAGATCCTGGAATACCCATCATTTTAAAGTAAGCTTTTGCTATATTTGCAGATAAAACTTCATCATAGTGATCAAACGGATTGAAAACTTTTTTAGCAAGGTCTTCTTCTCCGTGAACTAATCTATCTGTGTTATAAAGAATGCTACTTAAATCAACGTATAGTCCTGGACCAACTTTTGCACGAGGAAAATCAATTACTATAACACTTTCAGGGCTAGAAGGATCATAAAACATATTTTGAAGTTTAGCTTCCCCCCAAATGAAAGTTTTTTCATCTCCTGTAAGTTCCCGATCTCTTTTAATAAACTCTTTAACTTTATCTCTGATAACAATTCCTGATTTTTCTAAATAATCTTGAACAGCAGCTCTTTGTTCTTTTGGTGACAATTCATCTAAGTTAGGACTATAATTCTCTTGAAGTTGACTGTTACTATGATAAAATTCTCTAAATTCATCACTTCCATAAAAAATAATGTTTTGAATTTTTTTTTCCCACTTGGCAATTTCATGATTGATATCTGTTGTTCTTAGTCGTGTAAAGTTCCCACCATCTCTCGAAGCAATTTTTAATTGTGGTAAATAATCATCAGCAAACCTCTTAAATCTAGCCAAATTTTTAACAGCAATTTCTGTTGCTTCATTTGGGCTCAATTTTTTATTCATCACAGCTTCTTGGAGTGTTAACAAATCAATAAATTTCATCTCAATTTCCCTTCGTTTATTTTTTCTTTGTTTATATCTGGGAACCATGTTAGTTAATCTCCAAAGAGCTTCAAGGATTGGTCCTTCTGTATGATATAATCTATCTCTAAAAGAATTATGGGAATCACTCTCTTTTCCGTAAATATCTTCATAAATTTTACCAAAAATGGGATGAGAATGAGGATTGTAATTCTTAAAAACAGAACTTCTTTGTAAAACACTGTAAACAATAGATTCCCCTGCTATACCTAATAGTCTTTCTTTAGTCATTTTAATCTTAGATTATACCACTCAGAGCCCACCCTCTAGTAATTTTACTAAAATCAAGTTCTATTTATAAATATTTCCACGTTAATTACTATAAAGTAAGAAAATTAATGGGAAAACATTCCCTGATAAATAGTTCTGGCAATAGCACTAGTATTCACAATTAGTCCTTTAGTGTTATATACTAAATATCCAATCATTGGGGCTTCTTTGTTACTCATGAAGAATTCATCACACCGTTTTATTAACTCTCCTCTCTTCTCGACTAGGTTATGAGCCATCTCTACATCTTTCTTAAAGTAAGCCTTAATAATTTCTAAGTAATTTTTTTCTATATCACTTAATAATTCTACGTATATTTTTTTACTTTTGGTACTTAACTTTGTTTCGTTCATATGTCGAGAGACTCTCTTAACACAATCTCCTATTTGTTCAATATCTAAAGATAAATTCCAATAATTAAATAGATCAACAGAATTAACATTAAAATTCTTTAAAAAGGTTGAAGGATTATTTAGACCATACCACACCATTCTGTAAACTAAAAATCTAAATTTGTTAATATCATTATCTCTTAATGCAATACTAGCATACGTATCATCACTAAATGTATTTTTACAATCACTAAGCATTGATCTTGCAATAATATCCATTTTTCTAATAATTTGTTCAATAGAGATGTCTTTCAAATTCAAAAAATCTCTAGCAATAATTTTTTTAGAATCTTGCTCTACAATTTCAAGTGCAACCAATCTTTGTACAAAATTTTGGATTTCTGTAGCTTTATCTTTAATCTCTTTTCCTTGTAAGATAATAGTCTTGTAATTGTTAACATAAGCTGAAATGATATCTCTTTGAATTCTTTTAATTGATTTTCCGTCAACTTGAACAATAACCTTTGAATCTTCACCATCTTGACCGTTATGTTGTTTAGATTGTAAGATTAAATTATTATCAATTTCATCAAAATAAATAACGTCCCCTTTCTTCAACTTGTTCTGATTAATCCATGGTTTTGGTAAGGAAACAACATAACTGCTTTTACCAAACGCGATAAGTTTTCTATATTCCATTTTTACCTCCTGTAAAAATGGAGTTCAAAAATTCTTTGATTTTCATATATTCCATTTTTATTTTACCCCCAAACAAACAATATTGTCTATACACAACATTAATAAACGTTGTTGTATATGCTATAAATATACCAATATATTGAATTGGGGGAAGGTATATATATTTAAATGTTTTGGAACTAACTAAGTGGGGGTGGTTCGAATGTATTTCGAAGAAGAAGATAGAGATGATTTGATTCTTTTAGAACAAATACGTCTCGGGAAGAAATTAAGAGAATCCGTTTGTAAAGAAGGTATTTGGTACTCCCCAGGAATGGAGGGTGGTAAGGCATAAGCCTTAACATAAATCTATTTATGGGAATCAAAACTCTTCTCGGATTAGAAAATTTTCCCTTAAAAGATTACGAGCTAATTCAGAAATTAAGAGATGCCCGTAGCCAAAATGTGGATACAATAGAGATAAGTACGAGCACGGGTAAGGTTGTTAAGATAAATGTGTCCAAACTTTGTCCTCAGGGTCTTATGCAAGGAAATTATCGAATGTATAAGAAAGGTGGCTTTTATTAGAGCAATGATTGATTTAAGTTAAAAAGATCACAAAATTAGGGAAAAATACTATTTTTTCTTTTTTTTCCTTCAAGTTGAAATTCTAAGTTCGGTTAGCCAAACAGAAAAATCTTTAAAGCTTAAAGTGCTCTCTTGGAATATGAAGTTATTATCTTGGTTAAAGCAATCTTTTAAGAAAAGTTTTGTTGCAATAAGAAAGAGAAAATGGTTATTTGTAGCCATGATTCTTATCCAGTTACTTTTTATAGGCTTATTTTCATATGTGGGAATATTTTTCCAGTTAGAGATATTTGAGGATCTGAACAAAATTAGTGCTCCGTTAGAAGAGTTGGCTAATGTTGATCCTGAAAATAGTGATGCTCTTGGTACGATGGTTGGTCAATATGCTGTGGTTTATGCTGCTTACAAGTCTTTGCTTGGAAATCTGTTTTGGTTCGGCTTATGGGCAACATTAATATTTTTAACTTTAGGTTCTAGTTTATGGATCATGGCTAATTATTTAGTTAGTAAAGGGTGGAAGCAAAGTACTAGTTGGAAAATAAAATTTTCAGTGATAGGAAAATCTTGGTTAAAATATTTAGTTTCAACGATTGTAATATTTGTGCCTTTCATGATCCTTGGTTATTTTCTAGCAGCGTTTATCATTCAGTTGGCAGAAACTGCCTTGCCTCTTATAGGCAATATTTTGCTGATTGTGTTTATTATCTTAATTTATCTAATTTTGGTTTGTTATACTCAAATAAGCAGACCTAGTTGGAAACAATTTTTGTTTTCTGTTTTAAAGATAGCATTTCAAAAGATTCATTATAGTATTCTAGCTTTTATCCTAAGTGCAATATTCTTAATCTTACCAATAATATTATTTTATTATGCTACAATGATATGGGTTAATTTTTATCTAATGCTGTTAGGTTTAATTTTAATCTTATTGGCTTTGGTCTGGAACAAAATCTTTTTAACAGCTGCTTGGAACGAAGTTCAGAAATTATAAAAAATGAAAAAGAT
This sequence comes from archaeon, assembly GCA_043812455.1. Lineage (GTDB taxonomy): Archaea > Nanobdellota > Nanobdellia > Woesearchaeales > GW2011-AR9 > JABHQR01. The sequence goes on along the minus strand of JBDRMB010000037.1, from coordinate 10,363 downwards.
AATCCTAGACACTAACGCTTTTATGGCAATTTCTGAGATGGGTTTAGACATCTTTTCTGCGATTAACGAAGCTTGCAATTTTAAGTACAAGTTATTTGTTCTACAGGGAACAGTTAAGGAATTAGAAATGATTGTACAAGAACAGCGAGGAAGATTTAAGCAAGGTGCAAAATTAGCATTAACTTTGTTGAAGAAAAAGCTGGAAAATTGTGAATTAGAAATTATGAACAACCCAATCCCTGAAAAGTATGTTGATGATAATCTTGTTATTTTGTCTAAAGAAGGTTATTTGGTGTTGACTCAAGATGTTGTTTTGAAAAGAAAATTGACTAAACCTTACCTTACTATCAGACAGAAGAAGAAAGTTATGGTTGTGGAATAATTATTTTTGTAATTTTTCAAATCACAAATATATTAATTGTAATTCTTTTTGTATAATTTTAGAAAAGCAAGGAAAACAGAAAACTTTATATGCCAATACTTTTATATATAAATTAATATCAATAACGAGGTGGTAATTATGAAAAAAATAATGATAATTGTGATTTCAATTCTTATGTTGATTTTGTTAAGTTTCTCTGTTAGTGCATCGTATGACGCTTTTCTTCAAGTAAATGGTGTTGATGGTGGGTCCGTTGATTCTAAACATGCTGGTTGGATTAATGTTGAATCTTATGGTCATAAAATGTATGTAACTCCTGGAGCAAAAACCGCGACCCATGATACTTTTAATGTTGTAAAAGAATTAGATAAAGCTACACCTAAATTGAGTCAATATGTCTGTAGCGGAACTATTATTCCTACTGTGATACTTGAACTTGCAACATCGACAGGTAATAAAGATGTTTTTATGAAATATACATTGAAGAATGTTGTTGTTTCTTCTATTGCTCCAGCAGGAATAGTTTCTGAAGATATGCCTAATGAAGAGGTGGCATTTGATTATGAAAGTATTGAATGGGAATATTCACCTTTAGGTACAGGAGGGAGTGCTACATCTACAATTAAGGCTGGTTGGAATGTTAACACAAATTCAGCAATAAACTAGAAAATATATATTGGCTAGATGGTGAAGATGAAAAATAAAAGCATATTGCTATTTATGGTTGTTTTGTTAGCTATTTTCAGTATTTGTGTGTCTGCTGAAATAGCTCATGCAGCACACAATATTTTTGTTGATGTTGATGGAATCAGTGGAGAGTCGGCAGATCCTAAACATGTTGGCTGGATTGAAGCAACATCTTATAACCATTCTATTATTCAATTAAGTAGTTCTACAGCTGGGAGTACAGGTAAAGGAGATTTTGTAATTGTCAAAGAATTGGACAAATCAACTCCAAAACTGAGCCAATATTTGAATAGTGGGAAAAAGATTTCTACAGTAAAAGTTGAGCTTGTGACATCAGTGGGGACAGATAATACATTTATGACTTATACATTAACAAATGTTGTTGTATCTTCTATTACTTTAAATAATTCTATTAATGATAATATGGTAGTTGAAGAAGTATCGTTTAGTTATGATAATATAAAATGGGATTATTTGCCGCTAGGTTCTGTTGGTGATACTTTAGGAACTGTGTCTGCAACATGTGAAGAAGTTAAAGAAGAAAAAAGTTTTTTTGCAAAAATAATTAATTTTTTAAGTTCGATTTTTGGATTGTCCAAAAAAGAAGTTCCCATAACAACTGTTGATGAAGAATATAAAGAGGATGAGGAACTTAGTGTTGAAGAAGAATATCTTGAAGAACAAATTGTTGATGAAGAAGTTTGTGGTGACCAGATCTGTCAAGAGTGGGAAAATTGTGAAACTTGTCCGATAGATTGTGATGAATGTGAGCCTGAAGTAGAATGTGGTGACCAGGTCTGTCAAGAATGGGAAAATTGTGAAACTTGTCCGATAGATTGTGATGAATGTGAACCTGAAGTAGAATGTGGTGACCAGATCTGTCAAGAATGGGAAAATTGTGAAACTTGTCCGATAGATTGTGATGAATGTGAACCTGAAGTAGAATGTGGTGACCAGATCTGTCAAGAGTGGGAAAATTGTGAAACTTGTCCGATAGATTGTGAATGTTAAGCGTAACAAAAATATATTTTTTTTCTTAATTATAAATAATCTTCCTATTGGTTACTTAGGCAAAAGTAGAATAATGTTTTTATTAATTCATTAATATACAGAAAACTTATCTGGTTCGCACATAATTACCATTAAAACATCTGGATTATAATCTCTCGTTTTCTCTAAAGTCTCTAAATCTGTATCAGATGCTAAACAACTTTTGTATGGGTGAGTGTGCAACATGATAATTGTATCTTCTGAACAAGATTCAAACTGAACGTGATTGAATGTTTGCAAATACATCTCTGGTTGGTACATATCAGTGATGTAATAATCTCCGTCAATCAGATAACCTTGCAGACAGGTACTAAATTCTGTTTCTTGTTCTCCCAGATACCAAGTTTCTAATTCTTTTTCAGTACCGTTCTCAAAAATTATCTGAAATTGTCCAGTGTCAATAACATTACCTTCAAGTGGATCTGACTCTAACGCACTTTTGATAATATTATCAATCGGAAATGTTACAAAGATAAATGAAAACATTAAAAATATCATTAAAATGCTTGCACCCAGCAAGATTAACTTTTTTGCTAACGGATGTTTTTCAGAAAATGTTTCTTCATGATCAAAATCATCGATAAGTATTTCTTCATGATGCTTATGTGATTCATGAGGTGTGTGATCTTCAACCGTTTCCTTATTTTTCATGTTTCAATCCATAATATTCAATATTTTTACTAACTCTTGTGCCCGGCCTCTAAAATTCTGTTTGATGAACAATAAATTCTGTTCTGCAATTTCAATACTGGCACTACAATTAGCATTACAAGGAAAATGTGAAATTAAGACAGCGTCATTACCTCGTTTAGATAAGTTCAATGTTGGGTGAACCTTTTCAACATCAGTATCTCCACTACCAACTTTAATATTTAATTGAGAAAGTTCAGGATTTGGATTATTGGCACTAAAATTTTGCATGAAATACCTTACGCAACATCTTGGGTAGCCTAACAACAAGCCAAATTCTTTAACATTGTCTGTGAGTTCATAATAATTAGCTAGGTAAGATTTCTCTTCAGATTTTGAGAAATAGTAAAAATGTGCTGCTGGTCTTTTATCATCTTCCTTGACAACGATACCTTTGTTAGAAAAATTGCCAGTTTCTTCATCAAATAAGATGACTTTAAACTTTGATTTACAGAAATGTATATTTCTCTCTTGACAAAACTTTTCTACTTTAGGAAACTCCTCTTCATAGAATGCCTGTCGAACTACTTCTTTTTGATCATGCAAAAGCAATAGCATTTCATCAGTCTTGATTTTGGAACCAAAAACCTTGTGGAGTTTTTGATATTGTTTTTCAATTAGCAAATGTGATTCTTCTTTATTCATAATAAAAAAGAAAAAGAATTAGTTATATAATAAGTTATTTGTTTTAGTATGTACATGCTCCTCTGAAGCATCTTTTATAACTGTGTTGAGCACAGTCTACAAAAACTCTTTTGTAAATCTGTCTGAAAATTACTATTTGTTTCTTAACTTATCTCTAAGACTTATCTTCGAGTGATCTTAGGATGAAACCCTCTATCTTTTGGAAAATATGGTCTTCCTTCACATTTACAAATTAATTTTTCAACAAATTCTGGATTTACTAAATCTTTAGCAAAGCCTTCTCTGCAACTGGGATCAATAAGTGGATAATCTATTAGACAAGAAAGATCATCAAAAGGTTCAACAACATCACAAGTATTGTCATCTTCATTTCTCCAAACAGAATAATCTATTCCACTTGAAGGGTCAGTTTCAGTTCTAACATAAACCCAATGTCCACAACCAGTGGCTAATAATGAATAACTTACTATACCTGTTGCCAGAAGAGCCCTGACTCTAGAACCCAGTGCCATAATCATTAGAAATGTGTTAAATTATAAAAAATTTGTTAAAGAAAAATATAATTTTAAGAATGCAGCAAAGACGCAACAAGGTTATCTGAGAGGTCTAATTTACGATAGTTCTCAAGAGTTTTTCTACATTTACCAATAACATCATCAATATTTCCTGGACAGAGAGTCATGCTTTTCTTACTTGGTCTAACTCCTCGTGCATTGGCAATAATTTTTGCATCTTTGTGGCCGATGATTCTTTCTGGGGTGATGTTTGGGAATTGATCGGCTAATGTTATGATTCTTTCAAGTAACATCTCAACTTGTTTATCTTCAGGCCTTTCTAAAGTAAAATCACCTATCAAGCAGATATTGTAAGTTCCATAATTTAATGATCTCTGTGGATGAATTAAGTAACCATACGTTTTATGTTTTTGTTGGCTTTCTATGCTAGGACCTACTGCTGCACCCATAGTTTGCCAATCTCTGCCCATATAACACCAACCATTTTTGGCAATGACTTCGTTATAAGCAATGTCTAAATAACCTTTAGAACCCATATGAGCATCTTGGATTGACCAAACAGTCGGGTTAGTTCCGAGATCTGGAATTGTTGCGGTATGATGAATTACAAGATATTCAATTACATTTCTATTATCATAATAATGCCATTTAGGATCATACTTTGCAGGCCTAGCAGACCATTGTGATCTGCTCAAAACTCTTGGTGTGGAATAATCTTCTGGAATTTCATCTCCTCTTCCAACAATAGGAATTGCAGTACTAACTATTACTGCGCCCGATCCTAATAAGAATTGTCTTCGATTATATGATTTACTATGCATTATTACTTCTTAAAAGATGGAGGATATATGTTACATATAAACTTGTTGGTCTATAAAATTATTAATTAAGAAAACAGAATTAAAAGAGAATTTTAAGTTTTATACACCAAAAGCTGCTGATGCAATTGCCATCACAATATAAAATCTGATAATTCTTGGAATAAATGCAAAAAGTACAAATTTCCATAATTTTAGATGAAATATACCTGAGATCCAGCAAAATAGTACATATGGTACTGGTGTAACTGCTGCAACAGCAATTCCTAACACTCCCCATTTCTGGTAAGAAGCTGCCCATTTAAGAAATCTTTTTTCACCATATATCTTCTTAAAACCATATTCACCATAATAATAACCTAACGTGTAACTTACCAGACTTGCTAAAACACTGCCGATGGAAGCTGCAAGTAAAGCGTGGTATTTGTTAATTCCACCAATAATTCCACCGATTAATGGAATATCTGGACCGATCGGTTGCATAAATATATCTGCTAAGAAAGATGTTACAAAAATTCCAAGTGGTCCATACTTTTCAGCAAGAAAAGCAACTTCACCCTCTAATTGTGGATAATAAATGATAACTAATGTGAAAACTAATAAGAAAAAAGTAATTATTATAACACCAATTCGTTTTGCTATCTTCTTTTGTAATACTAAACGCTGTCTGTTTAAAGCAGCGCTACCTGCTTTAATTTTCTGACTACCATCTCTAAGAACTTTCTTTCCGGTTTCAAATGGTTTTATTTTAGGAAAAGGGTTTTTTACCTTTGGCTTAGTACCAGTTTCTTTGTTATCATTTGTTTCTGTCATCTTATTTTTTCTTAAAAGGTTTGACAACATTAATTTTTCTTCCTTTCTTAAATCCATTAATGTTCTTTACAGTAGTTTCCATAATCCTCCTTACAGCTTCTTTTGTATTGAATGCGTTATGTGGTGTTACCAAAACGTTTGACATTTTGATTAATTCTAAATTAGCTTTTAGAATTTTATTTGTTTTTTGATCAAATTTAACTTTCCTGAAAAGTTTGGCTTCTTCTTCTAAAACATCTAACCCTGCACCACCTAATTTTCCTGATTTTAATGCTGGTAATATCGCTAAGGTATCAATAACTGGTCCTCGTGAAGTGTTGATCAACACAGTTCCTCTTTTCATCAAAGAAATTTTTTTTTTATCAATCAAATGAAAAGTATGCTTATTTAAAGGAATGTGTAAAGTAATGATGTCTGATTTTTTTAACAATTCTTCTAAAGTTACATACTTGAAATTTGCTTGTTTAGCAAACTTTTGATCTTTGTAAATATCAAATGCCAAAACTTTCATATTAAATCCTTTGCCAATTTGGATAGCATTTTTTCCAATATTACCAGTACCAATTACACCTAATGTTTTATCTTTTAAGTCAAAACCTCTTAATCCGTCTGGGCTGAAACTTTTCTTTGTACGTTCCAATGCTTCAGGTATCCTTCTGCTTAGACAACTAATCAGAGCAAAAGCATGTTCAGCAACAGTATTCTCTCCGTAAACGGGGACATTACAGACTGTGATTTTTCTTTTTTCGGCAGCATTTAGGTCAATGTGATCAAAACCGGTACTTCTTGTAGTTATTAGTTTAAGATTTTGAAGTTTATTGATAACTGATTCAGTTACTGGAGAATTGATAAATATGGATATAGAATCAACATTTTTGAATTTAGTAACATTTTTTATACACAATTTGTCCGAACAGAAATATAACTTATCTTTAGGAAATGCTATTTTGAAATATTCCTTTTGTTGTTCTTCAACTCCAAAGAAACCGATTTTCATTTCATCTACCTCTTTTTGACTTTATTTTATTTAATTTGGATTGTCAATTAAAAATTTAAAAATAAAAAAATGAAGAAGACCTATTCTTCAATGTAAATTTTCATTAGTTGTGTGGTTGTGATTCCGTCAACAATGACACAAGTTTTAGCTTCATCGAAAGTCCATTCAAAAGAATCTCCGAACTCTAAAAATCCGCTATCAATGCCTGTACATTTCTGAGCTCCGACAATCATCATCTGATCAAGTCTTCCAGTTCTTTCATTATTCCAAACAACGGTATCACCAACATTAATGGTTAATTCATCTGGTTCAAAACCGTCTTCATTGACTTCAACATAATGCTTATTATCTTCTACAACTTCATCTTCTTCGTCACTTTCATCATCTACACTATCATCAGTTCCAGAATCATCGCTACTATCATCTTCTGTTTCTTCTTCTTCTTCTGATTCTACTCCTTCTGTGTCATCACTAGCTTCTGCACATTTAGCAAATGCTGGATAGTCTGTACCTTCAGCAGAAATGCATCCATTTTCACATAAAACTGTTTCAAAATTAGTATTGCTACCTTCTCCACAGTAATATTCGTTAATGTAATTAGCACCGTTACAAGTATCATAACCTGCGTAACCGGCACTATATTCCATATCCTCATTAACTGCAACATAACCAAAGTAATCAGTATCATAATCTCCATCATCTAAATATGTTGGTCCTGACATTGTGCTGCCACTGATACTGTCAACTTCAACTTTTACACAACCATCAAATTCTTCTTCATCTGTTTCATCGTCATCAGTATCATCTTCACTTGCTGGGACATCTTCTTCTGAAGTACCATCATCATCGGATCCACCAAAAAGACTAGTGAATGCTTTGATTATGCTAAACTTAATCTTGTTAAAGAACCCATTAACTGTATATGTAATATCACCTTTATCAAGTGCATTTTTCATAGCATTAACTGGGTCATCAGATTCATAAATCTTTTTTGCAACTTCTTCAGTCATATAAATTTCTAATACTGCGTTCTCTAAAGCGGTACCTTGAACTGAAGTAACTACACCATTTTCAGTAACCATCCCTAATACAAATTCATCACCAGAATTTTTTAGGATGTGGACGTTCATTAATTCATCGCCAAATAAACTTTCGGCAAAACTTGGTACTCGTGATCCTTCCATCTCAGAGATTTCACTTCCCAAATCATCAACATTAAACTCTTTTGTTTCAGCTACTGCACTACTAACTAGAACTATGCTTATTAGGCAGAATAGAGTTAAGAAAATAGCTATCTTTTTCATTTTAACACCACCTGTATATTTTGTTTTTATTGTTAAATTGTGTATGAAAGAAATAAACTATTGCTTTATTTAAATCTTTTTAAAGGCCAGGCTTTGAAATATGCATGTATTCGGTATTTTTAGGCTTGCCCGGTATCACTACTAGGCAATACTAAAATTACCGAAACATTTATATATAAGTCATTACTCGGAAGTATTAACATCTATCACCTCTTTTCCCCAGCAGAGTGTTTTCGGATGCTTTGCCTGGGGTTTTCATATTTAATATTTTAGAATTAATAATATATTTTAATTATTAAAATTTCAACTTTAAATTTACCTCAATAAACTTCTTTTCCTAGCACCTTGCAAAATGAGCCAAGTTAACAAAGCACCGATGAGCAACCCTTGAATTAAACCGTTCATGAAAGTACCGATATCTTGATTATAATGAAATCTGTCAAATAATCCATTTTCTTCTTCTTCTGGAAAATAAATGTCAAGCTCGCTGAGTTCTAAAGAGTATTCTAAGTACAGTAGTGAAGAATAAGGATCTTCTTCTTGTAAAGTTTGAGCATATTGATAGTAAGAGTATCCTAAAATAGGAAAAGTATCTTCAGCAATATTGTTGGCAAGTTCTCTTCTTACAGCATTTGATTTACTTTCAATATAAGTATCAAGGTTATCTTCACTGACTCCTAAAGAACTTAAGATTGAAGTAGCACTAGCTTTAGCTTGAGAAGCTTGCATCAAACAAAGTTCATATTCTTCTTTGTTTAGGGATTGTTCTGCAGCTTCTAAATCTTCATTGATGTAATTTAAACTGAATGATGGTAAGTAAAGTTTAGCATATTGATAACGCTCTTCACCTTCAGCAATCTTTTGATAACAAGAATCTCTTAACATTTCTTCGTTAAGTAAGTAACTTTTTCCGTCCATCTGGAAAAAGTGCATCCAAGCTAAGGCAGAATACAATCTTTCTTTAGCATATGCTAAATTGTAAAAATAATCTATTTCATTTTCTTCTTGGTCACCACTATTTTCATTTTCTTTATTATCAATTTCATTTAATTTATCCAGGATTTCTTGTGCCTCGCTTAACCTCTCTTCAACCACCATCTTAGTTTGCAGATCAGAAATGGTTTTAATTTCTTCTTGGTTTAACCTTTCTTTGATTAATTCTAAGTCCTGCAAAGTTTTTCTTCTTTCAAGATCTCTATCTTCTTCAGAAATTTCAGAATTCTTGTAAATATTAGAATTCAAGTAAACGTTAAGACCAAAACAAAAACTTGCTGCTGAATAATAATCTCCTAATTCTAACGAATTATTTGCATAACTTTTCTTCTCAACAATCCAATCCCAAGTAGAACGATTATTTTCATCAATTCCAGATAATTCTTTAATGGTTGTAATACCTAGTAATTCGTCTTCTAATTCTACTGCTCGATTGCATAGTGATTCTGACAAATCTTGCATAATCTGATTATATTCTTCACTAACTTCTACTTGGAAATCATTAGAAATCAATTCTTTACCGCTAAGAATGTAAACTACTTCATTTAGGTCCATTACTTCTATAACTTCAATACCCAATTCCTGATTAGCATATTCAATCAAAGTTAGGTTTGTTGATGAAGGATTGATTTTTTCATTTTCAGAAATGCTTTTAGTGATATTTTCAGGAAGGTCTTTAGGAAATACTGTTGGATTAATTTCAATTTCTGTGATTTCGGTTTCAATTTCAAGTTCTGGAATATTTTCTGAAGAGCCCATTGCTACCAAAACTTTGGTTATGTTTTCTAATTCGGAATTTGCTGCTGCTTCAATTTTTTCTTTCACCCCACCTACTGGTCCTATGATACCACCTGAGTTGATAGTTCCGGTAATTGCAATGCTCTCGTCATAATCTAAATCTAAAACAGTAATAGCAGTAAGTGCAGCGATTGCTGCTCCAGCACTAGGACCACCAATTATGCTTGAGTCTGCTCGAATGGTATAAATGAAATCATAATAATCACAGTCCAGATCAAAATTATTACATGCAATTTCTTTTGCGTATCGAGTAGATATTTGAGTGTCTACTTTTGTTAATGGTGAAGTGTCCAGAAAAACTCTACCAGTGCCATCTCTAAGTTCAAGGTATAAGTCTGCAGTGCTACCTACATATGTTCCATCAGTTGTTTCTTGTACTGCTAGAAGGGTTATATGATTGATGTCGTATGGGCTTGCTGTTGCTAAAGTAGGAATTATTAATATGCTGAAGAGAGTTATAAATAAGAATTTTGTTACGAAATTCATCAATTAAGGCCAAATCTTGTTTTATTTAAATTTATTGTTGTGTTAGGCACCGTAGAATTGCTTTTTAAATAAGTATAAATAGCACCATGATTTCTTTTTTAGTGGTAAAACAAAAAAAGAGGTGCTATTTATGGTTGAAGTAATAACATATAAGTTCAAAAAGTTTTCGGAAATTGTCAATAAAC
>JBDRMB010000036.1:0-2600 GCA_043812455.1 archaeon | reverse complement strand
AAATTTTAAGCGGGGTCTAATACCCCGACCTTCAGGTCGAAATTTTTTGTATCACAAAAATCTGCCTTTTGTGAAAGTGTTCGTTCATACCACATCCTTTAGGGTGTGGTAGAACACTTTCGGCAGATTTTTCATGATTTTTTACTTTCTTTTTCTAATTAAAAGAACAAGTTCAAACAAGTATTACCTGTAAAATATTGTAAACATAACCTGTCAAGATTATTGCTGCTGTTACAACTCCAAAGAATATTAAGATTAATTTTAGTTTCATTGCTCTTCTCAAAATAACTGCTTCTGGAAAACTTAATGCTGCTGTTGCCATCATAAAAGCTAATGCTGTACCTAATGGAACTCCTTTCTCAAACAATACTAATGCAATAGGAACAATTGCTGCACAACTCCCATACATTGGCACTCCTAACAATACTGCAAGTGGAACAGAAAAGATTCCTCCTTTAGCTACTATTGCTTGAATAACTTCTGATGGGACATAATTATGGATGATTGCTCCAATTCCAACTCCTATTAAAATCCACATCCATAATTTTTTGGTAATTGTTAGTGCTTCATTTAGTCCGAAAAGAAACCTTTTTTTGATTCCGTCATATTTAATTTCTTTCTGAACCTTCTTCTTTGTTGATAATAAATCTTTGACCAAATATTTTTCAAGTTTCAGTTTGCCAAGAACAAGTCCTGATACCACTCCTACAATTATTCCACTTATTATGTAAGCTAATGTAATTTTCCAGCCAAAAAATCCTAGCATTAAAACTACTAAATATTCATTAACTAACGGAGATGTAATCAAAAAAGAAAATGTTACACCTAACGGCACTCCTGCTTCTAAAAAACTTAAAAACATAGGGATTGACGAACATGAACAAAATGGAGTTATTGCTCCAAATAAAGATGCAAACAGATTACTGGAACCGTACTTTCTGTTAGTAATCCATTTTTTAACTTTCTCTTGAGGTAAATATGTTCTTAGAAATCCAATAATAGCGATCATCACAAATAATAATAAAAGTATTTTTATAGAATCGTAGATAAAGAAATTCAGTGATTCAACCCATTTTAATGTTGGGTCTAGTCTAATGACTGAATACAAAATCCATTCTATAATTTTTTCTAACATTTCTTATCTTTTTGACAAGAGCAACACTTTTTTGATTTCTTTTCGAGCTTCTTATCAAACTTGTCCAACAATTTACTAAAAAATCCTTTTTTAACCATTTAACATCCTCCTCACTTTGTCTTTACATTTAATGCAACAGATTAAGAATTTGGCTTCTTTATTTGTTTTCAAGATTCCTGCTTCTTTTAAGATCTGTACATGTCTGAAAATTACTGATTGGTCTCTTTTTAGAAGTTTAGTCAATTCACAGATACAAAGTTCCTTTTTCATAAGGTGATCGATGATCTGTAACCTTATTGGATCTCCCAATGCTTTGTAAAATCTGGACGTTTCTTCTAAATTCTTCATTTGCACGCTTGTGCAAACGTGCTTGTATATAAACTTTGTTGTCTTGTTGGGAAGAAGTGAGAGTGTATGAATGTTCATGAGAAAAGCAAAAACTTAAATTACTTTGAGGTAAAGTTCAATAATTTCTTTTTTTTGGAGGATCGTAAGAAACAGTTCCAATTAACGGACAATCTTCACCTATTAAAGAACAATCGTAAGAACAACTTGCACATATATCTTCAAGAACGTCTTCTTGTCTATAATCTCTACCAACACTTCCGCCGATAAGCCAAGAGTTCATTCCTCTTAATGTTTCTTGCAGTTCTCTAAATTCTTCAAGTTCCATATTATATATGTAGAGTGAGAAGTTAATAAGTTTTACTAAAGTCTAGGCTTATTTTAGGAGTAAAATTTATATTAAAATGCCCATATTTAGTACTTGGTTTTCTGAGGGTTATTATTAAATATGAAAAAAGCAACAATAACTGGCGAACTTCCTGGCGGATTTATCGGAGACCTTGGTCAAGTATATCAAGGTATAGTAGAAGGTTCAGAAGTAGCTTTGAAGATTTCTAGGCATGCTGGTGAGTATAAACGTGAAGCTTGGGAGAAAGAGTTAAGGATATCTAAAGAATTGTCTATATTATTGCCTGATACTACTGCCAGATATTTTGAAATGGTTGAAGTTGAAGGTTTTGAAAAGTTTCCTGCATTTTCTATGGAAGTTGTCAGAGGTTATACTGTTATTGATAGAAATATTGGATGTCTTCAAGGCAGGGCATATCATACTGTAGTTAATGAGAACACTGTTGAGCAGTTACGTAGTTCTTTAGAGAAGGCTGTTTCTTTGGGCTGGCATCCTGGTGATGTTCAGTATTTCATTTTGGCAGAGGACCAGGTGTTGAATGGCCGTCCTCATGTTAAAGGTGATTTGATCTTGTTCGACTTTTCCATGTGGGGTATTGATTCTGATGGTGATGTTGATTTATATGTTCGGAAGTTGGAAAGGTTGGTTGGGGGTTGAGAAGCATCTTGCTCAACCACGTTCTAAAACTGGGCCGTCATAATGTGTATCGCCAGACCAATATTCTAATCTACTTTTTATCATACGGAACTTAACACCATCAATATCTTCAGG
>JBDRMB010000035.1:0-33640 GCA_043812455.1 archaeon | reverse complement strand
AAAGGATGTGGTATGAACGAACACTTTCACAAAAGGCAGATTTTTGTGATACAAAAAATTTCGACCTGAAGGTCGGGGTATTAGACCCCGCTTAAAATTTCCTGTCGAAATTTTTTCGTATAAAGTAATCTCTAAACTTTCTCCATCCGCCACAGTCCAACTTCAACATCTTTTACTGGTTTTTTATGGAAATGGAAAGTAGCTTTGATTGGAAATTCATAGCGCCAATGGTGGGTTATCTTAAAATTATGATCCTTGCTGATCGCTTCTACAAATTCTTTAGTATTTGACTTGTGCATACTGTAAATTACTGGTGCAACCTGAAAGGCTTTTTCAAGGAAAAGTTTGTCAATATGCTTTTCTTTGGTACCGAACGGTGGATTTTGTACTACAATGTCAACTTCTTGATCAAAAATAGAAATGTCTTGAGTCATGAACTCTGCTTCTCCCAAATCGTACTCTTCTTTGATTTTGTTATAATTTTTGATACAGATTTGCATAATTTCTGGATCTTTATCTACAAAATAAACTTTTTTTGCTCCTAACAGAAGTAACCCAATACCTAATATTCCTGGTCCGGAAGCAGCGTCAAGTATATTTTTGTTAGCAACTTCTTTGTTCATTGCCATCCACCAGATCCAGTCTGCGGCAATATGTTCAGGCGTGGCATACTGTTCCAAACCAACTAACGCTTCTTTGAACCCTTCTAATTTGCTTAAGGTTATTTCTAATTCTTTCTTTGATCTGAATGACATTATAATTGTAGTTTAGAATGAGTTTAATAAAAGTTTCTAAAAATAATTTAACTCACATACTAAAAAGACAAAACATCAAGCATTTTGTCTTTTTGTATATACAAAAATGATTAATTCATAAATAAATTAATCAATTTTAAGTATAAAAGAGTTCATTTTTTGTTACTACCATACTAAATAATTTTAGTTTTACCGACGATAAATCAGAACTAGTATACAGAACTTGTAAACTCTTTATAAAAACTTCTAACTATTGCTAAGTGATTGTACTTTGCAAAAACGAAAGCTATTTAAATCATGAAAAAATCAATTTTAGTTGGGGGGTGCGGTTGGTAGAACTACTACCGCTATGATGTTTAGCGCAGATGGTATTAGCTATGAATAGCAAAATAAAAACTAACTTTGAGGAAGTTCGGACAAACCTAGAGGAACATCTTTCCGCTATTAATGAGAACAGTTCTGAAATTCAAGCACTTTTTGATTATCTACAAGAGATGGAAGTTAAGATTGATAAATTGAATTCTCGATTGGATCAAGTTCAGTTGATTCAAGGTGAATCTGCTAAAGAGCAAGTCGAACCATTAGATAATGTTGAAAAGCAGATCTTCTTAGTACTTTATACTGAAGAGATGGCATTAAGTATGAAGGAATTAGCTGAAAAGGCAAAAGTGCCTTTTGAAGTAGTACAAAATTATATTACCTCTTTGTCTCGAAAGGGAATTCCAATTATTCGTTCAATGTTTAACAAGCAGATTTTTGTGCAATTGGAACAGAAGTTTAAGGAACGACAAGCAAAAGAGAATTTGATCAATCTTTCTTTGGACAGCTTTTTTTGAGCTTTGTTTTTATGTTTTCAAATTGATTTTATTTGTTAATTTCAAACATCATCTAAAGGATTTTTCACTTCTTTTAATCTTTTCTGAGAAACGTGCGTATAGATCTCTGTCGTCTGTAAATTGGAATGTCCTAAAAGTTCTTGGATTGTTCTTATAGAAGTTCCAGAATCGTGCAAATGTGTGGCAAACGAGTGTCTGAGTTTGTGTGGTGTTACTTGTTTGTTAATTCCAGCTTTTTTCCCTGCCAGAGAGACTATCTTTTGTACATTTCTCGACGATAATTGGTTGTTGGAATGGTTTTGAAATAGAAATCCAGTTTTTCTACCGTCAAGGTATTTGTAAAGGTCTTCTGTTAAGTTTTTGGATATGAAAAATAATCTGTCCTTACCACCTTTACCTCTTCTAACAAAACCTTTGTTATCTCTTAATTGTAAATCTTCAACTTTTAGAGAACAAATTTCTGAAACTCGTAAGCCTGAACTGTATAAAAATTTGACAATTAATTTACTTTTTTTGCCAGTTGCGTTGTTGATTAAAGAAGTAATTTCTTCTTTTGTTAGATAGACTGGTAGACTACGTTGTATTTTTGGTACTTTAACACCAACAATGCCTTTTTCAAGAACTTCATTATAGTGAAATAATAATGCTGATCTTGCTAAGTTAATTGTCCTTGGTGCTGTTTTTTTGTTGATCATTGCTGCTAGAAATTTCTTAATATCATCACGATTAACATCTAATTTTTCTTTTTCGATAAAGCTAAGAAATTCATGATTGAAACGCAAGTATGCTTTTTGTGTACTTTCAGACATGCCTCTTAGGCTTAGTTCTGTTTCCAGTTCTGTTAAGTCTACCATCCTCTTGCATTGAGAATGCAGAACTAGTTAATAAAAGTTCGTATAATTAAGTTATTTTCTGGAACAATAATTATTAAATAGTTTTAATTCTAAAAATAAGGTGTGGCTGAGACCGAATTATATGACTATTTTAGAACTACTGAAGGTGTTTTTATTCAAAGAGCAACATTTTCTTCAGTTGGTACAAAGTTAGGATTGCCTATTCTTTTAAGAAATGATTGTGGTAATAGGGTTGTTGATGGTTTAAGGTTTAGAAAGTTTAAAACTAATGGTGAACAATTACCTCAATTAACAGAGGCATTATATCGTGAAGATTTGGGAGGTGATGTTTATCAAGTAGAAACTTCTCAAGTTTTAAATCAGTGGCATCATAGTAAACTGCAGTTAACTGATGAGAGAAAAACTATTGCCGAAAAGGTTTTTGATATTACTGGATTTAAAGTTTCTATGATTGGATCATTTTTATTGGGTTATGAAAAAATTGGTTCGGATATGGATTTTGTAGTCTATGGAAGTAATGCTCATCAATCAGTTATTGAGAATTGGGATAAAATTCTTAAAGCGGTAAGAGGTACAAATCCCCCAGTTAAAGCATTTGAAAAAAAAGCACGATTATACTCATTACGATTTGGAATTGATCCAGAAATTTTAAGAAAAATAATTGAGCGAAGGAATGCTAAATTTTATGTAAATGGAACAGAAGCAAGTTTAATTTATTCTTATGGTCCTTCAGATGAGATTCCTATACATCCCTATCAACCAATTGAACAATCAGTAGAAGTAACACTTGAAGATGTGGTCATAGATAATGCTCATGCTCTTATGATGCCAAGAATGTATCAATGTGAAGGTTCTACCGTCTGGTCATTTAGATGGATGGACAGAGGCTTTGCATACGCGGGTGATAAGGTTACAATTAAGGGTAATCGTATTGATGATAGAGATATTATTTTATCAGGTGATAATCATTACATATTACCGTCAGGGTTAAGAAAATAATTAAGTAAATATTTTATTTCTTTTTCTATATCTTCAATCTTATCAGGATCAAACGCTTCTTCTATTATCATAGGAACGTCAAGATTTTTTACAAGTTCTAGAGTTTTAGAAGCACCATGCATAAAAAAATGTGAGTGGGCTTTATTGTCAAACACCTTATTTAAGTGCACTTCACAAATTCTGTTTGAATATTTATCAAAAAAAACTTTTAGTAATTCAAAATCATGAAATTCTGCGTGACCTATATCAAAAACAAACCGTACATCAACCTTAGATAATAATTTATCAAAACCATCAAGATGAAATTTAGATGGAATTTGTAGTTCTGTAACAATTTTAACGTCAAATTCTTTTTCCAGATTTTTAACAAAATCCCAGTTTTTTACTTGTTCTGGATGAGTAACAATTAGTTTTGAATCGGTTTCGTGATATATTTGGTTTATTTTTTTAAATATTCTCCGTGTTTGTTCATTATCTTCTATTATATCATGAAATGGATAATGAATTGAAACGCATTCTAGTGCCTTTAAAAATTTTATTGACTTATCATTAAGATCAATTTCTAGTTCATCTTCACATGAGTATGTCAATTCGTAAGAATTAAAATTATACTTTTTACACAAGGTTAGAAAAAACTCAATTATTTTGTTCTGGTCCTTTGGAAAAAATAATTTGTACAAATTACCACTTGCTAATCCTAAGTTCATATTTTAGTTACTCCCCCTTGCAAAAATAGAAAACAGACTCCTTTAAATTACTTCTGGTAATTAAAAAAACATTCAAAACTTAATCCTTCTGCCTTTCCAGACAATCTTCTTGCCCAGAGTAATATGTAAAGAGTAAAATGCTACAATGATAAAGAAAATGATGTGTGCTGGGAACAGGATCAAATTAACAATAACATTTTGCCTTGATAACACAGAACTTAACGCACGTTGAAATATTAAAGGCACATAAACAAAAATGTAAATTATGTTAAAAAATGCTAGAATGAAAGGTACAACAAATAAAGTAAACAGGCCAAGTAAATATAATACATAAATGACTGGTCTAATACTGGCACCATTATAAGTTGAACGTGCCATTCCATTAACTGATTCTCTCAAACCACTATACATTCGACATTCAACTAATCCAGTACTTTTACAGGGTAATATCTTATGACCTAATTCTTTTACTTTCTTGGCCATTTCCATGTCCTCTACAACAATCTTCCTGATAGCCTTATGTCTGCCCATCTCTAGATATGTTTCTTTCTTTATCAGAATAAATTGACCAATCGCAACACTGAAATGTGTTGTTTTCAATCGATAAACTAAATCAAATGGGATAAATGATAAAGTAAGCCAATCAATCAAAGGAACAACTAACCATTCTCCTAAACCACCTAATTTTTGTCTCGGGAAACAACTTAACATTTGAACGTCTTTCTTCTGCATTAAAGCTAATGCTGAGGTTAAAGTTTCTGGTCGTAATGTTACATCGGCATCTAAAAATAAGAACTGGTCACCTTTAGCTTCTAAACCTAACTGTTGGCAGGCCCAATTTTTTCCGGTCCAATCATCTGGTAATGGTTTTCCAGAAATCATCTTTAATTTATCAGATCTGCGCATATATTTTTTGATTATATCTGCAGTTTTATCATCTGAATTGTCATCACAGACAATAACTTCATAGTTTGGATAATTTTGATGTATTATAGAGGCAAGACATTTAGAAATTCCGTCTTCTTCATTTCTGGCAGGAATTAAGATTGAAATGAATGGCAATTCTTCTTTATTTACATTTAATGTCCTTTTCTTTAATCTAGGTGCTGTTAAGAAGTTATAATAGGCTATCAAACTCACAAAAATCATGATTGCTAAAAACAAGTAAAAGATTGACATACTCCTAACGCTTATTTAGCTCCTTAAAACATTTGTGGTATTCAATCGATAATTTTATAAGATAATGGTTATTACTATCTCTTATAGATTATAGGGGGTTTTACTAATGGGAAATCTAAAAATTAATCTTATTTTTATAGCAATTATGTTAATAATTGTTGGCTTGGTAAGTGGTTGTTTTTTTGTACCACAGTTTCCAACACAAACACAAGAAGACATTCAAGAATATGAAGACGCACTTGAGGATCTTGAAAATCAATTAGAAGATTTAAATGATGAATTAGAAGATACAGTTGTTAAGGATGAGGATAAAGACGAAGAAGTTAAAGTAGTTGTATCCCAACCAGAATTTGCAATAGATGATGATGTTCAAAATCTGTTAGATAACAACAACAAATTAACAAGTATTAGTTATAATTATCGTGCTGAAAGTGCTGTAGATTCTGGCATGTATGAAATCTATCTGAAAGGCGATATGATGAAAATTATCTTGCCAGATGAGACCAATATTTTACATACTCTTGATATGGATACTGTAATCATTGATTGGGGTGACAGAACTGCAATCAGTTATTGTGCAAGTGTAAAATATTGTGAAGAAACTGGTGAAAAAGGTGAAGTCAGCATTGATAAATATTATGTTATGAATCCTATATTCTGGTTAGATAAAATTGATACTGCAGAGAAAACTGAAGAACGTAAATTGTTCAATCGGGATGCTACAGTAGCTGATATTAACGGCGGTGAATATGTCTTTTGGATAGAAAATTTCTACGGAGTTCCATTACAGGTTGAAGAGGATGGTGAAATAATTGCAGTATTTGCTGACGCTATCTTTAACAGAGTAGATGATTCTGAGATGGAATTTTTCCTGACAGATAATAATTGATTATTTCATTTTTTTATTATTTTTTAAAATTAAAATTTCTGAAAGTTTTGGTGTTTTTTTTAATTCTGAAATATTTAACCTTTGCTTAAATCTTTTTGTGCTAAAACTTTTAGTTAAAAATCGAAAGTTTTTTCTAGCTTCTTGGCAAATCTGTGCTGAAAAGTTTAGGTTGTGATTAAAAGTTTTAGAATAAAGTTATACGTTACGTTTTTGTAATATTTTTTTAATTTCTGACTTAGTCTTTTCAGAATAATCTTGGTGGTGTAGCATTTTATGGTGGTTTGGGCATAATGGAATAAGGTTATTTGGTGAATTGTTGTCTCTATTATCATCAAGATGATGTAATTCTATAATCTTGTTAAAACCACAGATTATACACTCTGTAGCTATTTTTTTATATAATTCAAGAGAAATGTTGTGATACTTCCGAACATTATACGATTTTATGTGATCATAATGAAATAATTTAGTAACGCATAATTTACACATTCCTTTGGCATGGTGTTCTTTTATTTGCTTACAATTTTTACAAAGAACTTTTTTTGGTTTCCACTGCTTTCTGTAACACTTGTAACACAAACCTTTGGCATGTTTTTCATCTAGTTTGCCACATTTTACACACTCTTTTTCCATTTTTACCAACAAATATTCTTTCGCTTAAATATTTATCTATAAGAACTACTGGTAATATACATTATGCGAAGCTTTTTATGCATAAATATGCTAAAAAACATTGTCGAAGGGTATATTTTGATTAATTTGGCAGGCTTTTTTGATAAAATCTTTTACGACAATTTTAATGTTTTTAGTAGATTTCTTGTTTTTTTGTAAGTTTCATCAATTGTTAGTTTTTGCAAAATAACTTTTTTGTCATTTTCCTCACTTTTTTTGCGCATTTTTGACATAAAATGTAAAAACTGAGAGAAATAGTTGAAACCCAGTTTCATTTCTAAAACATTTAAGCATTGTTTAAACTGTTATATTTCAAAAGTTTTAATTTAAACTTAGAATCTATTTTCTAAAACTTGTTAGCAAAAATAGATATTTCTAGCATTCTCATTTTAGTCTTTGATTAAAATATCCTTTTCTAAAACATTTAATCAATAGCAACAATCTCCATTTCTCAAAAATCGCAAATTGTAAAAACATAACAATAATGATACCAAAATGTTTATATAATTAAATTTATTGTTTTATCTTATGTTAGAATGGCTTGAAAGTTTAAAATTTTGGAAAAGTCCAGTACCACAAAGAGTAGTTTCTGAGGAAGAATTTCGACAGTGGTCTAGTCTTAATACTTGGGTTGGTGATTTACTTGATGTTCTTGATTCTATTGAGGATAAATGGAATAGTTATGCCGGTAGAAATTTTAACGACTTAGAATTATTGAAATCAACACAAAGGTTATTCAAAAGATTTGGTGTCTCGTTTTCTAAAGTTAAAAAAATTATGAATGAATTGGGTGTTGAGCATGAATTTACAGAAACTCTTGCAACATTACAATTAGAGTATAAATATCTCGATAAAAAGCATCCGAAACGTAGTATTTTAGCACAGTTGCAATTGGTAAGAAAAACTGTAAATGAATTAAAAGAAGAAATAAAAAAATTAGAGCCTAAAAGGCCTAGTGTATTCAATTAAAATTATCCAACATAACTCAAACCAGTACTTTTCTTGGTTTGGATTTCTTCAGCAACTCTGCCTTTCTCAACAATCTTCTTTAATTTTGCTTCGAAATCTTTTGCTTGTCTTTCTAAAGGTTTTGGATCAATCGCTAGACCAGCGTAAGCATCAAGAGCTCTGATGATTTCTGCAGCTGCTTTACTATCAGGTAAGTTACTTTTAGCTTCTGCAAACAGTGCTAAAACTGGTGTAGAAATATCTTTACTTAGCAAAGCTCCAGTCACTCCTACAATAATCCCTTCGTTTAATGGATTTGCAATACCTTTCAATTTTTTACTTGTGGTTGTACCAGCACTGGAATAATAAAATACTCGTGATTCACTAGTGTTTGGACTACCAACACCTTCCAGTGAGATGATTTCTTTTGCCTCTAATATTTTGGCCATTTCAGCAATAACTTCTGCCAATTTCCATCCTAAATCTTTGCCAATATTAATTGCATGGATCAGTACCAAATTATATTTTTTGTTGTAATGTATTGAGATTGGTTCAATGATTTTATTTTGATGGATAGCTACCATTGCAGGTACTTCATCCATTTCAATGATACCTATTTTTTCTGTCTGCAGATGTTCCATTAAAAATTCAGTAGCAATAGTTCCAATCAAGCCAAAGCCTGGAAATCCTTCAATGATTCGTACGCCTTTCGGTTTCTTTTTGAGAATAAGTTTCATTTATGTATCACCTTCTTTTTGTTATGGAAAGTACCAAATTCTGAGCTTATTTAAACTTTTTTGTTTTGTAATGCTCTAAAATAAAGCTAATCTTTACATTTTCTTACATAAATATTTTTATATCTCAATGTCTTTATAGGTTTAAATTGAAACTCAGCAAACCACAAAGCTTAATCTTGTTCTCTTTAGGACAGTTTTATCAGTCAATAAACCAAGTTTTGAATGACAAACCGCTGAAATTAAGTACTTCTAAAATTGCTTTTATCGAACTTCTTTTAGATTCAGGAATGGTTAGTAAACAAGAACGAGCATTGTACAAAAATATCGAAGGCTTGGAGAAGAAAAAGTTGGTTGAGTATCATAATAGGAGAATTAGGTTTACTGAAGAAGGTTTGAAAGAATTAAGAAAAATAAACCAAGATTATAAGAAATTTAATGATTTGAAAAAATATTTTCATGAAGAAATTAGACCAAAACGTGGTTTGCAGACGACAATTGATTAAAAAATTATCTGTTAATGGTTAAAACAGTATATTAAAAAATTACTAAAAATCAAACTTCTATTGTATAAACAAAATAATCATCCCACGGATTCTCTAATTTCATCATTTCTTTCAAAGTTAATTTTTCGAAATATTTTCTGAAAGGACGCATACTATTACCGTGGGCAGAAATAGCGACGTTAATCTTTTCTTTTTTCATCTTTTTCAAAAGGTCTTTTATGAACGAATTAACTCTTTTCTCAACCATTTTTACAGATTCTCCACCAGGTGGAGGGATATCATAAGAACGATGGTAAATATCATAAACAGTTTTTGCAACTTCTTCACCAAAATGCCTTTTTGTTTTTGGTCGCATTTTCCCATACTTCTTTTCGATAGATTTACAGATCAGATCTTCAATATCTTCCATGAATTCTTTATGGCTGTGTTTCTGTAATTTGCCATAACAACGTTCAATCATCCGGTCATCTTCAATGACTTCTATACATTCAGGATGATATTTGAGAACTTCTTTTAAGGTATCCTTCGACCTGCTTAATCTACTATGGTAAGCAACATCAATCTTTTTTGTTTTTAACTTCTTAGCAACAGCTTTAGCATTTGCAAAGCCAGCTTTGGTCATTTTAGAATCTATCCAGCCTGTGAACCAACCATGTTTATTGTAATAGCTCTGTCCGTGCCGGAATAGGTAGATTTTAAGTTTCATTGAAGATAAAGAATATTTGTGAGTAAATAAATGTTTCTAATAAGTGCTGGGAAATAGATTAATAAAAATAAGGTTTAAATACTACTAAATTTTCCTAATGTAAAAGATGGTGAAGATTTTTAGGTGCCAGAACTGTAAAGAACTGAAGTTTTTCTCTAATTCTAAGGTTGTTGATGGTAAAGAACTATGCCCATTCTGTGCCAAGATGGCTCTTGAATATCGTGATGAGAAAAGACTGATCAAACAAAGTAGACTTCGGAAAAATAGTGTAAAAAAAGTCAGGAAATATAACGAAAAAGAAAAAATTGCTAATGAGAAACTTAAAGAAGAGTTGAAGAGAGAAGAACTAAAACGAAAAGAGAAAGAAAGACTTCTGAAAGAAAAGGCTGAAGCTAAGAAAAAAGTACAATTAGAAAAAGAAAAAAATGCTATAAAACCAGGTAGCGTTATTATTCCTACTAATAAAAATTTATCTGGAAAATCTAAAAAGTTAGCTGAAGCAGAGAAATTGTCTGAAGTGTATAATACTGTCCTTTATGTTCATGCTACAGTTAAACGTTTGAAAGCTATTGAATGGCGGAATAACAAAGAAAAAACTATCTTGAACAAAGAAAGAGAAGTCAGACATACTCATAAAGGCGGCTGGTCACAAGAAAAATTTCAACGGTTTGTTAAGAGTAAAAAGAAAACGGCTTTAGATTGGATCGAGGACAACCTGTCTAGAAAAGGTGTATTGAGACCACCGTACGAGAAAGTTGTTCTAGAAAGCGATAAAAAGGATCTGGAAGCAGGTTTGAGTAAAGTTATGCAGAGTTTGTTGAAGTAGAATTTTCTTATTTTATATTAATTAACCACTTTGTTTTTTAGTTAGATTAATTGTTTTATAATGAGCAATTTTATTTAGGATCGGAATCTAATAAATTGGAGTAACTGAAGAAGTGTTTGTTTGAGTTCCAGTTAAGTCAAATTCGTAATAATTAATCTTAATTGGATATCCATTCTTGATAATCTTAGCTGCAATCTGACAATTTTTAACAATACAATGTTTATTATACATTTCTTCATCAATAACTAATTGTTGTGTTACTAGCATAACTTCATCTTCATAATAAATTTTGTATGGTCCAAACAATTCTGTTTGTAAGCTCACTCTTTTTGGGTTGATCAAGAATTGGAAGAACGTTTTCTTTATTAGATTAAGTTCTTTTGGATCTGAATTAGCATCTACGCTGAATTCGATAAAGTATTCATCATAATTGGAAATTCCTCCTCTCCTATTTGATGATGAGCTTGTAGTTTCAGTTTTAGATACTTCCAGATTATTTAATTCACTAATATCTTTACTATCTTGTTCATCTTTAACCATTTCTAAAGCGTTACTTTCAGGTTCAGTTTTATCATCTTGTGTGAAGCCGTCAGCATCCCCTTTGTTTTCTTCAATGTTTTCGATTAAATCGGTTTCTTTTCCTTCTTCTTTGTCTCCGATCTCAGTAAGTTTATCTTCTTCTTTAACAAATTCATTTTGTTTGTTTTCTTCTGTAAGCTTATTTAGTTCTCGTTTCTTATCTTCATCTAGAATTGTTTCTTTTGCAATCATAGATTTTCTTTCTTCTTTTGCTAACATAGTATGAATATCAACAGTATTACTTCCCTTTTCAATATCAACGTAAGTGTTAATCAAATCTTTAGGTTCTGCTTCAAGTTCAATTCTCTTAGCAATTTCTCCTTGATATATTAAATCCAAATTAATTGCTTGTGGGATCTGAGTCTTTAATACCACATCATATTCTTCAGTTTTACCAGCATTAACTTCAAGATCTTGATTCAAATTGATATTTATTCCACTTTGTGATAATCCTAATTCTGCATATAACGGTTCTGCATGAGTAATATCACTTGAAAAGTACATTAATGGTTGGTTACTAGTTAATCTGGAAACTTTACCAACAGCAAGTTTTGCATTATTTTCGTCAAGTAAAGCAATTTCTATTGCTCTTTTCTCAGCATCAATTTCTGTCATTCTCCTTTCCATTAACCTTTCTTTAATAGAATTCTTTAATATTGTGTCATATGAACTACCAGCTTCAGCTTTAACTCTTAGCTTCTTGGTTTGATGCTCATTGATTATTCTTAGTATAAATTCCTCAGAAGTTATTTGGTCTGCTTCAATGTGAACATATTCTTCAATTTCTGCTGCCGTTAAGTATTCAGCACTGTCAATTTCATCAAAACATTTGTGGTTTTCATATCTTTCACAATTTAGATCTCTACAATATCCAACAGAACTACAATCTTGATTATCTGCACAATCATCATCAGAAGAACAGATTCCACAATCTTTAACGGTTAATGTATTTGTTTCAGAACGATAACCATTTCTTGAAAGTTTAATGGTATAATTACCTTCAATTAAAGGTGTTGTTTCAACCTGACCATAATCATCAGCAGTTAAAGTGATGGTATTCCCTTCAGGATCTGTAATTTTAACTGTAGCCAATTTAACAGGTGTTGTACTAAGCTTTTTAGTAGCAGTAATTGTGGTTATATCATTAACGCATGTACCATCTAACTTAACATCCATTGTATTTGAACCGCCCACTACTCCCCCCCCAGTAGTTCCAGGTGCAGATGCTGTTGTCACATTTGCTGAAGTTACAGTACCGTTTTCTTCGCCATCATAAGGAGTAACAGTACAATTCCAAACTTCACTGTAACCAGTGTAAGTTGAGTTTAGAATATTGATGGTATCACTTGTTACACCAGATGACTGACTGAATACACCATCTTTGTACCATTCAAACGTATAATTAACTGAATCACCATCGGTATCAGTAGAATTGGTTGTTATGTTACAAGTGATGTTAGAACTAATGGAAACCGGAGTTGCTGGGGTTAGGCTAATGACGGGTGTAGTAGGTGCAGTGTTGATAACAGTGAAACAGTAGGTGTTAGAATTTGCACTGTTGCTGCTTGTATCATTAGCCCAATAGTACCAGCAAATCTGATTATCCTTTGCCAGAGAAATGTTTGCTTGTTCACTGGCATTGTATTCAGTACCAGAAATATCTCTGGTAAGGTTAACCCACGCGCCAGAAGCGTTAGTGGAGAAAATGTAATAGTCTAAAGCAAGGTTGTTGATGGTAATGTTTGCAGTATAATTTTCGTATCTTCTAAAATTGTTACTAGTATTGATTGCATTACTGAAAGTAGGCGAACTAGTATCTGTAATGTTGTATAAGAATGATTGAGTAGTATTTACAGTCCCGTCACCACAGGAAATGCTGATGTTGTAAACACCAATGTCACCAATTGTAGAAGTGTCAGTAATTAAACCATTTGTGCTGTTGATATCAAATAAGGAAGTATTGTCATAGTAAGTTACTGTATCTCCACTATCATAATCACTACAATTGATGTCGTAAGTTAATGTATCACTAACATTAACATCCTGCTGAACTAAACTTTCATTAAATGTAGGTGCCGAATTTTGGATGGTTATGTTGTTGGTTGAATTTGCCCAGATACTCCAATTAGTTCCATCAAACACTCTTACACTGAAATACCAAACTTCTCCTTTAGTAGTATTTCCAGAGCCAGTAACTGTTTCATTTTCAAGAGATACCTGTTCAACATCATTTTTGTACCATTTAGTTTGATTACTTACTTGAGTGTCACCAGAATCAGTGTCAAAGAAAGTCCAGCTTGCGGTAAGGTTAGCAATAGTTCTGTTTAGAGCATCGTCTGAACTCAATGTTGGACTACTAACAACAGGATTCGTATTACCTATACTTACTGATTGAGAAACATTAGTTCCGTTAGTTTCTCCATCGTAAGGTACTACTGTACAATTCCAGGTTTCACCCTTGCTAGTGTTACCTGAACCGAGAATGTCAAATGTGTTTGCTGTTGGACCAAATGTTCTTGTTAATGTAGTTCCGTTATACCATAAGAAGGTGTAGTTTACAATGTCATTATCAATATCTGTTGAATTGGTCGTAATGCTGCAATTCAAATCACTGCTGGTGTTTGGAGATGCTGGAGTTAGGCTAATGACAGGTGTAGTAGGTGCAGTGTTAATGACAGTGAAACAGTAGGTGTTAGAACTTGCATTATTACTGCTAGTGTCATTAGCCCAATAGTACCAGCAAATCTGATTATCCTTTGCCAATGAAATGTTTGCTTGTTCACTGGCATTGTACTCAGTACCAGAGATATCTCTGGTAAGGTTAACCCACGCGCCCGAAGCGTTAGTGGAGAAAATGTAATAGTCTAAGGCTAGGTTATTGATGGTAATGTTAGCTGTATAATTTTCGTATCTTCTAAAATTAATGCTGGTGTTAATCGCATTACTGAAAGTAGGAACACTTGTATCAGTTATGTTATAAGTAAATATTTCACTAACATTAGATTCATCATCACCACAAGTAATATTAATTGAATAGACTCCAACTTCTGCCTGCAGTGGAGTATCGTTAATTATTCCGTTGGTTGAATTGATATCAAACAAAGTAGTATTATCATAATAGGTTATACTGTCTTCATCAATATCAGAACAGTTGATGTTATAAATAAATTCTTGACTAGAATTTGCACTTTGTGCAGTTAGAGATTCGTTAAACGTAGGTGGAGTGTTCAGTACTGTGAAACAGTATGTTGAAGAATTAGAACTATTGCTATTAGTATCATTAGCCCAGTAGTACCAACATATTTCATTGTTTTTAGCTAAAGTGATGTTAGCTTGTTCACTAGCATTATACTGAGCACCAGCAATATTCTGGCTTGTGTTTGCCCAAGTTCCAGAAGCGTTAGTTGAAAATATGTAATAATCTAAACCTGTATCATCATCAATTGTAATATTGGCTGTAAAATTCTGGTATCTTCTGAAATTAAGACTAGTGTTAATTGCGTTACTGAAGGTCGGTGCTTGATTGCCAGCACTACTGTTTAAAGTATAATTACTAAACTGTGTAACATTAAACTGATAATCATTACCACTTAAATCGGTAATATTACTACAAATTGAAGAATCACAAGTTACACCATTTCTTAGCACAATTGGATTACTTAGTCCTAATACATCATAAAGTGTAATAGTAGCATTACTTGTATTAAGAATATCGTCTGCCGCACCAGGAGTAAAAGAAACAAAATTATTTTGGATGAGAGGGTTTATTGCTAGGCCAAGTTCTACAGTAGAATTTCCGTTAGCTATTAGTTGCCAATCCAGAATACCATCAGAATTACTGTATACTAAGTTGTTATCATTTGAGGAAGAAACATCTAACTTTAAATCTGATGCTAAGGTTGTGTTAACAAAATTATTTTCTAAAGTATTATTTGCAGAAGATAATCTTATTATTACGTAAGCATTATTAAGCCAGTTATTGGTAATTGTATTGTTAAGACTTTCTCTTACATTTAGACCATAACGATAAGCCGAAGGAGTAATATTATTTAAACTAAAATTAGAATTTCTTACATAATTTAGTCCAAATCCCCGATAAGCAGTATTATTATAAAATAAACTGTCATTGACATATTCAAGAAAAATACAGTCACCACCAGTTTCAAATATTTCATTATTAATAACAGAAATATTAATAGAATAATCTATCCATACCATTTCAACATCATTATTTTCTATTCTGTGATTTTCAGAGTTTGAAATGTAAACTTTAGTTGAAGTGTTAGTAATATTATTTTGGGTTATGTTAATTCCTTGCCCACCGACAATACGAACATCAGCTGCGAAACAAGTATTGTTGTTAATGATAGAATTATTAGCACTATCTGAGTAGATACAGTAAGTGCTATCATAAATTAAATTTCCACTAAGATTATTTCCAACAGATGAATTTTCAAGATACACTGGTCCATCAAGTAAAATGTTGTTGTAATAGAGGCTATTGTCACCAAAAATTTCTATAGAACGACTTGAAGTTAAAATATTATTTCCTTGAACTGTCACGGAAGAGGAGCTGGTAGTCACATTAATCCCATAATCATAATTAGTAATGTTACAGTTCTCAACAGTAACACTGTCAAAATTAACTGTACTTATTCCTACACTGCCACCAGTACCTGAACCATTAATCACGGTGTTGTTACAAGCTAAAGAAACACTGTTAGCATTAAACCTGACAACACCCTCTGAACCAGAATCTTCAATATTATAAGTTCCATTACAAAGTACAGTATTACCACTTATTAACATATCATCAGACGGTGGCAGAATACTTGCATTGTTATCGTTACAGTCAAACACTGTACCACAACCTGCTTCACTTAAATTAAATCCGTCACCATCATTATCTGTACAACTTAATAAAATCTCTACAGAATTAGACCAGTTAGTAGCTCCATCTAAGTTACCATCATTTGGTGTTACTGTAGCATTCCAGACTTCTCCAAGATTAGTTTCCTGTGAAACTATTACATTTGATTGATTGTTATATAATGCAATGACTTGTTGTTCTGATAAACTTCTGTTCCAAATCCTAACTTCATCAATTGTACCGTTCCAAGATTGAGTACCACTATTACTTGCTCCGATAGACAAATGACCAGAGGTTCCAACAATCCCACTAATTGGAGTTGTTTGTGACATATCTTCTTGTCCATCAATGTATGCTTTTACTTCGGTACTATTTACAATAAGCACAACTTGGTGCCATTCAGAATCATTAACTAAAGTTATACCCTCATTAATAAGAACATTAGAACCGTTTCCAATCCTATATTCAAGGATGTTTCCAGAATACTTTACAATACTGTAATAACTGTTACCAACACCAGCAACACCTTTGATTAACAAATAATCTACCACTGTTGAATCTAAGCTTCTGAACCTAGCCTCAACAGAAAAACCATTTCCATTAGTCAAATCAAAGTTCAAAGAAGAATGGTTAGTAATGTTAACAAAATTATTATTTGAACCATTGAATTCATAAGCACCAGTATCATCATAACCACCTGAAGAGTTCCAGACAGCACCGATAACAGTACCATTGTTTCCGTAAGGGGAATAATCTTTAGTGAATGTTGAGTTTGAACCTCCTTCAAACGGCATGTTAAGTATGGTTAATGAAGAGTCATTCATGTACCAATTGTAAATGTTCTTGACTGGATCTCCATTAGGATCAGAAGTACTTTGGTTATATACAGTAAGATTTTCTGATGAAGAATTAGTACCAAAAGTTGAGTTTAAAATTGGAATTCCTTGTGTTGGCGGGTTGTTACCGATGACGATTGTATCAGTCAAGTTCTGTCCACTAAATCCTAGAGCATTACAAGTTATGTTCCAATTATAAGTTCCTTCAAATGAGAAACTTCTGTTATATTCCCATAAGGTACTAGTACCATTATAAGTCATATTAAACGGGCCATTAGGGGTAACATTATAACTAACATTACACAAACCACCCATTGCAGCGGTTATTGGCGTACCGTCAGTAACATTAGTATAATTGGCATAGAAACTAATTTGAGTACCTGTTCCTTTACCCTGACTGCCACCTTCTGGATCATTGTCGTCCCAAATACCTAAAGCAGAATTTGTTCCACTGGTTAAAGTATAGTTACTGAATTGTGTGACATTGAATTGGTAATCATCACCACCTAAATCAACTACATCACTACAAATAGAAGAATCACAAGTTACACCATTTCTTAGAACTTCTGGATATGTTATGCCAATTACATCATATAAAGTAATAGTAGCATTACTGTTGTTGAGAATATCAGAAGTTGCAGGAGTAAATTCTACAAAATTGTTTGAAATTATTGGGTTTGAGTTTAGGATTAAAGGTGCTTTTGAACTGCCACTAGCAATTAAGTTCCATTCAATTTCTCCATTTGGGTTGTAATAGATAACAGTGTTATTATCAGCAGAAGTCAATGTTAATTTTGTATTTGACGCATTGGATGTATTAATATAATTATTTGTTAAAATATGTTCATCTGAATTTTGTATATCAATAAAACCGTTATTGATAGTATTGTTAGTTATATTGTTACGCAAAGATCCAGTATTAATTAAAATTGCTTCACCAATTACTGGTAAGGTAATATTATTTGCTATTATTTGAGTATCGTTAGTTTCAATGATTCTGAACTCTCTGGTTGCGGTGTTGTTAAATATTAACAGATTACTAGAATTTGTTGTAATTATTGAGAGTACAAACGTAGTATCAATGTTATTATTACTAATTGTTGCATTAAATTCATTTTCGGTAAGAACATATCTGTCTATGTAATTGTTTGTTATGATATTGCTTGTTCCATTAATTAAACTTATTAGGGCAGCAGTACAATTGTTATTATCAAAGGTTGTGTAATTTGATCCTTCGGATTTTACACAGTAAGAAGTATCTTCAATGATGTTGTTAGTAATATTGTTATTATATGCATCTGAAGTTAGATATATATAACCATCAGTTATATTGTTATTTTGAATAGTATAATTGTCTCCTCTTAATGCAATCGCATATTGTGTTGCATCAATAATGTTGTTCAGAATTTGGTTGTTATAAGTTGCAGGTCCAGTATCAATCGCATCTTCATAATTACTAACATTACAACCACTTATTATTAAGTTATTAAAACCCTGAGTTGTAATTCCAACTCCTGTACCAGATCCGTTAATTAAAGTATTGTTACAAGTTAAATTAACACTATTAGCGTTAAATATGATAACACCTGTTGAACCAGAATCTGCGATGTTATACGTACCATTACAAAGCACAGTGTTACTGGTTATCGACATGTCATCATATGGTGGAAGAGTATTGGTGTCAGTATCGTCACAGTCAAATACTGTACCACAACTAGATTGACTTTGGTTAAATCCGTCACCATCATTATCTGTACAACCTTCTGTGATTGTTATTGAATTTGTCCAGTTAGTTGTTCCATCATCTTTACCGTCTGTTACAGTTACTGTTGCGTTCCAAATGTCTCCGACTTGTGTTTCTTGGGAGACTATTGTGTTAGTTAGGTTATTGTAGAGGGCGCTTATTTGTTCTTGGGAAAGAACTCTGTTGAAAACCATTACTTCATCTATAGAGCCATTGAAATTACGAAAACCTATTGGCCAGCTTCTAGCACCAATTGTAAAAGGATAATGACTAGAATAACTTGAAATCTCAGGACCAAAATTACTATAAGAAGTTTCATTTGTAACACGTGTTCCATTAATATATAACTCAATCCCACTAAAACTGTCATTAAAAGACATACATACATGTTGCCATGCGTTTAATGTTAAAGAGATGTTAGAGTAGACTTGTGTTGAAAACGAAGGGTTTCCAATATATCCATGTAAAAGTTCACCCGGTGCAACTTTATCTAAATAGTATCCATGTGAATTGTTGTAATTAGATAAAATCTCTTCAAATGGAGAAACCGTAGGATAAATCCAAGAACAAAGTGTGTAATAATCATTTTTAGTAAAGTCAGCAGCACTTGTAGAATCTGCAACAATATAATCATCAACTCCGTCAAGTGTATAGGCACCAAAACCGTCATGTCCACCCATATTCCAGTCAGCACCAACGACAGTAGCATTGTAACCATTTCCTGAATAGTCTATTGTAGAGCCGTTTGTAGCGCTTGTAGTGAGATACGAATATCCTTCAAATGCATAATATAAGTCAGTGATGGAACTACCGTTCATGTAAAAGTTGTAGATACCTTTAGTTGGGTCTCCAAACGAAGAAGTTATGTCTATCCAGGCAGTTATGTTATCAGATGTAGTGTTATCTGTGGTTGTTGCGTTAAGTGTAGGAGCGGCTTGAATGCTTAATCTGTTTACAGTCAAAGAGTTGGAATCCGAAGGAGTTCCATCATCAGTTTCGTTAATTGGTATTCCAGTAACTTTCCATTTTTCGTTTTCTAATGTTTCTGGATATGTTAATATGTTGGTGTTGTTATTATACAATTCTAGAATTTGGTTAGATGAGAGTGGTCTTTTCCAGATCCTTACTTCGTCTATTGAGCCGTTCCATTCGAAGTCAAAGATTCCTGACTGTGAATTTCTTCCAATCATGGCTATGTTCCCTGAGCTTGCTCCTACTGAACCTGTCATATCTTCTAAAGACACATTATTTACCAAAGAACCATCAAGATAAAGCCAAACCATATCATTTGGTTTGTCTACGACTGCTGCCACGTGATGCCAGAGAGAGTCGTTTACTTGTGTATTTGATTCAATAGAAGTAACATTTGATCCGTTTGCAATATGAAAATCAATATAACCATAATTTCCAACTCTATACAAGGCATAAGAACTATTTGCTGTAGATGATTGTAAATCACTATCACCAACAACCAACAAACATTCCTTTCCACTATCATCAACACTAGTAAACCTAGCTTCAACAGTAAATCCATTTAATGAACTATCACTTAAATTAAAATCTAAATTATTAAACCCAGTTAGATTAATGAACTTAGAAGAATCACCATCAAACTCATAAACATTATTTCCATCATAACCTTGTGTGGCTTTATAGAGAGCATTTACAACAGTACCATTATTGCCATTATAAGAATAATCTCTAGTATACGTTGAATTAGAACTGCCTTCAAAAGGCATGTTTAATTCTAATATTTCCACATCTCCAGCGCCTTCCGTAACTTTCCAATTATAAATAATCTTATCAACTCCAGCACCTGGGTCTGGATCAGCAATAAGATTATCTATTGTTTTGTTATAACCAGAACTTGAACTGAGAACGAATGAACTTGTTAGTGCAGCAATTCCTATTGGGCCATTATCAGGTAGTGCTTCTATACCTATCCCTTGCTGACTTTCTCCGTTAACTGCTGGTGGTTCTTCAGTAACTTCTTTGGGTTCTTGAATAATCTCTGGTTCCGGAAGAATTTCAGTTTCATTTACTTCTAAGATAGGTGTATCATTGACAGAAAGTTGAGGAGCAGATACTGCTGCTCCTGTTAATAAATTACTTAGAAAAAATTCTTGATTTTCATAATCTAAACTATTAAGATAGAAAAATCCTAACACAAAAACAGAGATTATGAAAATTACAGATATAATTATATTATCTTTGAGAATACTGCTTACATTTAGGTCAAACCTATTACTAACTCTAGTACACCTCTCACCCCTCTTTACCATACACTACACCTACTGTAGTTTAACAATGCTTCTTATTATATAAAAGTATCTTTTTTAAGAAGTAAAATATAAAGAAAAAAGTAAAATTAGAATTCAACATCGCCATCAGTATAACGAACGTTTACTTGATCACCATCAAAGGTTACAAATGTTTGGTTTAAATCGTGTGGGTAGTATTGTCTGATTAATGTTTGCATTTGACCAAGGTAAGAAGGATTATCAGTTCCGTTACTATAAGTAAGATTAGTAAAATTTCCTATATCTCCTTCTTCCACAGTTCCACTCAATGCACCAGAAGCTATTAGTATTCCTACTGCTTCAACTGTGGCATCATAATAATAAGTACCATCTAAAGTTACAGTACCACTATCAATATTAGTTCCAGTAACATTTCTTGTGACATCAACAACACCAGCAGTTTCATTCCAATCAATAGTAATCATACCACCTACAGAATCCTGTACCAAAACTCCTGTGTACCCAGGTGGATTAATACTTGGATCTAAGTTATTAATAACATCAGATAAAGTATAATTGTAAAATTCAACGTCACCATCAACCAACTCACTTGTAATAATTCCACCACCATTGACCTTAAACAAATCCCCACCAGCATTTATACCATAAACACTTTCCATTTCAGCATTACGAGCAAATAAATGCCAAATACTGTTATCAACACCAGTAGCCCCTTGAGCATTGCTATCATAATCCTCACTAGAAATTAACCAAGCTTCTAAAGAAGTATTACCACTACCAACAGTTTCTGTTAAACCAACAGCAGCATATCGACCAAGATCGGTTGGATCAGTTTCATCATCGGAGACAACTAAACATTCAACTTCTTGAGTACCAGCAGCAAGAGCGGGTGATTCTACAAGAATACTTGCAAAACCAGTAAGATCTGTTGCTATAGTACTTTCAAAATCAGGAGTTCCTTGATCATTACACTTAACATTAACATAAGAAACAATATCAGAACCATTCCCATCTGTCATAATACCATTAGTAAAAAAGTCACTAACCAAAACATCAACAGTTGGATAATCAAAAGCGCCAGCAGTTATAGTAACTGTCGCAAAATCACCTTGCGGATCAATAACATCAACTTCAAAATTATAATCGCCAGTGGCAGCAAAAGCACCACTAACATTACAATCATCATCAACAGTTAAACCTTCGGGGGTTTCTGTAACTTGACATTTCAGATCATTATTATAATCTCCATTGCCATCTAATTCATCTTCACGGTCAGTTACACCAGCTTCGTCAAGTATGTTAAAACCAGGAATGTCTTCACCAACCATAATTCTACCTAAATCAAGATTAGGATTTTCTAAAGTAGGTGCTTCATTGTTCACATAAACATCAAAAGGTAATTCTATGTCCATACCACCAACATAATCATCATTTCTAATAGAAAAGGTTAAAGAAGATTGCTCATCTTTCAATGCAATATCACTACCGTCTGCTAAAGTAGTCAAATTAGCATCATACATATCAGGTGTTATAGTAGCAATTAAACTAGATTCGTTTATTGATATGCTTTCTTCTTGTAAGCCAGAATAAGAAATTATTACATCTCCTCCAAAATCGTCAGGTGCATCAAAAATGCATCGATAAGTTTCATCTTCAATCATAATGTCAAGTTCAACTAAATTATCATCAGGATCATAACATTTTACAGAATTTTTTAAGTCCTCAGCAGTATATCCAGAAGTAGTATCATCATCGTCGTCAGGGCCAATTATTCCGCCTTTACATCCGTCTTCGCAACCAAGGATAGCCATTGGAATAGCCACAAGTGACAATCCTCTTAATGTAGAACTAAATCCACCTAATAAATCTTCTAATAGTGATCTTTTTGCCATATCCTACCCTAAAACCAACAATTCTTTAAAAACGTTTCGGTGCGATAGTCACACTAAAGTGGTAATAAAATTACACTCTTGCTTCAAGAAGCCATTTCCAAACTGGCATTATAATGATTTTTTTATTATTTTTATTAATCTCTTTCTCTTCATCTAAAGTCAATATCAATCCTTCTTTTAGTTTATACTTATCCAATGCTTCCATAAGTCCATCTATTTCTCTTTCCTTATTCTTGTCATTTAAATAACAAGTTACTTGTATTGCTTGTTTTATCTTTAATCCTTCCCTAATAAGAAAATCACATTCTTTTTTGTTTCTATGAAAAAATATATCTTTCCCAAATCTTTTTAATTCAAGAAATACAACATTTTCAAGAAGTCTTCCTTCGTCCTCACTGACCCTGAAACCAATTTCATTTGCCATCCCATTATCAACAAAATAAGCTTTCTTAGAAGCATAAGCTTGTTTTTTCAATGAAGGGTCATATTTTGGAATTAAAAATACTAGATAACTATTTTCAAGATATTCAAAATATTCTTTTATTGTCGTTGCACTAGTTAATCCCGTAATGTTTTTGATAGTATTAAAACTAAGTTCTTTTCCGATATTACTAGCTGCAAAATAAACAGTTTCCTTTATTGGTTTTTCTGAAGTAAGATTATATCTCGTAATTATGTCCCGATATAAAATATTTGAATAGACTGTTTGAAGATATTGTTTCTTTCTTGTTTGTAAGTATTCAGGAAAACCACCTTCTTTAAGATATTCATTAAAAAATTTTTTGATGTTACTTTTATCTATTGAATTTAATTTATCTAACGAGCTTAATCTATAATCTTTAAATATTAGAAATTCTTTGAATGAAAAAGGATATAATTCATAAGCAAGATGTCTTCCTGTTAAGTGTGTCCCTAATTCCTTACTTAACATTGAAGCGTTTGATCCAGTGACATAAACTTTCTTCTTATTGTCATGTAATCTTCTTACAAACCTTTCCCAAGCTTCAATGTTCTGTATCTCATCGAAAAGAAATATCTCTTTTTCACCAAAAAGTTCAATTAAAAGTTCATACATCTTTTGAAAATCTTTAACAGTGAAATCTATCAACCGTTCATCATCAAAATTGACATAATAACAATCTTCTGTTCTTATCTGGTTTAATAAAGTAGATTTCCCACATCTTCTGACACCAGATATTACTACAATAAATGGGTTATCTTCCTTTATCTCATTGAAAAGAGTTCTAGGGATAGAAATATCTTTTATTATTTCATTCTGTTTCAAGAGCAGATCTTTTATTACTGATTTTTCCATTTTTAATGTAAAAACACCTAATCATTTATAAATATTTGGTTTGTCAGACCACATTTTTAAACTAATATTTGGTTTACTAAACCAAAATCAAAATAATTTTAAGCACATTAAACCACTAACATCCGTTCTAATAGTGATCTTTTTGCCATATACTACCCCAAAAGTAACATTTCTTTAAAAACGTTTCAGTTGTAATTGCTGGGGAGTGGTGATAAAAATCTAATTAACATAGATTCACCCGAAACAATTAAATATTAAGTCAGCGTAGGAATTTGGTATATGTGAGTTTTTTAGGTGGGGGCGTGCGAAAAATATTCACTAAATTTAATTTAGTTGTAGCGATATTCTTAATGTCCTTAGTCATTGCAATGCCAGTTGCTCACGCTGAAACTTTCTCTTTAACTTACGATAACAACGGTAACTTAATTGATGGGCAGTATTTTTCTTATGTTTATAATGAATTCAATCAATTGGTTGAGGTTTATGATTCTCTTGGAAATCTAATTGAAGAGTATGCCTATGATTATGAAGGCAACAGAGTTAAGAAAGTTGAGCATTTCTTTGATGGGACTTCTGAAACTACTTATTATCCTTTTCCTGAACAGGTTCGAAAAGTTGATGCTAACGGAACAGAAGACACTTACTATTATTTCTTAGATGGTGAAACTATTGCCCGAGATGATCCAGATGGCAGCAGGAAATATTACCATAACGACCATTTAGGAAGTCATACTGTAGTTACTGATGACAATGGTGCTGTTGTTGAAGAAACTGAGTATTTACCTTACGGCAAAGTATTGAGCGGTGGAGATACTGATTTCTTGTATAATGGTAAGGAGCAGGATAGTACTAATTTGTTGTATTATGGTGCAAGGTATTATGATGCTGAAATGAGACAGTTCACTCAGCCAGATACTATCATTGCTGATTATTATGATCCACAGAATTTGAACAGGTATTCTTACGTCTTGAACAATCCGTACAAGTATGTTGATCCTGATGGGCATATTCCTGTTGCTTTAATGGGCTTAGCAGTCGGTGCAACTTATTTGGCAGCGATAACTTCACCTTATTGGATGCCTTATATTGGAGCTTATTTTACTAATCAGGATATTAATGATGTCCAAACAGCAGTTCAAGAACCCAGTGCAGGAAATGTAGCTTGGGCAGGCATAGCTTTAGTTCCCGCAGTGACTGAGTTGAAAACAGGCGCTAAGCTTGCTAAAAGTGGAACTGAAGTTGCAAGTAAAATTCCAATTAACAAACTTAGGGGTCATGAAACTACTGATGCTACTCATTTATTTAGAGAGGGGGCAAAATCTCATGTAAACAAACCAATTGACGCAATAAGGATAGGGGATGAATATTTGATTAATGATGGTGTGGGAAGAAGTATGAGAGCTCTTAAGGAGGGAGATTCATTTGTTAATGCAAATATCGTTGCAGAATATTCTGATGTTGAACATCTAAAAACTGCTGCTTCGGAAGGGTATGGAGTAGCAAAGAGGGATCTGTTCTTTTGGGAGAGATCAACTAAGATTGTTGATGCTAAAAGGTGGGATAATTTAAAATAGGAGACACATTATTAAGATGGAAAATATAAATAAGAAATTTAATGAGTTAATAGCAGAATTAGACCAAATTTACAATTTAAATAAAAGACCATTTTCACCTAACGAGTTTTTAGAATTGTATTGGAAGTTTATTAAGTCAAATAATTCTCCAAAACCCGGAAATATATTCTCAATTAAACTTAGTGATGAAGAAAGAGAAAACATAGAACATATTATTGATAAAAATAGAAATAAATATTATCTCATGTTACATTTCTTTTCATTATTAGGACTAAATAAAGCCAAGATTAGTGATAAAATTATAGAAAGCTTAATGAATGATGCTTTGAAGTCAAGATTAAGTCCCCATATTGTTAGTTCATTTTGTTATTATCTCACTTCATTTAGTGAAATCGAAAATGAAAGATATTGCGAATTTTTTAGAAAAATAATTGACAAATTTGTCAAAGATAAAAATTATGTTGCAGGAGATGTTGCAAATGCTGCTGCCATAATTGGTTGCTCAAATTGTGTCAATTCAATTAAGAATATCTTAAATTCTGATGATAGAAATCCAAGGGCATTACTATTTGCAAGAGAGTCTTTGGAAAAATTAGAAAAGATGAAAAAACACGATTAAAATGTTAAACTTAAACAAGATAAAGAATCATTTGTTAAACCATAAAAAAGTAAGAATTTCAAGAATTTACAAAGACAATAAATCGAGAAATTTTGTAATTTATGTCCTGTTTTGGCTTAGCGAAGGTAAAATACGTTTGAAAATAAATGACTATGATATTGATTTAGATGAAAGATATGGTATGTCTGAATCTGATATACCTTCAAAAAGACATGAATTGAAGGATTTTGATACTATTGAAGAAGTTATTGATTATATATTAAAAACTACTATTTTCACAGAAGAAGATTTTCCTAACAAATTCAAGTTAAAGGACAATGAAAACTAAACTGCTAGCAACATTTGTACTATTAATATTCATCCTATCAGCATTTCCAGTAAACGCAGATGTTAACCCATACATGGAATCTTATATGGGATACATGGACGACGCTGCAGTTCCAGAATTTGAAAATATTAACATTAATGGAGTTGGTTCAGTAAATTTATTTAGTGGAGCAGCAACTTATTCATATCCAATTAAAGTTCCGGAAGGAGTTAATGGACTTAAGCCAGCAATATCATTAAATTATAATCATCAATCAACCAATGCTATCCCAACATCGTTAGGTTATGCTTGGGATCTTAACAGATTTGAAATTGTTCGTAATATCAATTACACCAGAAGCGACACTTCTGATGATTATTATGAACTTTACCTTAACGGAGCAAGACACAAATTAATCCCGATTGGTGGTGATGAATATCGTACAGAGATTGAAACTTACTTGAAAATTGAATATATTTCTGATGAATGGTTTGTATACCAAACAGACGGTACTGTCTACGAATTTGGAACTGATACAGACAGTACCATGGAATCTAGTGAGGAGAATTATGTCTCAATCTGGGCTTTGAACATAATTAAAGATGTTTATGATAATGAGATTGATTATTATTACTATAATGCTAATGGAAGACTTAAAATTTATACTATTAGTTATGGTGATGCTGAAGTTATATTTTCTTATGACGCTAATACTTTAATCAGAAGAGAGATTTTTGAGCAAGGACATGAAAAAGGAAATGTTTATGCCTTAGATGAAATTGAAATTTATTATGATAACAATTTAATCAGAAGTTACGAATTAGATTATTATACATTTCCAGATGAATTTGGCGAACGTATCATGTTAGATACTATCACAGAAAAAGGAAGTTCTGGTGGTACTTTAAACAATGTTCAATTTGATTACTATGAACAATCTACTGGATGGAGCAGAGATACTAATTATGATCTTCCTTCAGAAATTGAAGAAGATTTTGATAAAGGTCAACGTTTTGTTGATATTAATCGTGATGGTCTGATAGATTATTTGTATGCATATCAATATGCAGGTGATGATTGGGACGAAGCAGAAGTTGACGTTTGGTTAAATAACGGAAATGGTTGGACCTCGAGTAATTGGGACATTCCTTTTGCTTTTACGTTCAGAGGAGATCGACAGGAAGGTACAGACAGAGGCGTTAGGTTATCTGATGTGGATGGTGATGGTTATACAGATTTCCTTGTTGGAAGCCAGTTGAATGATGGTGACTGTGATGATGATCTTCCTAGTAATGAATTAGGACTTCATATTAATACCGGTGCTACTTTTTCTGATTATCAGAATCCACACAATTATGACATCCCAGAATTTGTAGATTGGGATTATAATGCCTATTTTCTTGATTATTCGTATGATAATAACAAAAGAATAGTAGATGTAAACGGTGATGGTTTAGTTGATTATCTTAATGAAGGTATTCGTACTTATATTAATAATGGTAATGAATGGATTTATATAAATAATGATTGGTTATCACCTCACAACTTTGCTAACGGCGAGTATTTAGGTTATGACTGTGAAATTCAGTGGGGTGTTAATCAGGGTGTTTATTTCATAGACATAAACGGAGATGGATTAAACGATATGCTTGTTAGTTATGATAATGATGCTGATAATGAATATTATGATGAAATTTATATCAATGATGGTAAAGATTTCATTTTGAGTAATACGTGGAATCCACCAACAGATTTTCTTAGAGATGAGTATGACCAAGGTACTTGTGATGGATCTTTAGCAAATGATCTTGGAATAAGGTTAGCAGATGTTAATGGTGATGGTTTAATTGATATTTTAAAAAGTAGGCCTGGTACTGACAGCGGTGTATATATAAATAACGGCTACGAATGGGATTGGGATACTAATGCTTGGGAACCTTTAGACGATTTTGTGGAAGATATTGGATATAGCCCTGGATTTAAGTCTACTGATTCAAGGTTAATAGAACTTAATGGTGATGGGCTTATTGATTATATCAAGAATGGCGACATGGCTTATATTAACAACGGTGCTAAAAATTTTCTTCTAGAAAAAATAACTAACGAATATGGTGCGGAAATAACTTTTGATTATGAAAGTTCCACGGAATATCAGCCAAATGGTGGAGAATTAGGATTTAATGTGTGGCTTGTTAGTTCAATTGCATTTGATAATGATATGTGGGGTGCTCATGACCAAATTTTGACTTATAATTACGAGTATGAAGGTGGAAAATATAACTATGATTTAAGAGAATTTCAAGGATTTGATGAAGTCATAGAA
This sequence comes from archaeon, assembly GCA_043812455.1. GTDB lineage: Archaea > Nanobdellota > Nanobdellia > Woesearchaeales > GW2011-AR9 > JABHQR01. Next base: position 4,709 of record JBDRMB010000035.1, on the reverse strand, counting down.
ATAAAACCTGATAATTCGTATGTAGAACATTTATTTCATCAAGATAAGCCTTTAACGGGGATAGAATACCAAACAACAATCTATGATAGTAATGATGATAGATATTCCATGAAATCAAATAATTATGTTTACAATCAAAACCTGAATTATGTTGTTGAACTTGATGACAGTTGTGATAGAAATTATAATGGTGGTAATAATTATTATGATTATTGTGTTTATTTGGAATATGATAATTATGGTAATGTTATAGAAAAACATGAAGACGGGGAAGTTGGAGTAACTAATAACGAACGGTACACCCATTATGATTATGTTTACAATACTGCTGAATGGATTGTTAATAAGCCAATGTTAGAAGAGGTTCGTGACGAAAATGATATTGATGTTGTCAAAGAAACTAGATTTTATTATGATAATTTGAATTATGGCAATATTGGTAATTATGGAGGATTAACCAAAACTGAAGAATTGATCAGTGGATCTAACAATTATAAGGAACATCTTTACGATTATGATTCTTATGGAAATTTAGTTGAAGAAACTGATGATAATGGTTATACTACTACTTACATTTATGATAATTATAATCTTTATGTAGAAGATGTAACTAATGCTCTTAATCAAGTCTATCACTATGAATATGATCCTGGTACTGGAAACATAATATTAGATGAAGATCCAAACAACTACTTAACTGAATATGAATATGATGAATATGGAAGAATAACTAAAGAAATCCAGGAATACGATACACCCAATGACCCTACTATCTCTTATGATTATTACTTTGATGGTAATGCACCGGAATATGTAATCAAAAATGAAAAAGAGACTTCTGGTGAAACTTACGATACAATTTATTATTATGATGGTTTAGGCAAAGTAATTCAAACCAAAAAAGATGATGAATCAGATTCAAATGACATTTTAACTAATATATATTACGATGAAAATAATCAAATCTCTGATATCAGCCACCCTTACAGCCATTCTGCTACAAGTTCCTACTCTAACCCAGATACTAACGTTGAAAAAATAAGTTATCAATATGATCCATTAGGAAGAGAAACAATAATTACAAAACCAGACGGTTCAACAATTGAGAATGAATACACAAAATATTATACCCAAGTAACTGATGAAAATGGAAATTATAAAAAATATTATCATGATGGATTTTGGAACACAGACCTTATCACAGAATTTAACAACGGAAATTTAGATAGTACTCAGTACTTTTATAATGATTTAGACCTTTTAACAGAAATCATAGATTCTGAAGGAAATGTTTTTACATTTTATTATGACTATTTAGGAAGAATGACCAGCCTTGAAGATCCCGACCTTGGTGATTGGGATTACACTTATGATGGTGAAGGCAACTTGTTAACTCAAGAAGATTCTGAAGGAAATCTTATTGGTATGTCTTATGATGAATTAAATCGTATTACTTATAAGAACAGTACTCAAGAAAGCATACATTTTGAATATGATCTTAATACGATCGGAACTCTTACAAGAATTACTAAACCAAATTATCAAATTGAATATGAATATGATGACCGGTTACGAGTTGAACTTGAAGAAATAATTATTGATGGTGAAATCTTTACAAGAGAGTATGATTATGATTCTAAAGATCGAGTTACTGAAATTAATTTAGATAGTGGTTCAAAAGAAATTCAGTATGAGTTTAATGATGGTAATTCTGTTAATAAGGTTAAAGAAAACAATTTTGAAATTATTAATGATGTAAGTTATGAAGATTCTGGAGCTAAAGAACAAGTTGATTATGATAATAATCTTCAAACAAATTATGATTATTATAGCGATACTTTGAGATTAAGAGAAATTCAAACTACTGGTTCTGTTCAAGAGTTAGAATATACTTATGATGATGTAGGTAATATTATGTCGATTGATGATTTAGAAAATAATATTGAACTTGAAATGGTTTATGATGATTTAGATCGTTTAACTGGAGTTAATAGGACTTCAAATAGTGGTACAGATGATTATGAAGTAACTTATAATTATGATTCTATTGGAAATATTTTAGATATTTGGTTCAATAATGAACATTATGATTTTACATATCAAGGAAATCCAGTACATTCCCCATCAGAAATAGATGCTCCATCAATGCTAGAGTCTTGTGATGGTATTCATTATTTTCCATGGGGTATCGGGTGTTATTTTGTTAATGATTGTCCAATAGTAGAATCATATGTTGATGTTGTAGAAGGACATTTGGCAATAATTGAAGTTAACGATCCTGACGGAGATAGTCTAAATATTACTTACTCAAATTACTTTAATCAAAATGGCGAATGGCAGACACAAGTAGGGGATGAAGGAGATTATTACATTGATGTTACTGCAGACGATGGATATTGTTTTGTTAATGAAGAAGTTCATGTTGAAGTTTATGATGAAAATGATGATGACAACAATGATCCTTTAGTAATAGAGCATATCGAGATATTTGATTTCAGTGATGGTGATGGTGATGATGATGATGATGGTCCTTTAGTGATAGACCATATTGAACTAATAAATTTCAGTGATGATGAGGAAGATGATAATGGTCCTTTAGTGATTGAGCATATTGATCTGCCTGATTTTACACGTGACTTATTCATTAGTAATGTAGAATTAATTACCCAGCCATTCCAGAATCCAGAAGATGCTGTTTTTGAAATAACTAGCGGTAACGATGGAAATATTGATTGTGATGGAAGAATTGCTGTTGGACTCAATAGTAGTAATACTTTAGATATTGTAGTTGAACAGAATTATGGGCCAGAATCAGAAATAATTAACCAAATAAACTATTCTTATGATTGTTCAGATGATTTAAAATTTCATGTTGTTTCTTCAGTGTCTCAAATAGGAGCAAATTATAGCAATGATTATTTTTATTTTTCCAAGGAAGATTGTTGGAGTTTAACCCCTGAATTAAGTATATCTTATGGTCTTATTATAAATTCTATGGATATTCCTGAAGATCCAGCTGAAATATCTTATTTTTTAGTGAATGATGGATCAGATGTAAACAATGTTAATATATCTTTAAGTTGTAATGCTTGTAATCCTTCTTGGGAAATATCTGATATAATTCCATACCTTGGTTCAAATAGTGATATTCTTGATCAATTCATCAAAAATGTAGAATGTGAAACTACATTAACTTTTGAAGTAAATAAAGATCAAGATATCTTAGAAGAAGATTATAGCAATAATATTTACGAATTTGATGTTGTCTGTCCAGAACCACAAGAACAACTTCCAGAAGAAAACAATTATCTTCACTGGAAACCCATAAGAGATAACAAAGGGGAAGAAGAAGAAAACAACTTTCAACAAAAACCAAGAATTATAAAAATTAAAAAAGAACCTACAGTTAATAAAAAGGTTGTTAAAATAAATAGTGATAATAATTCTACTAAAGATTTAAAAGTAAGAGTTAAGAACAAATATTCTAAAGAAATAATCAAAACCTAGAGCAAATTATAATTTATGACTATTGAAATCTTTTTTATCAAATTTATTAATATAATTCTCCAGCACAAACTATATAAATGAACCGAAATTCTACGCTAAAGTTACGCACAGATTAAAATAAAAAATAAATTTTACAATTAATGGAGGTTAAAGTTTATTCATGTGGGGCTAAGTGAACATAGTGAGCGCACAGAAAACACTTTGTTTTCTTGTGCCGTACGAAATGATACCCAAATGTTGTACTACACCACCATTAAAGAAAACTTTTTGAATTTTTATGGCAAAAGAAAGTATTGAAACGTTAGTTGAAAGTGGTAAGGCTATGAGTGGTGATAAAAATCCTAGATTAAACTTATTTTAAAAAAGAATTTAAATTAAAAAATTGTTTTCAAGTTTGATATCCTTCAACTGTAATTGAAATAGGATTACTTTCATCACCTTGTGGATCAACTACAACAACTTCCATTGATTGCTCACCAATGTTGTTCAAATAACCACTTACTTCACAGTTTTCATCAACTGTAACACCAGATATTTCTCCATCAATAACTTTACATTTTAGATTATTGGTATAATCTGCTAGTCCATTGAAATAATCTTCACGATCTTCAACTTCACCTTCTTCTAATAAGTTTAATGGATTAATTGGTTGGCCAACTTCATACAACCCTAAATTAATGCCATGATTAACTGAAGTTGGGGGTTGATTTTCTAAATACACTTTGTAAAAAGTTGCTTTTATGCTTAAAGTATCGACATAAGGATCATCTTTTATTCTAAATTCTACAGAAGGTAAACTTTCACTTGTTTTAACTTCTTCACCATTTTCTAAAATAGTTCTATTTGTGCACCTCATTGGAAAATTGCCACTAATATAACTATCATTAAGATGGTTCAAACCACAAGTTCCGCCAATATAATTAATTGTTCCCATAAAATTTTCTGGCATGATAAAATCACACTTAACTTCTGCACCTTCAAATGTAGAATAGTTAGGGTCTTCACCTTGAATGGTACCTTCAAGAGCATAACAATCAAATCCAAAATCTTCTTCAGTATATGGTCCAAGATCATCTTCGGTATTATTACCATTATTATTAGCCAAACCATCATTACATCCATTACTACATGCAAATGTTGCTGCAGCTGCAATCGGAAGTAATGCTTGAATAAGAGTATTAAGGGTTTTTTGTACCATATCA
>JBDRMB010000034.1:0-36594 GCA_043812455.1 archaeon | reverse complement strand
TTCATTAATTATGAGCGTATGAAAAAATACGCTAATAAGAGAATAAACTCTCTTTAATTACTAAGATTTGAAGTTTTAAATTAAATGTGGAGAAAATAATCAGGATATTAAAAATTCAGTTAAGAGTTGTCCGACAGAGCAGAATCAAAGGATTATGTTTAAGAGAGTTATGCCCTTCTCAGGGCTTTGAAATGTTTGAGGGAGAAAGAAGTCGACTGTATGCTTCCACAGTCTTCCTTATTGGACTTAATAGGGAAAGTTGTAATGCTTCTTCAACTGTATACCAACCATATTTAGCTACTTCATTATTTGTTCTAATTTCGATTGTCAATGCCTTTGCAAAGTATGGTTTAACAATAAATGTTGTAGCACCATCAATTTTATCTGTTGGTGGTAAGACTATTTCTTCTGCTTTTACTAAATCAGTTAATTCAATTCCAATTTCTTCTCTAACTTCTCTTCTTACTGTATCTTCCTCAGACTCATTTTGTTTTGGTTTTCCTCCAGGTAGTCCATAACCATCCCACTTAGGAGAAGTCATAAGAAATAATCTGTTAGAATTATCATAAATCAGTGCACCAACAATTATAACTTCCCCCATAAAATAATAATAATAAATGAGTAATTATTTATATCTTTCTCCCTGCATCATACCTATGCCCTATCTGGGCATTCTTTCAGATAAAATTTATATAGAACTCTTCTTCTAAGATTTATTATGGCAGATGAAAATAATCCTGAACAATTGAATGATATATATTCATTAGGACATCAAATATATGATAGTTTGGTTGATAAATTTAAAGAGCATGAAGGCCAATGTGTTGCGATAAATGTTAGAACTAGGGATTATGGGCTTGGAACCAGTCCTTTAGAAGCAGCAGATGCTCTTGCTGAAATAGTTGGCGAAGATGATCCAAAATCTACTTATTTAATTAAAATCGGACCAGATGGTAAAAGGGAACCAGTAACCGGTCATCGTGGTTGGCAGGGACTTCGGATGAGATTGTGATTTGCTTTCTCAAGAAATATTATATAATCTACCCTAGAAATTTTTAAAAGTAACTGATTAAAAAATAATCACATGGTAATAACTTACGGCTCAAGTGGTAAAATGAGCAAACTTCAGAGAAGTAGTTCAGTTGAAGAAACATTTTATGAACATATGGCTCAATTTCTAAAAGAGAAAGATGCTAAGACTGTTGTTGAAGTTGGCTCAGATGTTCAATTAAGATTAGCAGCTGCTTTGTCTCCTCATTGCAGAAAATTTTATTCAGTTAATTTTCCAGAAGATCATGCAAGAATGCAGGGATGGTATGGAATGGCAAGAGACATGGGTAGTGCCACAAATCTTGAATTATTGAGTGGGAATGCTGTTGAGTTGCCAAATATGATTGATCATGCTAATGTTATCGTTCTTCAAAATGTTTTAATTGATGGAAATGGAAGAGATACAGAATTAATGTGGCAGTATAGAAGAGGAGAGAAGCCATGTTCTGATGATGATTGGACTAATTTATGGGAACGGTTTGATACTGCCGAGGTAAATGCTTATCGCGGATTTTTACAAGTTGCAGATCATATCGTTAGATTTGCAAGACCTGAGCCAGACGGAAGATTTAGAAGTATGTTAATTGACACGTTAGGGATACCACTATCAAAGATTCAAACCAAAGAAATATTATATGATGGTACTCGCGATGTTTGGGAAGCACACTTTATAGATAATTCTTAGTGCCCTTCATGAAATCTATTCTATTCCATGTTTAGAAAAAATATTAATAAGCAATTCAGCGTGTTGATCTAACTTTTGCATAATTTGTTCTTGGCTCTCTTTCTTTTCTTTAATTAAAGCATCCATGTCTAATATAGTTCCTTTAATTTCCTTTTTCAAGTCTTTGTTAGAAAACCTTCCAATGTCATACGTAATTCTGAGAACTAAAGCTTTGCAATCCGGATAACTATTAACTTTGACCATTCTCCTTAACGTCATTAAACGCATTAACATATCGTGTTCTGATATCATTCATACGATATTATTCTTCTGACACATATAAATATTTCCTTTGGTTAGAAGATGTTTGTAAAAAAAGAGGAGGTAGATGTTATTTATCCCCTTCTTCTACCACAGCATCAAGTGTCTTTCCATCATTTCATTTATCTCCTTTAATTTCGTAAAGAGCATGGAGCAAATGATTGCTGTTATTGGTATCACATTCCAGTAACCTTTCTTCAAACTCATTCGCAAATGCTTCTACAAAACCATCTATTGAGCCTACTGCGTATTTGTTTAAATGAGCATACAAACTCATAGCAGTATTTTTAGAAGGTCCAGTAAAGTCTACACCTTGCCTTAAATAACTGTATAATTTAGTATCTGCAGTATGACCTGAATCTAAAAGACCTCGTGTAACAAGATCAAGTCTTACTTCAGGTCTAACTATCCATTCATTCCAATCTGCAACAACGTCCATTAACAATGAATATATTTTATCTGTAAGTTTCATTTTACTTCACCTAAAATTTTTCTTGCATCTTCTATAGTTCTATCAACAATCTGGTCAATGTATGGTTCAGCAAGAACTCTTTCATGACCAAAATTAGATAATTTCATTATTTCTGCTGAATCAATTTCTATTTTGGTTTGTGAATCATAAGCTGGAAATGATTCTTTAAAGCGACCAGCAATTTTATCGGTAAGTTCAATATGATCATTCTTATAAGAATCTGGATCACCACCCTCCGGCATTCCAATTTTTCTAGAATCACTTTCAAACATAGAAGTTCCATCAGCCATAGTATCTTTCTTCACAAGAACTTCTCCAAGATGCTGTGGTGAGGCATCAGGATTATTTCTCTTCCAAAAAGAGGTAGTAGAAACTATTCTTGCTACAGCTTGAAGCCTTCTTGTATAATGTACTTTTTCATTACCTGGTCTATAAAAAAAGTCCTCAACATCTTTTTCAAGAACACAAGGACCTACAACGTAACTAAGTTCTAATTTTTGTTCTGTTTGGTTTATTTTCATTTTGATCCTCCAGCATATTTTAAGTTATACGAACGTTCAAAGATGCTTTCATGCTCTCCACCTAGTACTGCTAATTTATCATATTTTGAAGTAATTTCATAAACTCCCCTTCTTAGAGATTTATCATAGCTATCTACACTAATTTGATGCCCTATTGGAAAATCAACTATACCTTCCAATGTCTCACATCTCTGAACTGGAGGGTTATCAATTCCTTCAACTTTTTGTATGAATTTCATGTATGTTTTTTGTATCATTTTTCATTTACCTCTTATTTGTTTTTACTTACTAGTAGTTAAAGTAGCAAGTATATAAATCTTAGGGGTGGTGACTACCACCCCTAACAAAACATTTATAAGAAAAGAGGCATTTATGAGTAAAATGTATCAGGAATTACTGCAAAAAGTCGGACTTTCACTTAATGAAGCCAGGGTTTACGAGGCTTTATTACATTTGGGGGAAGTTAATGTCAACAAGATTTCCATCAAATCTAAAGTACATAGAAGGAATGTCTATGATTCATTGAACAAGCTTATTGAGAAAGGTCTTGCTTCTGAGACGTTTGTCAAGGGTGAGAAACAGTTTAAAGCTATTGATCCTGAAAGGTTAAAAGAGATCATCAAGGAAAAAGAAACTGCTTTAGATTCATATTTACCTGAAATGAAGAAGTTGTACAAGTCAGTAGAGCCTGACGCTGAAGCTTATTTCTTCAGGGGTGTGGAAGGTTTCAAGAATTATCTTCAGTTGATTTTAGAGCAAAAGCAGACAGTACATTTCATTGGTGCTAAGGCATTCTGGCTTGATCCCAGGTTACAGCATTACCTGAAACGGTTTGACGTTGAAAGGAAGAAGAAAGGGATTAAGTTCATGCATTTGTTTGATCATGAAATTAAAAAACAGAAGACAGAAATATTAAAGTTAGTAGGAAAACCTTACAAGTTCCTGCCGAAAGAATATTCCAGTGCCACTGCTGTTGACATTTTTGGAGATTATGTAGTTACTTTTGTTGGTGTTAAGCCCGGAGAATTGTATGAAGAGCCATTGATGTTTGTCTTGAAGAGCAAGATGTTAGCTGACGGATACAGAAAGTTCTTTCAGTTTATGTGGGATAGTTGTGAATGATCAACTCAAAATAAATTTCTTCAAAAGATCTCCTTCTTCGCTAAACTTCCAAATGGTTTTACCTTTAACAATTTCCTTCTCAAGAAGTCCTTCTTTTTCTAATGAAAGAAAATATCTTCTGATAGTTAAGTAGCTCCCACCACCACGAGGCAAACCAATAGTTTGCAAAAGTTTACCTAAACTTATTGGCCCATGCAAAGCAAGACCTTTTATTGCTTTTAGCCTGGTAGGAGTAGTATTATTCTTATTCAAAATCTTAAACGGTTCTTCCAGCTTTCTTTCTTCAATACCAGTTATTCGCTTTAACAATTCCGAATAAGCCAAAACACTCATAGGATTCTACCTCCCATGTATTTAGTCTGTACTGGAATTGCAGTTCCTTTTAATTCCAGGAAAGCAGTGTGCATAAGTTTCATACCTTCAAAAAGTTTAATCTTGTTTTGAGAAATGTTTTGAATTCCCATAATTGCATTTCCTTTGTAACCAGGATCATTAATTCCACCAACGGAAATATTTAGACCTATTCTAATGGAAATACTACTAGCTGTATAAATTGACATGAGATCAAGAGGAGTTTCAAATTCTTCAATAGTTCTTCCAATTACATACTCACCAGGTTTTAGAATATAAGGCAATTTTAATTTTTTTAATTTTGGAAATTTGTCTTTGTCTATTTCTACAACATCAATTTTTTCATGCTTGAATATTTCACCTAAACGGAATTTGTATTTACAAGGTCCAATATTTTCCTTTTTGAAATTTTTAATCATGTAACAGAAAAAGCCACATTTTTATTTAAATGTTACCCAAATGTAACGAGATTATATATTTTAACTTAACATTTTACATTATATGTAACAGGAGGAAAAAAATGATTTTTGAAATTGAGCATAGTGGATATACTGATCCAAAATTGTATGACCCAATGGTACAAATTGTAGAAAAACTAAACTTAAAACCTTTGAGTCACAAAGAGCATAATGCTGATTATCCAAAAAACAGTTGTTGGATAGATGTTCTATATGATAAAGAAAGAAATGTATTTGTAAACATAACTGTCTATCCTGAAAGTGATCATCCTGATGGTTATGGTAAAGGTAGAATCATAGCCAAATATTTGGTTGATGTAACTTTTGAAAACAAAGCAGATTCTCAAAGAGCTGAAGAAGTAAGTGGTTTAGTGAGAAAAATCATGGAAGGTTAGTATGCCACTCTCAAAACATCTATTGTCTTAATCCTGCTCTTCCTATTTCAAGGAAATACTCATTTTCTTCAGAATTGTTATTTTTAACCTTTTTTTCATAAGTTGCTAATAACACATGCATTGCATGAGCAAATTTAATGTAAGTAGGTAAAGATGCAAGTTCTCTTAATGTTAATTTTATTGTTTTTTGATATTCTTCTAAAACATCTTTAAGATTTTGTTCACTTTCATCTTTGTTATCTTTATTGAATAAAATATCACAAGTTAATATTGCTAATTCTTGAATACGTGGATAATAATTTGAAACTGAAAAATCTACAATCCAAATTTTACCGTTTTTATCTTTGATCACATTAGTTTTGATTATATCTCCATGGACAAAACAATATGGCAAAGTTTCAATATTAAGATTTTTAAATTTTTCAAGGAGAGGTTTGATTAATTCTAAATCTTCTTTTTCTAAGTACTGGCTTTTCTTTTCAAATTCAATAAGAAAGTTAGGAATTGCCCAAGAATCATAAATTTTTGATGGTTTAATGTTTATTGTATTAATTAACGATGCTTGATGGGATAATGAGATCATATCTTCCTTTGTAATTGTTTCTTTAGAGATAAAAAAGTCTTTACCATCAATAAAACCCATTACACAAATTCTTAATTTTGATTGATCAATATTTAAGATATGTAAGTATCCCTGCTTTGATTTGTGCAATTTAGGAAAAGAAATGCCATTTTCTAACACCTTGACAATAATATCTACATTTCTTTTACAATCGTCAAGAGTTCTTTCATTGGAAAAGATTTTTACAAAGAATCTGCCGTCCGCAGTTTCTAAAAAGAAATTAAAATCTTCATAACCTGTAAGGATTATTTTACAATTAAGGAAATCCCCTAAATTAAAGTCCTTGCAGATTATTTTAGATATTTCTCTCAAATCTCCATTATATCCAATTCTTTGTTTGAAAATAGTCTCCATTTAATGTAAAATAAGCCCAGCTTTCTTATAATTTTCCTATTAGAAAGGGTTAGAAGTAAGAATAAATTTGTTAAAAAAAGAGGTGATAGGGCTTGTGCCCTAAAAGGGCAGACCTATTCTCTTGAGATTGATAAAATTTAAAAATAAGCTTCTATCAAAATAAAAATCATGAGCAAATTTGAAGATCAAGTAAAAAGCGAGGTTTTGTCTGTTGTAAGTGGGTATATGACTCCAAGTGATGACAAGCCTCAGAGATATCGTAGTGAAACTATCCCTATGGATTTAACTTCTAAACTGCCTGAAGATTTGACCGCAGTTGGCGTAAGAAATGCGATTGTCAATACCCATGGACAATATGGTAAACAAAAAGCTGATAAGGTTTTAGCAGTTTATTCTCCAGAAGATTTACTATATGCTGATTTATTACTCGATCGTCTTGATTTAGTTGGCACACCTGATGATGGTTTTATTGAACGTTTAGAAGCAATTAAGTCTGTTATTGATCTTAAAAGAAGGCTTCAAGATGATGGTAAACCTGAAAAGACACTTTTAGATACAATGGCAAGTTATTGGAATCAAGTACCAATATTTTATGGTGATTTAAACACAATTTTCCATGTGATGGCAACAGAATATCAAGATCATCATAAATTTAGTGACTTTAAAAACTGGTGCTTCGGTTATGCTTTTAGAGATGGTATTCTTGAAGTTGCAGAAAAAGTTATTGAAAAATATGGTGTTGAATTTGATGCAGAGGTGCATGAATCTGGATTTGGTTTAGCTAAACATGGTGAAAGAAGAATTCTACCAGGAGTTTCTGCTGAGGAATTTATGACAACGCTTTGTCAGCTGAGTAAATCATTAGCAAATAATAGTCATTGGTCAGGAAATATTAATGCTAGATATATTAATAGTGGAGCTAGGGATTGGGAAAAAGCACTTACTAAAGCTAGAGACTTGACCTTAAAAGAGCAAAGTAATATTAGTTCAAGGTTAGAATTAATGTAAATTCAATGCCCTAAAAGGGCATCATTTCCTAGTTTGCTTCTAAAGATTGTAAAAGAACGTTGTAAATGATTTAGCAATCTTTGGATGTTTTAAACTTCCCAAGGAAAAAAGTTTAATTTATACTCTTTATAGATTTTCAAAGTTTCATAACTTTTTATTACTTTTCCAAATATTTCTCTAATTTCAGCTATGATCTCTCTAAGATGAATACTATCTTTAACAATTAATTCTAATTCAACATCACTTGATCCTATAGACTTACTATAATAAAGAATGTAAGGATGCACTCTTGAATATTGAATAAATTTCTTTTCAGTTTGTTCATTTAGGTCTTTTGTTCTGATAAAAACTTTGTAACGTTCAAATCCTATCTTATCTAGATCAACAGTTATTGTATAGCCTTCGATCACATTTGCCTTTTTTAACTTTTGAATCCTATATGTTACTGTTTTAGCTGGAATTTTAAGTTGTTTAGCAATTGCAATGATTTGAATCCTTGCATCTTTTGCCAATAATTTTAATATCTTTTTATCTGTTTTATCTAACTTTGCGATTTCTTTTGGCTGACCTGCATAGATTAAAGGAGGAATATCTTTCTTTTTTCCTAGAATGTATCCAGAACGGAAATGGAATGCAGCAGTTACTAAAGCAATATCCTTTTTTTCAATAAATTTTCCATATTGATTGTTTAATTCTCTATTGAATTCTTCAAACTTTTCAAAGTCTTCTGGAAAAACTACTATAATATAATCCCAAATTCCTTCACAACCAACAATCCAAGGAACATCTTTATGATTGATAAAATAGTCTCTGAATTCTTTTTCTTGTTTTGGAGAAATATCAATTAGTTTAAAATACATCCTAAATGAAAGATTTCCAATCAATGGTGTGTTAATAACTGTGATAAATGATTTTATTACTCCTTTCTTGACTAGGTTGTTTATCTTGAATGTACAACCCTGTTTAGACAACCCAACTTTTTTTGCTAATTGAGAAGAGGATTGCCTACTCTCTGCATCAAGTTCGTAAATTATTTTCTTATCTTTTAAATCTAACTTACTTGGCATAATTGGTCATAATTACTAATTACTTATAAATATTTCTCTTTTTGTCTAATTTTTAACTAAGAAGCTTAAAATATCTCTTGTTTATTCTATCTATTGAGGGTTTTTTAGGAGAAAACAATGAGTGAATTAACGACTAAGGAAAAAAGAAATTTGGGAAAATATTTAGTAGGTAAAAGTATAATTGAAAAACTTCCAGATAATGTAAGATATAGGGGTTATTATGGAACCTGGGCTTTTTCCCATAGAGTAGAAGATGAAGCTGAACCTAGAGGATATAAAATCGATGACACTGCAAACGATGCTGTAAGGTTTCTTGCAAAGGCTCATCTCCCTGAAGCTTGGGAAATGTTAGGAAATTTTTGTGGATCTGTTGCGAATTATGAATGGGAAAATCGTGAGACAGGGTGTTATTTTAATGGTAATGGTGCTTTTGATTACCTTGTTTATTTTGGAATCAGAGCTTATTTATTAGCTGGTGAAGAACAAAAGGCTATTAGTCTTGTAGATAAATTTTCACATAGACATCTAATTACACATAGTTTAAAGAACAGTTTTGCAACTGCTGGAACAGAAGAACCTAAAATGAAGTATGATAGCTTTGATTTACCAAGTTTAGATGATTTTGTTGAATTTAAGGAGAGAGTTTTAGCAATCGATTAGAAACTAAGAAAATAAAACACAAAAAATCGGTATCAATTGAAGAAGAAACTATGCCCTATATGGACATTGTACATTAATTCATTTCCTTACTCTTTTATTAACACTTTTTCTCTTATATCTGACATTACCAACAACCCGGCCGTAACTTCTGGCTTTTGGGACTAATGTAACTGTCTTCCCTTCAATCAACCTTTTCAGTTTCATTGTTGCTTGTCTGCCACCAGAATGATATCTTTCTGGAGCATTGACGCCAGCTAACCGGATAAACCTTGACCCATTTACTCTAGTGTAAACTTCAAAAGTATCTCCATCAATTACTCTTTTAACTTTTCTTCTCATTGAGGCACCCCTATCATCATTTTGTTAACATTACTATTGCTTACATAGACTTCAGCTTCTACAGCTTCTTCTTTTGGCTGCTCTGAACTTTCTAAATTAAACATGAGAATTTTCCTTTTAACAATTGGGATTGCTGTTCTTCCTATTTTCTTCAATTCAATAACCCCATATTTTTCAAGAATTTTCAAATCGCGATCAACAGCTTGCTTCTGCCGAGATGTGAAATCTGCAAGTTGTTGGATTGATTTTGGCTTCCTTTTTGTTATAACACTAATAAGCTCTAATCTTTTTCTTGTAAAGATATCAATAACTTCTTTAGAATCTAAAAAAACAAGGGCATTATCTGGCAAATCTATCGTTTCATCAACTACTCCTCGGATTAAATTCTTGATAGATTCAGCTTTCCTTTTTAATTCTTTTTTAGTTTTCATTTTCATTCATTCCTTTCTTTTCATTTCGATGAAGTATCTTCGGTATTTTGGGAAATTTAAACTGATCTTTTCCACATAGTGTTCAACAACTTCATTTAAAGACATATCAGTTTCAAGAGGCATTGGTTCTGGACTGCGCCAAAATCGTTGCTCATGTAAAAATCCGTGGTAGTTATCAACGCGATAAACTTCGTACCATTTTCCATTAATTGACGCCCTGTAATTTAGAGCAAACTTTTTGATGATTTTCCTCTCAAATTCCAGCATCACATCTAACAAGTCCTCGCTGGTAAGGACTGTGGTAAATTTCTTTTTCTTCATTCTTATACCTCAAAATTATTAACCTCTTTTCCATCATTTCCATCACCTCTTTTCATTGTCAACATTAAATGTTGACGTTTTATAAAAACTTTTTGGTTGTTTTTTAGTTATTCCATACATTTCCGAAAAGTTTAATTAACTCAAAGTTTTAACTTCTTGCATGAGTATTGACATAATATTGTATATAATAACATTAATGATATTCTATGATTTTTCAATACATTTAGTTTATTTGTTCAAAAAAGAAGAATTTTTCCTAAAAAGAAAATTAAACTGGTGGCCAAAGTGGGATATGTGGGGAAAAAAGGAAAGGATGTTTTACCAAATTTTCTGGAACACTTATTGGGGTTCGGCTTTTATTCTTATGGTTTTGTATTTGATATTTAGGTAAAATTTTATAAATTACAGACATTCTTAACTATAACAGAGGCTGATTCTAGGTGTTTAATATTTAATGGAGAATATAGTAATGAGAAGGGGAAAAAACATAACTCACTTTTTATTAGATGCTGGAACTCTTTTTCCAAAAGAGTTAGAGTGCAGAGCGAGTATTGCTAATGGGAATTCAGCAGATTGCCCCCTTAATAATTCAAGGTCAACAGAAGTTAGGAATATTAGCGAGGCTAGATATATAGTTAAGTATGGTACTTTTTTTGATTATTGCTGGAACTCTTGTGAAATAACAGATTGTCCTGCTTACAAAGCTAATAGAAGAGATTAAAATGTCAAGGTCTAGAATACTTAATCCAACACAAGAAAGAGAAACTGCTTTAGCGTATTTATGTAGAGTAGATGCTGATGCCATAGGTAAAGAATACGGTATTGCTGGAAATACTATAAGATCACTTATTGTGGGAAGGAGATCACATACTTGGAATGATCCATTAATTGAATTTTATAGACAAACACCTAATCAAAATAGAAATTCAAATTCTGCTCATATGTTCTTATCCTTTCAAGGAGGAGTTAACCCAGAACCAACTGAACTAATTGATCTAGAAAGGGAAGAACCTGTATTTAATTTAGTTAGAGATCATATTTACACTCCTGCAACTATTGAGATATTAAAAAGAACTGCATTAAGTGAGTATACAGCTAGGATGCAACCTTATGATGGTTTTATATCAGTTGTTTTTGGAATTCATGAGGGTGCTTATGGGATAGTTAATTCAACCTTTGTTTCTCAACTTCAAGAAGCATATGAACCAAATGGAGAATTATCCTTAGAAGATGTTTTTCATTCTGTTGACGATGAGATAATTGATAAAGTTAGAGATGGAGGATTAGCATGGACAGAGTTGAAAAAAAGTATTGTTCATGATGTTTTAGATACCCTTACTGAAAGAGAAAGAGATGTTATTGGAATTAGATTTGGTTTGTATAGTAATGAACCTAAAACTTTTGAACAAGCTGGACATGATTTTTCAGTTACTAGAGAGAGAGTTAGACAAATTGAGGCTAAGGCATTAAGAAAATTACAACATCCGATGAGAAGTAAGAAATTAAAAGGTCTAATTGGATTAGCAACAGATAGGGATGTAATGGCTTATAAGACTGGACTTGAAGAACAAGAGAGAAGAGAACAAGAATACTTAAGAGAAGGATATAATATGAAAGGTGAACCTAATCCTTTTTTAGAAAAGCCAATAGATGAACTCGAAGTAAGTATAAGAACAAAAAACTGTTTAGATAGGTTAGGTGTTAAAACAGTTGAGGAATTAGTTGAGTATTCACAAGTTGATTTGTTAAGAAGTGGACACTTTGGTAATAAATCTTTACGTGAAGTCAGAGAAGAACTTGAAGGTATGAAACTTTATTTGAGGTGAGAGTAATAAAAAAGAAGTGATTCTTGATGTTGGAGGTATTAAAATGGTAGAAGACGTAAAACACGAAAATCAAAGAAAAGTAATTCATGTTGCTGATTTAGAATCTGAAGTCCTTGGAACACTGATTAGTGTACAAGATGAATTTTGGGCTCAAAGACCAGGACATAGAATTTCGAGTACAATGCAACATTCAGCAACATATTTATTCGAAACCGTTGATGATGCACAATGCTTTGGGCAATTACTTGACCAAAGAGAAATACCATATTCTTGTCATCCTGCAAAAGATTATCATAGCATTGCTACACAAGATATGGATGACTTTGGAAAAGCACTCCATAGGTCATTTAGATAATTTTTTAAAATGTCAAACGAAAATTACTTAGACAACAACGTTTACACATCTCGTGCTAAAGATGTTGTTGAAATGCACGGAAAAACTTTAACAGATTACACTCCTGTTTTAGTGAAAGGTGTTTGTTCATCAGGTGAGGGATCTAACACCGTGTCAGATAAAGCTTTAGAAAAGTTGGTTGAGGAAGCACAAGATAAAAATTGTGAATTTGTAACTGATTTAAAACCAGCTTCATCTGCAGCTAGAGCAACTACTACTTGCATTTACTTAGGAACTGGTTTGGTTCCAAAAAATCAAGAATAAAGATGACAAACCAAAATTATCCTGTTGACATTGCAGTGCAAGACCTAGACGTAAAGCTTACTGAATATCTGCCTGGTTTCCAAAAAGTTTCTTTAGACAACATTCACCAGTTAGACAGGGATTACTTAGAAAAAAGAGACCAAAGAGAGATTCCCAATACTGTAGGACTAATTCCAGACCAAAAATGGCGTTCTGCTGAAGATTATCTTGTTTTTGACAACCCTGAAGGAACTTTAGCATACATAAGACCTAATCCGTTAGCTCCACAAATTTATCATGCCCTGCCGTTTGAGATTCATTTCCGGACAGCAGCACCACAAGGATTTTCACCAAGCCAATATTTCAGTTTAGCAGTTCCGCAAAGAAATCTTCAATTATTGTTAAAAGCTTTACATACAAGAGGAGATCATTCAATATCTGCAATCGTGGAAATGGAAAATTCTAATGTCTTACAGAGACTCCACCATCAGTTAGATGAGGTTGAAGAAAGTGATATTTTACCTGTTCGTTTGTTTCATTCTAAATATGTAAGCCGGACACGTGAGGAAAAGGGTGGACATTCTGATAAAGAAAAAGGTGTTGAGGAATTGTCAAGAGCAATAAGTTCAGTAATTGTTGCTACACATCTCTTTTCAAGGAAGCAGATTGCATATTATGAAGCTACAGCAGAAGTTGATAACTTGTTCACAGAATCTGCTTTGATTGCTTGAGACTAACTCCACTTAACAGGAACATACTGGTGAGGGTAAAGCTCTTTTATCTTATACTTCTCAGTCTTAGGAAAAGTCCAGCCATTTTTCTGCTGAATGTACTGCATACATATAACTGAAGTATTAGAATTACCAAACTCCCTGATAACATGTCGGCACGTGCCACAAGGCGGAGTACTATGCTTTTGCACTTTAGGTACAGGATCAGCAACAACAACAATCTTTACTTTCGCTTGGTAAGATTCTTTTAAGACCATGTTTGCAATGGCATGCCTTTCTGCACAGAGGTTACCGCTAGAAATGTCTGTTTCAAGACAAGCACCATCATAGATCTTTCCACTGTCTGACATGACAAAAGCGTATAAGGTATCTATTCCGCCTTTTGCATGACGAAGTTTGTTATATTTTACTATTGCTTTCTTTGTATATGCGATTAGTTTTCTTTCATCTGAAGTAAAGGTTGGCATAGTTCAAATGTTATTTAGAATGTTTATTAATATTTCTGTTGGGGGTGTTACCCCCGTTCATTCTTTATCTAAAACATAAAACTATCTCTAAGACTATGAAAAGCTTTAAATAACCCTTGTCTATTAGTAAGTTTGAGGATTGAGGTGGATATGTCAAGAGCTATCAAGTTAACATTTGTACTTGCGTTGGTAATAATTCTTAGTTTTAGTGCTCTAGCCGCTGTTGACAGTAACGAAACACAAGTCTCAATCCAAGATGATGAAGCAGCTTCTGAAGATACTAATCTCAATGAAACAAGTGATTTGGAAGAAATTAATCTTGATGATAGTGACGAAACGGCTGATCCAAACGAAACTGACAATGAACCGTTTGAAATAGAAATTTTCTTGGTTGATAATGAAGAAGAGGAATCAGATGAACCCAGAGTAGTTGATTATGATGTTAATGCATGTGCTTACTATTTCTATGGGAGAGATTGTAAAAGTTGTCAAAATTTAGAAACACACCTAACAAGCGTAGAAGAATTATATCCAAACTTACAATTACAACGTTATGAAGTTTACTTCAACCAAACCAATCTAGCTTTACTTGACCAGTTCTACACATCTTACGGTGTTGAAGATGGTTCTCAAAGCGTGCCAGTAATGTTTATTGCACAAACTTACTTTATTGGTGAGCAAGCGATTAAAGATTATTTTGAAGAACAATTGACTGCAGATGCTGAAAGTTGTCCAGATAGTACTAATACCAATGCCGTAGGTATTGTCTCAAATAATGAACCTAAAGATCTAATCAAAACTCTGGGCGTGTTTAGTCTAGCAGGTTCTGCTTTTAAAAATCTAGCAAGTGCTAGTGGACTAGCAGTAATTTTAGTATTCTTGTTAATCAATCTGGTAGTTATGAAAAGAAGTAAAACAAACAATCCTGAAGAATTAATGCAAAAGAATGAAGAATTGATGCGAACCAGTATGGTTTACATTATAACATACTTCTTAGCAATTACAGTCTATGGTATTGCGTGGGTCGGCAATTTTAAGTTTGGAATGAAAGCGTTCCCGATAGTACTTGCCGCAATCTCAATAATTGCTGCAGTATGGATTACTAAAAAGTATTTGTTTGAGGGAGAACTTATTCCAAGGAAATATTTTAAGAAAACTCAAGAATTTACGAAAAAAGTTTATGGGATTGTGTTTAGTAACTTTGGCGTGTTTTTATTAGCTGTCATTACTGCATTTTTTACTATTGTTGGATTGAGTGGACAATATTTAGCATTATATTATTTAGCTTCAGAAACTGTACATAAATGGTCAGCTTTACCTTTACTGGTATGGCATAACTTGATCTTTGTTTTAGTGATGTTACTATTTGCTTTCTTTTTACATTGGAGAATTAAAGTTTATAGACAAATTGCTAATGACAAAGTTAGAATGTACAAGATTAACATGTTAGTAATGTTAATTGTTTTATTACTATTAGTGTTAGGAGTTTTAGTGTTTGTTTTGTAAGAAATTAGGGAATATAATGTTTTTCAACAGAAGCTCTTAACGCATTAAAATCCCAAATTTTAGGGTGACAAGCTTTAAGATATTCTCTTTGATCTTCAGGAAAACTGCCAATCCCGACGATTGGTATCTTTGAGGCACCATTAAATTCTTCTGATTCATGCACTCTTTGACAAAATTGGTAACCATTCATTTTTGGCATTTTGTAATCTAATAATATTAATCCGATTTCAAAATCGTGTTTTGTTAAGAGTTCTAATCCGTCTATTGCATTCGGAGCTTCTATGAACTCAAAATGGCTGAGCATTCTCTTAGCTAGTGATCTGAGATTATCTGTATCATCTATTAGTAATATTTTTGCCATTTTTCAAAATAACTTTTTCTTATGATTAACACCAACTGCCTCAGAAACATTCTCAAAACCATCGTTTTGTAATAATTTTACCAATTCTTTATTAATTTTTCTGATCAAAAATGGTCCTTCGTAAATCATACCAGTAATTAATTGTACCAGGCTTGCACCGTTCTTGATCATTTCATAAGCATCTTCAGCAGAAAATATTCCACCAACACCAATAATCAAATATTTGCCTTTAGTCTTCTTGTAAACGTAAGAGATCATATCGTTAGCTTTCTTTTTTACAGGTTTGCCACTCAGACCGCCAGGACCTACTTTTTTCAAATCTTCATCAGGAATAGTGTCTCTTTGTTTAGTCAAGTTAGAAATAACAAAACCTTGAACGTTATGTTTCTTTGCAACTTTAATCACTTGATCAATATCTTTTTCTTCCAGATCAGGAGTTAGCTTTAACAAAACAGGTTTATCAGTTTCAATCTCGTCAAGTTTATCTAACAGCTTGTTCAACAACTTTGAATCTGTAAATGGCAAACCACCATAAGCATTTGGACAACTGATATTTATTGTAAAATAAGTACCATATGGTTCCAAAAGTTTGAAGGTTTGGTAATAATCATCAATCCCTTCTTCAGTATTAGCAGTTTCTTTACAGTTAGTTTTGGCAATACTTATCCCAATCGGTAATTTAAACTTTTTACCGTACAATTTTTTGGCAACTTCTTGTGCCCCAGGATTTTTCAAACCGTAATAAACAACAATTGACTTCTGTTTTGGCAATCTCCATAATCTTGGTTTAGGATTACCTTCACAAGATTGGGCAGTTATTGAACCAATTTCTTCATGACCAAAACTTAAGCAAGGCATTAATTTCATTAGATTAACATCTTTATCAAAACCTGCTGCTAGTCCAACTGGATTTTTGAATTTGATATTATGAATAGTTTGATTAAGACCTTTATTTTCATAATTCACGAAAAGTTTAGTTATAGCTGTAGTTGTGTCTGAGTAACTTATGATTCTACCTGCTAGAATTGCCCAGTCATGGATCTTTTCTGGGTCAATTGTGAACAAGATTGGTCTGATTATTTTTTTGTAAATCATTTTTGTTTTAGGTAATATTTGCTTTTGGCTTGCTGCTCTTATAAAAAGCTTTTTATTTCAAAGGTCATTAGTGTATAACTATGGTCATAAAAGTTTCAAAGCAAGAGCAATATCAAGAGGTTGCAGATGAATTGCATTATGATGTTGAATTGGTAAAAGGTTTGATGGAAGAAGGACATAACGTTTATTACTTAGACGCCATTGTTAAAGTTGGATTGGTAAATAACATTGCTGGTCCTTATGAGGGTTCTAAAGAAACTGCTTTGGTTAAGGCTGTAAAAACATTTTTAACTGAAAAAGGAGTAGCATTTACTCGTTTTGATTATTGTAAAGAAATTAGTGTTTTAGGTGAAACTGTTAAATCAGAAAAACGTGGTAAAACTAAACGTAACAAGAAGAAATTTTTGGCTTTAGAATTTTCTTGGGAACAAGTAGCTGAAGGAAATCTGAAAACTTACTTAGAACAAGTAGTTGGTTAGTTAACTTTTTTTAATTATTTTTATTTACTTTCTTTTAATTACTATTTTAATCAACTTGTAAGCAGCAACAGAAAACCATACTACATTAAGCACCAGAAATGGCCAACCTTTAATGGCAATAGAATAGTATGCCAATAATCCAGAACCAATAATGTTGAAAGAATTGTAAGCAATAGTATCCTGATTAAATTTTTTGTAAAATTCGTCTAGGATGAAGGCAATTAAAATGAAGGTCATTCCTATCAGGCCAATTATGAACTGTAAACTTAACATTTTTTATTGATTTTTATGAAGCACTTCCCAAAAGGTTCATTTTCTTTTGTAAATTCAGAAAATGTGTGCCCAACTCTTTCACTAACTCTTTTCTTTTTTGAGAAGTTTCTTTTAGGTTTTGTAAATAACGTTTATGCGGTAATTGCATAATTGCTACAGAACTTTCTAATGGTAATTTTTTGCAAACATACTCATTAATTTCTTGATAAATATTTTCTATTATTGATAAATTCTGGTCAAACTCTTTAACTTCATTGATTGCAATGCTTAAACTGTTAAAATCGTCTTGAAGAATTTTTTGGTATAAATGTTGTAACTTTGCCTTCAATAGTGAAGATTCTCTGATACTTCTAGTTTGTACTTGAAAATCAATAAGTTTCATTTCGATAACTGCTCTAGTTAGTACCCTTATCTTATCATTAGTCATTTTACCAGAACTTAAATGATCAAAATTTTTGTAAAAAGTAAGAACTTTGTGATTAAGATCTTCTAATTCTATTTTATTTAATTCTTTTATTGCTTCAAACGGTGAGTTACGTTTGATTTTAATGGTTTTTTGAGAATTGCTTAAGAAAGGGGTTAGCCAATTTTGCTGAAAAGATTTCATGTCAGTTTCGATATTACTTAACTCTTCCAGCTCACGCTTTATTTGCCTCAAATCCATGTGAATTAGGAAAGACTTTCTCTTTATAAACTTTGTGATGAGATTAGTATACTGGTTTAGTTTTATGATTGATTAAAAAAGTTTAAATTGGCGGTTTTTCAATAGAAAAAATATATAAACGTTAAAAATTTACCTTATCTTATGAAAAAGAAAGTAGGTGTTACCAAAAAGGGTGTTAAGACCGGTTATAGTAATAAAAATGTTCTTAATTCTAAAAATAATGGCAAACGTTATTTTTTCTTTAATGGTAAAAAAACTGAAAAACCGCCAATGTTAAAACAAAAGTTAACTCTTGGGCAGAGAGCAGCTGATGTCATGGCTTATTGGGGTGGTTCTTGGTATTTCATTTTTGGTTTAGGTTTATTTCTGCTTTTTTGGATGTCTTTAAACGCTCTCATAATTATTTTCGGAAAGTGGGATCCCTATCCATTCATCTTATTGAATCTATTCTTATCTTGTCTTGCAACATTCCAAGCACCAATAATTTTAATGTCACAGAACAGGCAGGCTGAACGTGACAGGTTAGACTCTAAGTACGATTATCTGGTTAACAGGAAAGCTGAACGGGAAATTCAAGACATACAAAAAGATCTTGATCAAATTAAAAAAATGCTTAACAGAGTACAAAGAAGGGTATGATTATGAAAAGAAATTTTACCAATTCATTGATTGTTTCAATCTCTATTATGGCTATAGCAGCTGTAGTTTATCTGTTAGGAGCATCAATCATTGGTGCTGTTACTCAAACAATGTATTGTGAAGATGGTTTTTGTAAAAAATTTTGTAATTTTGATACTGATTGTTCAAGCGATAATGTTTGTTGTGCCAAAGGGAATTTTGGGGTATGCGATTCTGCAGATGGTTGTGAAGCTTATGCTTTAGCACCGAAAGGGGATTATGTTGGTGAAGCTGTTGAACTTGGTAGTGTAAGGCTGGAAAGTCCTGGTGATGTCAAGATGAAGTATTTAATTCCAGTGTATGTTTTGTTAATTGCGTTTTTGTTAGCTTTTGTATTGTATTATTTCTTAAGTCACAAGAAGAAAGTTCCTGATAAAAGTAAAGTAGTTAGGAAAAGAGTTGTTAAGAGTAAGAAGAAGTAAAATTTTATAATCCACCTAATTCCATTCATCATTCCCAGTAATTGCAACAAACGCTTCCATTAATTGTTCTTTATACAATCTCCAATTTGGCTCAATCTGAGTTTGGACTTCAATATCATGAACATAATTAAGGTAATTCGTTTCCCAAATGTATGGCTTGCAGGAATAGAAAAAGTTCTCTAAGAAGGTTTGGCATACTGGTAAACGTTTACACCATTCTTCCAACTTTCCTTTATTGATGTTGGTTTGTAGAGAGTACATTTTTTTTAACTTTTCCTAACTTGCTGATAAATAAATATTTCTATGCCCTAGTTGAAGAATGACTTTCTATTCTTTACTAAATCCTTAGCATAAGTTTATAAATCAGTTACTAAATAGGGGTAAAATGGGAAATTTTAGTCGAGATAGTGGAAGAAGTTCAGGTAGATCTGATCGTAGAGGATCAAGAGATTCCGGAAGATCTGATCGAAGGGAATCGGGTAGATTCAGTAGCGGAGGAAGAGATTCTGACCGTGGTGGAAGAGATAGGAGATCTGTACGAGGTACTGATCAACGATTTTTTGAAGTGACATGCGACAAATGTCATAAGCAATGCGAAGTGCCTTTCAAGCCAACATCAGATAAACCAGTTTACTGCAGTGATTGTTTTAGGCAAACTGAAGGTAGATCTGGTGGGGATTCTAGAAGTTCAGGTTCAAGAGATCGAAATGGTGGTTCTTCAAGAACATTGGAAGAGATCAACCAGAAGCTTGATAAGATCATTAAAGCATTAGATTTAGATTAATTTTTTTCTTTTTTCTTTACAACAATTAATTTTAATCATTCTTTTTTCAAAAACTCAAAACCACTAAAATTTTGTTCTAATGCAAACCCTAAAGATTTTATGTTATTAACTTCACCGTTAGAAGAATTTCCAAAATAATTGAAAGTAATTAGAATTCCATCTTGAGGTGTAACTCTCGCAATTAAATTGTTTAGTGTGTTTATATAGATTATAACTTCTTCCGGAATTCTGTAGGTCATTCCTTGATATAAAATAAATTGATCAAGATTGCATACCATACAAACAGCAGATTCTGGTTCTTGGTCTGCTAAGAATTCTAAGGGATTAATCTTAAAATACTTGATTCTATCAGTACTAGGAATATTTGGTATTAAATAAGGATCAATTCCAATATATTCAGTAACAGGAAATTCTGTTATTTTTTGACAATTAGAAAGTAATTTGCCACAACCCACATCAATTAGTGTTCTATCTTTTAGTTCTTCTTCAAGGAAAGACTTAATTCTTGGTAATCTAGTTACAGATCTAAATACATCTCCACAACTACTATCTCGTGCAAAAAAGTATCTTTCTGCTCTTTTAAATATTTCTTCAGGTGTTGTCATTATGGAATCTCAGAATTCAATCTGAGGTAAGTTTATCTTCACCTCTTCAATGGTTATGAATTAGGGTTATACTTAAAAAACTTTTTGTGCTTAATTAAATTTAACAGAAAATAAAAAAAACTAAATGCTAAAAATAAAAAGCATTTCTAAAACAAGTTAAGCCCGTACATCACGAACAAAGGCGCAAACACGATCGCAAAAGTGTTCATTACCTTGATCAAAGCGTTCAGTGCTGGACCTGCTGTATCCTTGAACGGATCGCCTACAGTATCTCCAACAACTGCTGCCTTGTGAGCTTTACTGCCCTTACCGCCAAAGTTACCATCTTCAATGTACTTCTTAGCATTATCCCAAGTAGCTCCACCGTTTGCCATGAATAAAGCAAGTAGTAAACCTGATAGGATTACACCAATTAACAAAGCACCTAAAGCTTTAACTCCTAAGATAAACCCAACCAATAATGGTGCTAAGATTGCTAACATTGCAGGAGCAATCATGTTCTTTAATGCTGCTTTAGTTACAATGTCTACACATTTAGCATATTCAGGTTTGCCTTTACCAGTCATGATACCTTTGATTTCTTTGAACTGTCTTCGAACTTCAATAACAATCTTCTGAGCAGTATTTCCTACTGCAGTCATTGCTAATGAAGAGAACAAGAAAGGTAACATTGCACCAACAAATAATCCTACAATTACAGTTGGATCAGTTAGCATGAACACGATTGGTTCAGTAACAAAATTTCCAATTTCTTCTGTGAATGCTACGAATAATGCTAATGCCGCTAATGCTGCAGAACCGATTGCATAACCTTTAGTTACAGCTTTAGTAGTGTTACCAACAGCATCTAAAGCGTCAGTAACTTTTCGTACTTTAGCGTCCAAGTTACTCATTTCTGCAATACCACCTGCATTATCAGTTATTGGACCGTAACTGTCCAGAGCAATGATGATTCCTGTTAAGGATAACATTGACACTGCAGCAATTGCAATTCCGTAGACACCAGCAAAGTAGTACGCGGCTAAAATTCCAGCTCCGATAACTAATACTGGTAAGAATGTAGATTGCAATCCGTAAGCTAATCCTGAAATTAAGTTAGTTCCAGCACCAGTTACTGAAGCTTCTGCAACTTTCCTTACTGGTCGGTATTTTGTACTAGTATAATATTCCGTTATGATAGTTATCAGTACAGTTATTACTAAACCTACTAAAGTTGCTAGCCATAAGTTTAAACTATTGCCAGTGTAAGCGATTACAAAGTAAAAACCTGCTGCTGCGATTACGCCAGAAACTATCAGACCCTTATACAAAGCCATCATAATATTTTCTTTCTTGCCTAACCGTACGAACCAAGTACCGATGATAGATGAAACAATAGCTACACCCCCTAACATTAAAGGTAGTTCTACTGCCAAGTTATAAGTTCCGCTAACGCTTGGCATTAACGCTAATAACATTGCTGCTAGTAAAGTTACCACATAAGTTTCGTAAAGGTCAGCACCCATACCAGCACAATCACCAACATTGTCACCGACATTATCTGCGATAGTTGCTGGATTACGAGGATCATCTTCAGGTATTCCTGCTTCAACTTTTCCAACCAAATCTGCACCAACGTCGGCAGCTTTAGTGAAAATTCCACCGCCAACCCTAGCGAATAATGAAATTAATGAAGCTCCAAATCCTAATCCAATCAACATTGCAGCGTTTTGGAAAATTGAGTACATTAAACTTACTGCAAACAAAGCTAAGCCAACTACAGCCATACCACTAACAACACCACCGTTGAAAGCGATACTTAAAGCTTGTTTAAGGCCAACTTTTGCACTTTCTGCAGTACGAACATTTGCTCTTACAGAAATGTTCATTCCAATGTAACCGGAAACTGCAGACAGAACAGCACCTACAACAAAACCGATAGCAATAGCTAGATTATTACGAAATACTACTGCTAGTATAATTGTAATTATTACTGCAAAGATTGCAATAGTCTTGTACTGCCGTGCCATGTATGCCATTGCACCTTCTTTAATTGCGTTAGAAATTTCCTGCATCTTTTCTGATCCTTTTGGTTTTTTCAGGATCTTGAAAGATAAATATGCTGAGTAGAGTAATGCTACTAAGCTGATAATAATAGCGTAAATTGCTATATCCACTTTAATTCCACCCCCAAAAGTGTATGTTTGATTATTTGTTTTACTTTAATTACTTTTAACTGCTCGTTTTCATAAGCATTTTTGACTAGTAATTATCTCTAGGTTTGAATTCATTATTTAAATAGTTTACTAAATTAGAAGTTGAAAATTTGTTTTAATATAGTTATTGTCTAATTCAAAAAGACTATAAAAGTAGCAAGATTATTTACTAAGTTTTTTTTTTAATTGTTCTAACTCATAATCAATAGTGTATGAGTCCAGTTCACCAATTCTTGGGACTATTAAATCAAAAATTATTTCATGATCAGTACTTAATCCCCAATTAATAGTTGTATCTGGGACTACGAGAATAGACTTTCTTGATTTAGGGGTATGCATTCCCGGATTACAGATGGCTAATAATAGCGCCGAATATTTTCCATCATTTCTAGTT
This sequence comes from archaeon, assembly GCA_043812455.1. GTDB lineage: Archaea > Nanobdellota > Nanobdellia > Woesearchaeales > GW2011-AR9 > JABHQR01. The sequence goes on along the minus strand of JBDRMB010000034.1, from coordinate 13,321 downwards.
ATCAATTTTTGTACGGGTTGCTCAATTTCTCCATTTTGACCATCATAAAATACCCAATCCCCATTTGTATCACCATGAGCTTCAAGTAAAGCCATCTTAGGTAAATTATTTAATCTTCCATATAAATCAATATACTCTCTGAAAAGAGGTCTACTATAAAATAATTCATCAAGTCTCTTCTCTAAATGAGATTCTATTCCATCCACATCTAAACCTTCAATTAACCTTTCTTCTGATATGTACATATCACCTTGTTCAAATTCAAACTTTTTCATATTAACTGGTTAAACAAGTGTTGTATTTATAAAAGTTTCTGTCCTTTTATCACTACTTAGTGAATAATATATTTAACCTTTCATATCTCTTATTAGCACAGTTAATTTGACAGCTTGTGTATTGAACTATTTCATCACATAAAAATCTTTAAACTCAAGGGTTTGGTAATTATTTATGTCAAGCGATTATCATTCTTCTGTAGCTGAAATATCAATTGATTATTTAGTTAGTCATATAATATTACCAATACCTTTTATTCATGATTCTGTTGAAATAGAAAAGGATCCTGAGGAAAATTATAGGGCTTCAGAACATTATGAAGATCAACTAGAGCACTTAGTTTTTAATGCTCCTAGTGGACATGTTGCGCTTAGAAGTTTTCTTAAAAGAAATAAAAAACTTTTTGAAGATGTTTATCCTCACATGGAACAACTGACTGATCATCAGGTAGAGTATATCTTTGGTGAACTTATAAATTATTTTTTAAGCATGGGTCCTACCAGAAAAGAATCCATGAGGCCTAACTAATCAGGCAAACCTTTCTCCTTAGCTTCTTTCAGATCAAAACAACTAATAGACACACTTTTATAACTAAGAGCATATTTTCAACCAAAGTGGAAGATATAACTTCATTTAAAGAATTGAACTTAATTCAACCGCTCGAAAAAGCAGTAACTAAACAAGGATATACAGTACCGACTCCTATCCAATCAAAATCAATTCCGGGCTTATTGGAAGGTAAAGATTTGATAGGTATCGCACAAACAGGTACAGGTAAAACTGCGGCGTTCATATTACCAATATTGCAAAGGATGACAGAAAAGTATCCAAGAATAATTAAGACTTTGGTACTTACTCCTACTAGAGAACTTGCTGCACAAATTGGAGATAGTTTTTCTGTGTACGGCGAATTTCTTAAATTCAAACATACAGTTATCTTTGGTGGAGTTCCTCAAAGAAATCAATGTTTGGCATTAGCTAAAGGAGTAGATATTCTTGTTGCAACACCAGGAAGATTATTAGATCTGATGAATCAAAGAAAACTTACATTAAAGGATGTAGAATTTTTTGTATTAGATGAAGCGGATAGAATGTTAGATATGGGATTCATTCATGATATTAAAAAAATAATTGCAAAATTACCACACAAAAGACAATCATTATTCTTTTCAGCAACAATGTCTCCAGAAATTAATAAACTTGCAACATCCTTGCTAAAGAATCCTATTTACGTTGCGGCCGCTCCTCAGGCAACTACAGTTGAACGTGTAAAACAATGTATGTATTTTGTTGATTCATCTGATAAAGAAAAATTGTTGCTTGACCTTTTAAAACAAGAACATCTTACCAGTGTTTTGATTTTTACAAGAACAAAACATAAAGCAAACAAAGTAGCTTTATTTCTTGAGAAACATAAAGTATCTGCAGATGCAATTCATGGAAATAAATCACAAAATGCAAGAACTAAAGCTATTAAGGATTTCAAAACTGGTAAAGTTAAAGTGTTGGTAGCAACAGATATTGCAGCAAGAGGAATAGATATTGAAAATATCTCACATGTTATAAATTTTGAACTTCCAAACGAACCTGAAAGTTATGTTCACAGAATTGGAAGAACTGCTCGGGCAGGGGCTGAAGGTACAGCATTTTCGTTTTGTGCAGCCGATGAAAGGAATTATCTCAGATCTATTGAAAAATTAATAAAACAAAAGATTGAAATTGTTAAACATGAATTCCATTCAGAAGCAGCTGAAAAGGCAATAGGTTCAGCAGCGAAACCTCGTAGGAGAACTGGAAGACAATCTTCTCGAAGATCCAAACGTGGTAGTAGTTCTCAACAAAGTAATCGGTCTCAACGAGGCAATAAATCTTCACGTAACAGTAAACCAAAATCTAACAACAAACCAAAACGTAGTTTTAGAAGATGAATTCTTGCTCAACTCTAGATAACCAAAACCCCCTTCACAAATCCAAAAATTTATAAACCAATTCTCCCTAGTTAAAATAAATTACATTTAATATAGTGAAGGACAAAAAATGTTTTTTGGCTGAACTATTTAGGAAAAGATAAATAGGTTCGCTTGTTTTTGTCTTTTTCCATAGATGTTAAAGTAACAATAGCTTAAGCTAAAAAGAGGTGTACCTGATGGCAGACAATGATGATTATGAGATTCTCCCACATAAGTTGTTAGAGGACTTAAAATATGATGTGGAAGCTTTAAAGAAGAGGTTAACTGACCCTGACACTAAATCTAACGAACTGATTCTAGAAATTGAAACTTTGAAAGATTCTGTGCATGAACTTAACACAATTTTTAAAGAGGCTCTAGAAGAAACCAAAGAAGAAGATGTGTTTAAATCTATTCAGTTGTTAAACGAAAGGATAGATGCTGTGGTAACTCAGAACGAAACAATTGCAAAAGGAATGATCGCTATTGCTGATAAAGTTGATGGTTTTATGGACAAGTTTCAAGGATCTGCTAGACCACAAATGAGTTCTATGGCACAAACAGCTCCACCTATTAATAATTTTTCACAAAGAGCTTCTCCAATGAGACCTTCAGGAATGCCTCCACCACCTGGAATGGGTGGAGATATGCCACCGCCTCCACCTTCGCCAAACGTAAATGGTAAAAAAAGGACCGGGTTTTTCTAAATGAGCTTATTAAAATCAAAAAGGTTATTGGTAGTTGCTGCTCAAAAGAGGCAGAACATTAGAGAAAATGTTTCTAAGAAAGAAATTAGACATAAAATTGAAGAGATTAAATATTTAGCTTCTCAAAAAAGAGTACCTAAATTAAGTTTAAGAAAGGAAATTATCCATTTAGAAAACAAACTTGAAAATGTTTTTGAAATTGAAACTAAATTATTGAAAGCAGAACGTAAAGAATCTGTGAAAATTGGTTCTTTGAAACGACAAATTTCGATGTTGAAAGATCGTTTAGAACACTCTCAGGATGATGAATTGAGAAGAAAAGTTGCTAGGTTAACAAATTTACTTGGCGACACGTTAGCAAAGTCACAATCTAAACATGATGTTAAGTTAAGTAAAGAAATTATTTCTGTAATGAAAGATGTGCAGAGAAAGAAAGAACAAGTCGAAGAGAATGATATTAATATTGTCCGTAGAGTTGAAATGATTCTTAACAGAGTTAAAGTTATGGAAAATGAAATTGAAATTCTTAAAAGATTAGAGAAAGGAGATCCTAAGAAATTAAATACAGTTTATCAAAGTTTGTTGGTTCTACAGAAAAAGTTAGAAGATTATAAACAAAAACATCCTAAGATTTTCGAAATGGTTGAGAAAGGTGAAGTAGAAGGTGATATTAAACATAGTATCTTGTTCACTGCTGAAGATTCTGAACCAGAAGGTGCAGGACCTGGAGTAAAGGCACAGTCCTATGGGCAAACAATGCCAATGACACCTTCAGAACATTTTGCTCAACAGCATATTGAAATTGTTGATGATGAAGCTTTGGAAGAAGAGATAACTGGCGAATTACCATTACCCCCACCACCTAAGATCAGGAAGAAAGGGAAGTAATTTTTATGAAAAGGAAAAGTTGGTTAAAGATTGTTTTTTGGGCATTTCTAATTGTTTTTATTGCAATAACTTTAGAAATGGTTTTTGAATGGTTAATGGGGCCTTTCTTTATTCCTTCTATACTAATCTTTTTTTTGTTAGGAATTGTGATGTTGGTTTTAACTTTTCGAGAAAATACAAAAGGTTGGTTGAAAAAGTTTTTGATTTTAATGAGTTCTTCAGCAGTACTATTTTTTATTTCTGTGGTTTTACATAATGCTTATTATGCTTTTGGAACTCTTACTGAATGTATAGTGTTAACTACTTGGCTTGGCATCTTAGAAGTCGCGTTTTTTTTAATAGCAGTAATTAGTTGTCCGATTGCTTTTGTGGTTGGGCTGGTTGGCAGTATAATTTTCTTATTTAGAAAGAAGTAAAGTCTTATAAATTAATTATAATTTAGATTGATTATGACCATCACAACTTACTTATTTGATTTTGATGATACTATCATTGATACTAAAATTTATGCTGAAATTTATTATAATGTTCTTGAAATGATTAAAGAAAAGTTAAATCTTGATGATAAAGAGTTAGAAGAAAAGGCTAAAAAGCTTGGGTTCAAGAAAAATAAGTTTAAGAGATGGGATACTGGAGATTTCTGTCGTGAGTTGGGTCTTTTAGATGATTATTATATGGTTTTGGAAGATAAAATCAAAATTATGCCTGTACTTCATGACAATATTGTAGATTTATTGACCAAACTTAAGGAAGAAGAAAAACAAATAGGTATTGTATCTAACTCTATGATGAGAACAATTAAACTTTATCTTAAGAAATATGAATTAATTGAGTTAATCGATTTTGTCTTTTCATTTGATGATGCTAAGTGTTTAAAGAGAAATGATAATTATTGGAAAACTTTGATTGAAAAACATAATCTTGAACCTAGAAAATGTTTAGTCATCAGTGACGATATAAATGATGATGTTAAAATGCCAAAGCAGTTTGGTTTTCACACTTTTTTGATTAAGGATAGTAAGGATTTGAAGAACTTAGCTTAAAATATTTGAATTTGCCTAAACATCTCGACCCATGACGGTTCTTCGTTGGTTTTCTTTTGCACGCTTAGCTGATTCCTTAACAATTTCTTCAACTTTTTTCTCTAACCTGTCTAAATAATCGCCAGCAAGGTTGTTAATGCCTGCTTCTTTCAGAATTTCTTTAATTTGTGTCCGCGCTAATAACATAAATTAAAGTAAGTCAATTTGTTATATAAAATTATCCCTCTAAACTATATGTACTACTTAACCATAGTAATCATGATAAAATTTAAAAATAAACTGTTTTTTTCTGTAAGGATGGGTAATTTAGATGAAAGGTTTATGAGTAGAAACTTAGAACATTTTGCAAATCTCTGGTTTGATTGGTATATGGAACTACCTGCAGCTCCTGAAGCTGTTGATATTGTTGAAACTAAAAATTTTATTGCACAAGCAGCTTACCTAGTAGAAGAAGCAGATTTAATTCAACAAAGAGGTTATAATTTTATTGAACGGGGTGAGTATAATCGGGCAACAGAATGTTCTGTTGAAGCATTAACTTATCTATATTTTGCGAGAATATTTAATGAAAGACCAGATGTGGATGAATTAATTGAATTTTCATATGGTGAGGCTTTTCTTTTAAGAGGTACTGCAACATACCTTAAATATTTTCATGATAATAATCCTTTTACCTCAGAAGGCATTACGGATGAACAATATGATTGTTTGATGGATGCTATTGATGATTTTGAGGCTGCAAAAGTTAGGTTTGGCATTGGAAGTTCTGTTATGCGATTGCGGGCGTTAGACTTCTCTCATCATTGTCAGGAAATTATTTTGAAACATTATCCTAGCGTTGCTTATTTAGAGAATCCCAAAACTATATAAACCTAAAAAATTTACTTCTTAGTAATGGTAGATCTTTTTAACGTTACTGGCCCGGTAGTTTTCAGCTGGTCAGAAGCTTGGTTATTCTGGAGACCATTACTAATCTTTATTGTTGGGATGGTAATTTATGGAATTTTTATTTTCAAATTTTATCGTTTTGTTGCTATGAGAGATGTGTTTCATCTTAATTTGGCGCAGTATAATAACGCAGAATATCCAGCGATAAGAAGATTTTTGGCAGGAATTTTTTATATAATTGAATATGTTCTATTATTTCCATTATTTACTTTCTTTTGGTTTTTGATCATGTCAGGATTGTTAATGTTCTTGGCCAAAAATGGTGATATTCAAAATATTTTGCTAGTATCTGTAGCATTGGTCGCTGCAGTTAGGGCTACTGCATATTATAGTGAAGATCTTTCAAAAGATTTAGCAAAGATGTTACCTTTTGCATTACTGGGTGTTTTTCTGGTAGATATTAGTTTTTTCAGCTTCAGCAGTTCTTTAGAACTGGTTAAACAAATGCCTTCTTTTTGGAAAACAATGTTATATTACTTGGGGTTTGTTATCGCTTTAGAATTAGTGTTAAGGATTGGACACGGGATTGTGAGTTTGTTTTATGATTTTGAAGAAGAAGACATAGAATATGAAAAACTTCCAAAGAAGAAAAACAAATGAACATTCCTGGGTATTTTTATTCTTTGCAGCAGGAGCATTTATCATAATTGGTTTGGTTAGAAATGAAGATTGGTGGTTTCTGTTAGCAGCGTTAAGCGTCTTTATTGCAGCAGGAAGATTATTCTGGACAGTAAGAAAAAGTGTTAAATCTTAACTGTCAAGAAATTAGTCCTTTAGATTAAGCTGTTAGAGGTAATGCAATACGAGTGCTTGGCTTAATACTTCGTAATTTTCTTTTATCTGCAAAATATTCTTTTGCTTGATTAAAAACTTCTGCAACTAATTTACCATCATAAAATGTCCCCCTGCCATATCCTAATCGCCGATAATGAATATTTTCTTTTAAGTGTGTAAGCGCTAGTTGAATCTTATCATTATCTTTCTCAGGACCATCATGACAATCTTGTCTGTAACAATCTATGATTTTAACTTTGTCCAATAAGTTGGTAATACCTTCTGGATTCTTATTCTTGAGTTCATTTCTAAGAGATTTTAAAGTTACTTTGGTTTTTGGATTTCCATAAGACAAGACACTAGTTCTGTTAATCAATAAAACTAATCCATAAATATCAACATGAGAATTAGCAGTTTCAGGATCATCTTCTTTCATTCTATCTGCGACCTTAAGATTTGATTCAACAACCATGTAAAGTGGATCGTTTCTGATCTTTTCATACTGAGATGAAAGTCTTAGAACTAGTTTGCCAATGTCAATATTACTATTAATCAGGCTGGTTGGTTTTTCCATATTTTTCAGCCTCAAAGAACCACTATATGCCAACTTATTTCTGTTTTTTATAAACTTTGTTACAACTTTTTAATGAAAAGAAAATTACTTAAAAGAAAAATACTTTAATCATAAATTAACTGATTGTCTAGGGGAGAATTGATCTTCGTTTGTTGACCTTCAGACTCTTCGGAGTTTTTGGTGACACTTTCGGGGTGAAACTTCGGACCTAGGCAGTTTGTTTATATTTCTAAAAAATGCCATACAAAACAGTTACAGATTTACCAGACTCTGTTAAGGATAATTTGCCTAAACACGCTCAGAAGATATTCTTAGAAGCTTTTAATCATGCTTATGAGCAGTATAAAGGAGATGAAATCATTGCTTTCAAGGTTGCTTGGTCTGCAGTTAAGAAAAAGTATGTTAAGAAAGATGATAAGTGGGTTAAGATTAAGTAATTCTTAAGTAAGGCTTAAATATCCTTGTGTTCTTTAGCTTAATTATAACAATATTAAAATCAAAAGTAAAAATAAAAGGTGATGTGTGATGACAAATAATAAAGAAATTCAAATTAACCAATCTGTAGCAATTCTTTGTGATGGAAATAATATTGAGCGTAGTATCCATGAATTATCTAATAATACTAATACTATGATTAATTTTGATACTTTAATCCCAAGGTTACTTAATGGAAGAGGGTTGAACCGTTTTATTTATTTTAGAGAAGGAAAAAATATTTCTTCAAAATTTGCTGAACGGTTACATGAAAAATATTATGGGATGGTTGTACCATGTCACAAGTCTGCAGATATTCCATTATCAATTAAAGCAACACAATTAGCTTCTAAAGTTGATACCATTATTATCATGTCTGGTGATTCAGATTATGTTGAATTGGTTAGACATTTGAAGGCTGAAGGGGTTAGAGTAGAAATTGCAGCAGTAAAAGAAACTACTGCAAAAATCTTGAAAGACGAAGCTGAACATTTTCATCCGATAACTAGAAGTGATTGGTTCAGTTATGGTAGTTCACGGCAAATGCAACGGAATAGTTCTACTAAGAAAGGTTCTGCTGGAAAAATGCCAACAGTAATTGCTAAAATTCCTGAACCTGTTAAAGAACATATTAATGAATCTAATAAAGAGCCAGTTAAGGAAAAAGTTGAAGCTCCAGTTACTGGAAGTTCTGCAAAGAAACATGTACCTAAAAAGAAAACTAGTGCTAAGAAAGCTGTAGCTAAAAAAGTTGAAGAACCTAAAGAAGATACTCTTAAAAAACAAGTACTTCCGAGAATTAACGATAAAAAGGCAAAACATTAAACAAATAATCAAGATAAATTAAGGTAAAATAAAATGGCTGATAACTGTGTATTTTGTGCAATTGCAAGGAAGGAAATGTCTGGAGCATATGAAGTTTACCGGGATGATAACTTTGTTGCTTTTTTAGATATCAGATCTTTGAATAAAGGACATACTTTAGTAGTTCCGATAAAACATTACCGTTGGGTTTGGGATGTTAAAGAAAATTATTCTAAGGTTGTTAACAAAGTTGCAAATGCAATCAAGAAAGCTTTTGGTGTTGATTATGTTTTTTCTATGGTAATGGGCGAAGAAGTTCCTCACGCTCACATTCATTTAATCCCACGGTTTAAGGATGATGGTCATGGGGTGTTTTTAGATGCCAGCAACGTGAAGGATTATTCCGAAGAAAAGATGCAAGAGTTTCAGGGTTTGATCAAGAAAGCTCTATCTTAGAAACAAAAGCTTTTTATAAGGACTTTATTCTTTTTGCCTTGAATGGCGGTGTAGCTAAGCCTGGTTATAGCGTCACATGTGGTTAGTACTGGTTGCTAGCTACGAGACGAGGCTCATAAGGATGAGCAATGAGGTTTTCCTAACCGATGATTAGCTCCTTATAACTGGGTTACGTGAAGGTCGCGTGTTCAAATCACGCCACCGCCATTTTTAATTTGCCAGCGTGGCACAATCTGGTACTGCGCAAACTACTTTTTTAGAAAAGTGGGCGTTAGCCTGGAAATACAGGATAGTACCATGGAGCTTGTTTCCGCAAGGATATCCCGGTTCAAATCCGGGCGTTGGCGTTATATTATAATTCCACGTCCGCATAGCCACAAAGTGGCTACGGCGTTTATATACTGCTAGTTCTTTGGAGGATATAAAGATGGGTATACATAACTACGAAAAGAATTACCTGGCAGCACTTCGAGGACTAAAAAAAGCACAAATTTCTGAAAGAAACAAGGAGCTTATTCTACAAATGAATGATGCTCTTGTTTTAGAGAACTTATCTAAACCAAGATTGATGAAATATATTGAAATAATGCGATCTGTGGCTAAAAAATTAGATAAAGACTTAGATAAAGCAACGATTGATGACCTCAAGAAGTTTGTTAGTAAAATTCAACAAAGTGATTTATCACCTTGGACAAAACAAACTTACAAGGTTATAATAAGAAGATTCTATAAATGGCTGAAAGGAACTTCAGAATTTCCAGAAATTGTAAACTGGATAAACATAAGGATGAGCAGATCTGAAAAGAAATTGCCCTCTGAAGGTGATTTGCTTACCGACAAAGAGGTAAAATTACTAATAGATACTGCTGAGCATCCCAGAGACAAAGCTTTCGTCTCCATACTATGGGAATCTGGAGCAAGGGTTGGTGAAATTGGTAATCTTAAATTGAAGAATGTTATTTTTGATAAATATGGGATTAGAATATCAGTACAAGGAAAGACTGGTTCTAGAAAAATGAGATTAATTTCTAGTACTCCCTATATATCAACATGGTTAGCTAACCACCCAGATAAAGATAATAATAATGCTTTCTTATGGATAAATTATGGTAAAAGAAATCATAACAAGATTATGAACTATTCTAACATAATTAAGTTATTACAAAAATTGTTCAGGAAAGCTGGAATTAAGAAAAGATCTAATCCACACATTTTTAGGCATTCTCGAGCAACTTTCATGGCTAATCACTTAACTGAATTTCAGATGAACCAATATTTTGGTTGGATACAAGGAAGTGATATGCCTGCAACTTATGTTCACATGAGTGGTAGAGAAGTTGACAATGCCATATTAATGATGAATGGTATTAAAACAGATGAGAGCAGATCAGAAAATAAATTAATACCACAGATTTGTCCACGTTGTGACATGATTAATTCTCATGGAAGCAAACATTGTAATAAATGTGGTGGTATTCTTGACTTAAAGTATGCTATGGAAATGGAAACTCAAAAATCGCAAGAAATAACTAAGCGAAGAAGTTTTGATTTGCTAATGGATGCATTACTTGAAGATGATATAATAAAGAATAGGATTAAAGAAAAAATGGAAAAATCAAACGTTGCTGGATTTTCCTTTTAATTTATTACAAATAAAGAATACCCCGGGCTTTAGCCCGGTTTCTTAGTTTTTTTTCGCGAAAAGTTTTTGTTCTTAGAAAAAGTTGATGTGAGTGCGTGGCGTAGCTGACGCACTCTCATCGATTAAACAAACTCAGTGTTAGCTATACTGCGCAAGTTTAAAAAACTTGCGAGGTGTTTTCTATGCAAAAAGGATTAACAAGTTTTGCCCACGCAGTTGGGCAAAATGCTTTCCACTTAGTGTGGAAACCAAAGTGGTCTTGGGATCCATTTAAATTTCCATGGGTCAAGAAAGATTGTGAAATAATTTTGCGCGTTGCAGCGCAAAAATATGGTATGCATATTTATGAGCTTGAAGTTATGCCAGACCATATACATCTCTTTATCGAGATACCACCAACTATTTGCGTTAGCAAAGCCCTTCAGTTGTTGAAGGGCTACAGTGCGTATGCACTGTTTAAGAAACATCCTTGGCTCAGGAGATACTTTAGAACAGGACATCTCTGGAGTCCAGGTAAATTCTTCAGAAGTGTGGGCAATGTTACTGCAGATACAATTAAGCATTACATTGCTCAAAGCAATAACGCGTGGAGCAAGCAAATTCCACTATCGAGATACCCTGGACTTTAGTCCAGGGAGGTTCATTTTTAAATTTAATATTCGTTATTTAATAGTAGTGAATTAACCAAAACATTTATAAAGGACTATCCATTTTATGCTTAAAATAACAATAATTTAATTGATGAGAGGTTAAGAAAAATGGTTAATCAAAGTAAAGTTAAAGATCAAAGATTTTGGAATAAATGGAGAGAATCTGGCGCAGTTGGTAATATGGTAGATGCTTTTCTTAGAGGATATGAGAGTAAAGACTTATTACCTAAAAGTTCAGGAAATGTTTCTTCAGATTACGCAAGACATTTAACATTTGTACGAAGAGGTAATATTTTTCATGAGCCCACAGCAAGAGAATTTGCAACCGAAAATGGATTGGACTTAGCATACTTAAAAAGTGCTGTTGAAGAAGGTGCTTCTCCAGTAAGAAATACTGACATTAGGTATCTAAATAATGGTGTGGGAATGAGTGATGAAAATTTCCAAAGATTAAAATCTAGTATAGAATTTCATGGAGTGTCAGCTACACCACTTGAGGAAGCATACAGGGGAAGTATGAAAAGGCAATTTGAAACACATACAAGATTTATTAATGAAGGCGTAGGTGATCTGTCAGAACAAATTCGTTATGCAAAGCATTTTGCAGTAAGAGCACAATGTGATGAAGGGCCATTAGAATCAGCCATTCAATCAAGATCATGATTAAAAAGTTTTTTAATTTTTTTCTTTAACTTAAGCCCCTCTTTTTTTAATTCAATTTGCAAAATTTGGGTTGAGTGTAGACGAGCCGTTTAAATCTCGTTATAGGATAGTTGCGAAGTAATTTCCGTATTCTTTTTTCTTATGGATTTAAACGAAGTCAGTCCCGTTAAGAAGCACAGGTTTATCTTTACGTGCAGAGATTTATTTATCGAGTTTGGAATAAAAAAGCACTGCCTTGTCGACGTAAAGGCACTGAAATAATTGAGTATAACATCCGAATTATGCGAAGTCGTTTAAGTTGCGTAGCAACATTAAACGATTTGGGTGAGTAACGCAGGGGCTTTGATGCCCCGAGTAACGCAACCGCATAATTCGTGTTATACGTAGCAGACCTTTGATGGTGAGCGGAGTTTTTTGTCGACCGAAATTGGTAGCACCCGAAAGAGTTTACAATCTTATTGATAAATGATGAGTGGCTCCCAGTCGGGCTTAGCATCTATAGTTTTCTAATGGAATTCATGGAATGTTCTGATAAGAAGAAAATTTGGGTCGGAGTGAAACGTAGCCATATAATCCCATTATACGATGATGTGCGTTAAGCCAAAGCGAAGCGATTTCGGTTTAGTAGTGTGTTAATAGTTTTCTGCGAAGCAATGTTAATAGTTATAGAATGGTTTGATTTATATTTATCACTAAGTAGTGACTATAAACGAAAGATTTATAAATGGAATGACATTTTTAAGAGTATTATGGAAGTAAAAACTACACAAGATGAAAGATTAGTAAAAGCAGTTCAAAGAGAGTTAGAAACTAATCCTCATAGAGATTATTTGAATCATGTATTTGGTGAAGTTTTATCTGGAAGAAAATGTTATTTATGGGGTGGAGCAGTTAGAGATCCAATTATAAAAGAATTATATGAAAGAAATGGGTGTGTTAAAGATTTTGATATTCTTGTTGATGATTCTGGTGAACCCATTGATTTCAGAACAGTTTTCAAAGGAGAAAACAATGTCTTTTATAATAGATTTGGAACAGTTAAATTGAGACCAACAAGTGATTTTGAAATGGATGTGTCGAGATTTTCTAACGCTAATTTAATCAGAAATGGTGGCAGAGAAAAATTTCCAGTTTCATTAGAGACAAGTTTAGTTTCATGCGATTTTAATACCAGTGCATTAGCTTATGATTTAGGCACAGGAGTTATTTATGAGCATGGAGCTTTGGATGCTATGGATAGAGAAGAAATTGATTTACAAGATCATGCTGGAGATGAGCCACATATTATGATGGTTAGATTAGTGCTTCATTCTGATAAATTAGGATTTAGTATTGGTCCAAAAGGAAGAACATTAATTTCAGAAAGTTATTCTCCTGCTTTAGATGAAAATATTGGAAGATATCTTGATTATAAAAGTTTAAGTGGAAAGCAGGAAAGAGTATTACAAAGACTTAATGAAATTGCTAGTTCTG
>JBDRMB010000033.1:0-11774 GCA_043812455.1 archaeon | reverse complement strand
TTCATTAATTATGAGCGTATGAAAAAATACGCTAATAAGAGAATAAACTCTCTTTAATTACTAAGATTTGAAGTTTTAAATTAAATGTGGAGAAAATAATCAGGATATTAAAAATTCAGTTAAGAGTTGTCCGACAGAGCATTCTCCACAATAACTTTATAAATACACTCCAAATATAGAACTGTAGCTGAGATAAGCATTAAGCTTGGAATAATAATTCCTTAAGTCTCGGGAACGGAGGAAAAAAATGGCAACAGACATAAGTTTTAAAGTAAATATTTCCACTAAAGATGGAAAAAGTCATCAAATAGAGCTAAAAGGCAACGAAGCTGAGGCTTTAATGAGAAAAAATATCGGTGACAAAATTTCTGGAGATTCTATCGGACTTGAAAGTTATGAACTACAGATAACTGGCGGTTCTGACAAAAGTGGATTTCCGATGAGAAAAGGTATTCAAACGCCAAGAAAAAGGGTCATGATTAAAGGTGGAGTTGGATTTTCTGGAAAGAAGAGAAACAAAACTAAACAGAAAGGTCTTCTAAGGAGGAGAACTGTAGCTGGTGAGAAAGTTTTTGTTAAAACTACTCAGATTAACATGAAAGTTTTGAAAGCCGGTGCTAAACCGTTAGGTGCACCTGCAGAAGAAGCTCCAGCTGAAAATAAAGAGTAAATTTAAATAATATTAAATTATTATTTTCTTTTATAATACTTAGGTACTACAAAAATGGATATGAAAGAATTTAATAATAAGGTAAATGCCTTATTTGCTGATTTACAAGAAAAAATTTCTTACATTGCTCATTTTGTAGTTAGCAGATTAAAAAATTATAAAAATATCACTCTTGGCGAACAGATTGCTTATCCTTGTATTGGATCTGGCATGTTATTGATTTTTGTTTCAATAATCTTGTTTATAATTTAATTCTTTTATAAAAATGGACATAGAAAAATTAAAATTAGAATCGAAAAAGTTAGAACCAGTAGTTATCATTGGTAAAAACGGTTTAACTGAAGAAACGGTTGAACACATTAAACAAGTTCTAAAGAAACATAGATTAATCAAAATCAAACTTTTACGTTCTTTTGTTAGCGAAAAAGCAGATGAAGGGATGAATAAGAAAGCGATTGGACTGGAAATTGCGCAAAGATGTAATGTAATTCTAGTTGATGTGGTTGGTTTAACTGTAAGTTTGAGTAGAAAGTAAACATATTCTGTATATACTAAACCAGAAGTTTTTTAAATAATCTACTTCCGCCCTCTATAGTGATCTAATAATGGACCCACCAAGATATCAACAACAACCAATGTACTTAAAATTCATAGAACATCTTCCAGAAGATGCTTCTCAAGGTTTTGTTGACGAAGTTTTAGGCTATATGAGAGTTGTTGAAGAGAGTGTTAGGTTGGTTTCCTTTAATACTTACAAAGTTTTTCTTAAACCTCTTTTCATTGGTTCAGACGGTTCTTACAAATTAACTGGGATTACTGTTTCTGAATTTGGAAAAATCGGGCCAGTCTTTGATGAACATAAAGGCATTATAATGCTTCCTGACAACATAGAAACCAAATTGTCATTATCAAACATTAAAAGGTTGGTTACAGGAGAAAATCCAGAAGCCAAACCTGTTTATGTGCCTCTGGAAGCTAGACTTTAAATTGTAAAGTAACATTTTAAATACCCAACAATATTCTCTCCAGTTATGAAATTCAATAAAGATTTAGCGTTAAAGATAGTTTTCGGCATTTCTATTGCTGGTGTTTTGTTCTCTGGTTACTTATCTTACACAGAACTGTTTGCACAGACTTGTCCAGTAGGTGGTTGTTCTAATTTGTTAGGATTGCCAGTTTGTGTTTATGGGTTAGTTATGTACTTGGCAGTGTTTGTGATAAGTTTGCTGGGGATCAAGGCTAAGAAATAAAGTCTCTAGTTTAGAAAAACTATTATAACAAACCATTGCTTGATAAAATCATGGAATCAGCAATTGCAGTAAAATCTTTCATAGTTAATGATTTTAACCAACTTCTGCTTATCAAAAGAAGACCTATTGACCCGCATTCTCCAGGTGTTTGGGAGATACCAGGTGGAAGATTAAATCTGGGTGAAGATCCGTTTGAAGGTCTTAAGCGTGAAACTTTGGAAGAAACTGGTTTGGCGATAGATGTTCTTAACCCATTACGTGTTCATCATTTTACTAGAGATGATGGTCAGCAAATTACGATGATAACTTTCTTCTGCAAACCATTGAACAATTCTGTGGTGTTAAGTGAAGAACATACTGATTTTGGTTGGATGCCAGTTGGCGAATCTTATTCTAAATTAGTTGATTGTTTCCATGACGATTTAAAGATGTTCCAGAAGTATTTTCAGTGAAAATGGGAACTGATACAATCGATTCAGTTCTTGCAGTTCTTACTAAAGAACCAGGTTTAGACTCTTATTTGGTGTATGTTGACCCCAGGGGAAAACTGTTTGCTGGAAGATATCGATTTCCTGGTGAAAAACTTCAACAAGGCGAAGATTGTTTTCAGGCTTTAAAGAGGGGATTGCCAGAAGAATTTGATGTAAAAGTATCTGACGTTGAACTATTGTACAAAAAAGGAAATGTTCTTGGTGGTGAATTATATCTTTGCTCTGGCTTAATTGACGGGATTCCAACTCGAAAAGAACAGGATGTTGGTGAACCTGAATGGATGTCAGCTAGTGATTTGTTTAGGTCAAATTTGGTTCCAAACTGTAAACTTGCTCTTTATGTGCATTTACTTAGAACTCAGGCAGATACTTTGTATGGGTTGTTTTATGATATTGAACAAGACCAAAAATTTGTTGAACATCTGAAGATTTAAATGGATCTGTATATTGATTTTTTAGGAAGATTTCAGTAGATAATTTTATATTCTGGGAAGTATTATATTTTCAGATGGTTGAAGCAAGAGTGAGTAAAGAGTTTGTAGATGAAACTTTTCAAATAATTGCTAAAATTCACGAAGCTATTATTGATGAAAGTGGTGGGGAAAAAGGAATAAGGGATGAAGGAGGATTGCACCATTCCATTCACAAAATTTACAATTATCAAATAAAAAATTCAAATAATCCAGTTTCAGTAGGAGCTTTCGTTTACAAAGAGTTTGCAAGAAGGCACCATTTTAATGATGGAAATAAGAGAACTGCCCATATCTATGCTAAAATCATCTTGTTTACTATGGGCTTCCATTTTAAGATAGAATATAAAGAGGCAGTAATTTTCATTATTAAGGTTGCAGAATATGAAAGTAAAATAACCTTTAATGGAATTAAAAATTGGATAAGTCCTCATTTAATTAAAATTTCAGAAGAAGATCTAGTAAAATATATAAAGAAGATCATCTTAGAGGTGAAGTAATGAAAACTAAAAAATCTTTAACTCCAGAAGAAAAAAGGAAAATCAAATTGATGGAACTAGCTGGTAAAGCAGCAATTAAAGAAGATCTTGAATTGTTAAAGGAGTTAGCAAAACATTAATCAAGCCAATTTCTCAGACTACACAGTAGCAAAATATAAAAACCTCTAAAGATTAATAGCTAAAAAGAGGTGCATAAATGGAAGATCTTCTCCCAATAATTAAAAGCAGAAGAAATATTCAGGAATTCCTACCAAAACCAGTAGATTGGGACAAAGTTTCTCGTATTATAGATGCTGGCAGGCATGCACCTAGTTCTGGAAATTTACAAGATTGGAAATTTATTGTCGTGATGGATCAAGACAAGAAGCATGAGATTGCAGAAATTTCTATGGAACAATATGAAATTGCAGTAGCACCAGTCTTGATTGTTGTATGTTCAGAACCTGAAAAAGTCGAACGTTATTATGGTTTACGAGGAAGAAACTTATTTTCTATCCAAAACTGTGCAGCAGCTGTACAAAATATGCTTCTGGAAGCTTATTCTCTTGGTTTGGGTACTCGGTGGGTGGGTGCTTTTGACGAAGACAGATTAAAAGCAACTTTAGGAATACCTGAAGAAGCCCGGGCGCAAGCAATTGTTGCGATAGGTTATCCTAAATATGTTCCTGAAAAACCTCCCAGATATCCATTGGAATTGATGACATATTTTGGCAAATGGCGAGCTAGAGTTAGAGACCCTGACAAATATTTTGGCAACTATTCTGCTATTGTAGCAAGGAATCTGAAAGGAATCAAGACCAATGTTGAAGAAGCAGGTAAGTTTGTAGCTGAGAAAAGTGTACCTGCTGCTAAATCTTTAGCTGAAAAGGCGAAAGAAGTTGTCAAGAATCTTCGTAAGAAAGACGAAGAAGATGAAGGGGAAGAGTGGTAGTTAGTTCTTAGCTTCTTTCCACATAATTTCAAAAACTTTAGTTTGCGTACTTGCTAAATTTTTATCTTTAACCAACAAAGCATAAGGCTTTTCTCCAAAACTTAAGAAATAAACATATTCTCCAGTAACACCAAATTCTGCTTCCATTTCTACATCAGAAAATTTAATCTCAATTGGTTGAAGTTTTTCTCTTTCTAAAGCATGCTTTTTTAACCTAGTTGGGACTATAAGTTGCAACAGAACATTTTTCTTAATTCTTATGGGTTGAAATAATTCAAGTAAAAAAGCGTTCCATTTTTCATAAGCAATTGGAGCAGATGCTATATATAACTTAGTATTTGGAACAAGACTTTCTGCAAGTTCAGTAAACATTGATCTAACACCATTAATCCCTTCGAAATATTTGAAATCATTCTCTTTCTTTTCTTTGATTTCAATCTTTCTCAATTTCGAAATAAATTTCTTTAGATCTTTTTTCTCTTGTTCAAGTTTCCTTTCCTTTTCTCTGAAAAGTGCGTAAAGGCTTTCTGGATCAACAGGTCTGAATATCTTAACATTATTTACAATCTTGAAGCTGATAATCCCTTTGTTAAGGAGCTTTTCCAATATTGTGTAAATGTGTGAATTAGGTATATTTAGCTTAGAACAGATAATTCCTGTTTTGGCTTCTTGGTATTCTAATAGGAACAAGTATACTTTCGCTTCTCGTTCTGTAAGGCCAATATCCTTTAATTTCTGAGTAAATTTCATTCTACTACCTTATTGTAGTAGGAAATATTTAAATGCTCTGTCCCACCCACTAGTAGTAACAAACAAAAAGGGAGGATTAAAATGACAATAAAAAATACAATAGGAGCTGTTCTTTTAGGAACAGCATTGGCAGCAGGAAGTGTTGCTGCTGAAGAAAAGGAAGTGCCAACTCATGGTTCAGTTGAAACTATGGTTGGATACAATGGTGCTGTAACAGACCTTAAAACTACAACTTATTTGGGTGCTGGTTTTGGACTATTTACAAGAAACTTTGGTAATTTGAACTATACTTTAGGTCAAGAAGGTGCTGAAGCTAGTGATTTTGGATTGGTGGACCTTACTTACAATTTAGGATCAAATGGGGACTTGGTATTAGAAGGCCAATATTCAGTTAGTGGAAAATTCTTTTCGCCAAGAGCTGGAGTACAGGCTTATGGTGGAACAGGTCCATTAAGTTTGTATGGTTTAGCAACTGTTAGTCCAGGCGAAGTTCCTGTTGAATTGATTGGAGTTGCTAATATTGATTTGCCAATAAATGAAAGGGCAATGTTTCATGTTGGTGTGGAAGGCTTGATTGATTTAGGATTAGATGGACCTACATTTGCTCAGGAGAAATTGAGATTTGGTGTTGGTGATGACCATTTTGAAGCTGGTGCTGGCGTGGATGTAGTTGAAGTTGCTGGACTTGAACTTAGTGTAAATGCTGGTGTTTATGTGAAGGGAGAATGGTGATTTTTTAATTTCTTTCAATTCTTTTTCTCTGCAATCTTCCACAAATGCTCAAAATGGTTTCTGTAAGTTTCTGAAATGCCTTTATTCTTAATCATAATTGCAGTTACCGGCGTGCCCCAAGTTACTAAAACAACCTTATTCCCATAAACAAAAGTGTTAGTTGGATTAAACTGTTTCTCTTCAAGAAAACGATAATTAGTTGTAGGAGCTAAATCTTGTTTGAACAAGAAAATCCCTTTCTTTTTTAGAGTAATAATTCTCTCTTTGATTTTGTTAAGTTTCAGTTCTCTAAAGTATTGTTTCATGAAAATAGGAATTGCTTCTTGATATTTGGCGTCATCAATACCTGTAACCAAAACTTCTTCTTTGGTTTTGATGATATCTTTTAAGAAATATTTCAATCCTTCTTTGCCCTTAAAGACTTCAACAAAAGTATCTTCTCTTGGCAGAAGGGTTAAAGCTTCTAATTCAGGCATAAGATTGTTGATGTTTTCTTCTTGGACTTCTAACGTTCTTTTTTTATCTTCTAGATATTGCTTTAATTTGTTTGGGTTTGTGGCTTGAAAATGCTTCTTTGCCCCTTTGTAAATAGAGGTAACAAGACCTTTGTTCATCAATTGTTCTAATTTATCATAAACATGGACTCTGTAAATGTTAGTGTCTTTGCTGATTTTATAGGCTGTATTGGAGCCTGCTTTTAGTAGGTATAAGTAGATCTTGATCTCATTTTCCGTTAATCCTATTGTTCTGAGTATTTCTATGTCCATATTTTGAGCTTATTTTGGTGCTATTTAAACTTTTCGTACTATTTTAGTACGACATAAATTAATATGCTTCTTTGATTATTTATCACTTGAAGGTGATAAAAAAATGAATAATCAAAAAACTGGGTTAAATTCCCCTGCTTACATGACTGTTAGTCCAATCAACATAGATGGAGAACTAGGTCAAAGATTAATGACTGTATACCGTACTGTTGGTTGTGAATATGATAAAAAAGGTAAGGGTTGTACTATGTGTGATTTTGCACATTATTCTAATCCAGAGGTTAACGAAAGAAATATTGAAACTCAACATAGACAATCTTTAGAAACGCTCCGAAATATGGACTTCATACATTTTGACATGTTGACTTTAGGTAATTTTTACAATGATAGGGAAATATCTCCTAATTTAAGAGAATCATTACTGGAGTCTCTTGCAGAAGTTAAAGGTGTTAAGAGAGTTCTTACAGAAGCACGAAGGCAATATATTACAACAGAAAAACTTGCAGAAGCTAAAAGTTGTCTCAGAGAAGACCAAACATTAGAATATGCTTTAGGTTACGAAACCGTAAATCCTGATTTAAGAAATGAAGTATTAAGAAAAGGAACTCCTGAGTTTCATTTAGATGAAGCATTAGAAATGTGTAGTGATGCTGGCGTTGATTTTGTATCTTATGTTCTTATCAAACCACATACCCTTAGCGAAGCTGAAGGAATTGAAGAAGCAGTAAACACAGCAACGCACGTATTAGCGAAAGCTGAAAAATATGGGGTAAAAGCACGGATAGCTTTTGAGCCTGTATTTGTCACCAAGGGGAAAATTATCGAAGAACTTTGGGAGAACGGTGAGTATCGGCCACCCCAGTTGTGGAGTGTTGCAGAAGTTCTTATTCAAACAGCTGAACTTTTAGGAATGGAAAATACTCAAGGTAAACTCTTTGTGGGCCTAAGTGATGAAAATCTATCTAGAAATAGAATGTCATCTAACTGTGGTTCTTGTGATGATGAAGTAAGGGGAGAGATCCAAGCATTCAACGGTCATCAAGAAGTATCAAAGTTAAGGGATCTTTACCACGAATGTAAAGATGAGTGGAGACGAGAAGTTGGAGGTGAAGAACGATGATAGAATTTATTGATGCCTCTGTCTTTTTAGGAATGCACAGTCCAAATGAGAAAATAAGAATTGCTTGTAAGAATTTTTTTGTTAAAAGATTGAACCAATCTGTTACAATGAGTTTGGAGCAAGTTGGAAAATGTGACGATGTCATTTGGAGTTGTTTCACTGATGAAGAA
Source organism: archaeon (assembly GCA_043812455.1). Taxonomy (GTDB): domain Archaea; phylum Nanobdellota; class Nanobdellia; order Woesearchaeales; family GW2011-AR9; genus JABHQR01. Next base: position 3,923 of record JBDRMB010000033.1, on the reverse strand, counting down.
CAAGCTGAATATTATCCATTCATGGACAGATTACACACCATGATGAAGATAAAAAGGATTCCTTACAGTAATAATGATGTACAAGTTTCTTTAAGTGAGTTTAATTTAGCCTGTCTTCCATTGTTTGGTAAGCTTACATTAGGAATGGCCATGTCTAAAGAAGGTATTCTCTATACTGTGGATCCAACTTTACTTGTGGGGGATTTACCAGTAAAATTGCTTGTAGGCGATGATGAGGAACTGTCATTTCCTGAAGAATTAGAGAAACACTATCAAAGATCTTTAAAGGTGCGAATATGATTTCTGGAATAATTCCTCCACTGGTTACTCCAATTGATAAAAGTGGAAATGTGTGTGAACAAAGTGTAAGAAAGTTAGTTGAGTATACTAGTCCATACTCTTCTGCGTTAATGCCAACCTTGAGTTCAGGAGAAGGATGGGCGTTATCTGATAAACAGTTTGAAGATATGATTAAATTCACAGTTAAATATTCAAACATCCCAGTTTATGCTGGAGTTGAATTTAAAACAACCGAAAAAGTTATCGAAAAGGCAAAAATAGCAAAATCCCTTGGTGTAAATGCTATTGTAATTACAACTCCGTTTGAAAAAGATATTTCTCAGCAAGAGATCTATGAACATTTCAAGAGAGTTAAGGATGAAGTAAATATTCCTTTGTTCATCTACAATGAAGAAGCAATTTCTGGGAACTCAATTAGTTTTAAAACAATTGCTAAGATTTGTCAGTTAGGAAATATAGTAGGAATAAAAGAAGCTAGTGGTTCTGCTGATTTCACAAAGAAATTAGTTCAATCTGGGTTGGGCGTTCCAATCTTTCAGGGTTGGGAACGTCTTTGTTTTAAATCTGAAGGAGTGGAAGGTTACATTCTGCCATTGCTAAATCTTGAACCTAAGTTTTGTCTTGAAATGTTGGAAAATCCTACCTCTAAGAAACAGAAAGAAATTAACCAGCTTTGTGAAAGATATAATATATCCGGTGACGATTGGTATGCATTTCTAAAGAAGGAACTATGCAAAAGAGGAATTATAACCTCAGAAAAGGTGATTTAAATAATACAAGAACTTATGGATAAAAATAATTGTAATGAATTACATATTCAGCACGATAAAAAATCTGGCTGTACTTTCATTATTGCTTTAAACACAACTTATGGTGATAAGGGAAATGGTGGAACCAGAATGCTAAATTATTCTAATGTTGAAGATGGAATAAAAGATGCAACCAAGTTAGTTAAAGCTATGACCAAAAAATGTGTTGTTGTTGGAAAGAAGTTTAATGGTGGTTATAGCGGTGGGAAAGGTGTAATTGTGGGTAATCCTGCAACACAGAAAACTCCAGAAATGCTAAGAAGGTTTGGTAAATTTGTTCAAACTCTTAATGGAAGGTTCCAAACAGGGACTGACATGAATATTAACCTTAAAGATATTGAATTCATGGCAGAAAAGTCAGAATTTATAGATGGATTAGAATATGGTTTAGGGGATACTGCTATTCCTACTGCTTTTGGTATTTTGCTTACAATGAAAGAGCTGTGTAAATGGAAACATGGAAATTGTAGTTTGAATGGCAAAATTGTTGCTGTTCAAGGAACTGGTAGTGTAGGAAGAGATCTGATAAGAAGGTTAGTAAAAGAAGGAGCTGAAGTGATTGCAACTGATGTTGATGCTGAGAGTTTACAAGCTGTTAAAGATGAATTTGGTATTAAAACCGTAAGTCCAGATGAGATTTATGGTGTCAAATGTGACATATTTTCACCTAATGCTTGTGGTGGGGTATTGACAAACGAGAATATTCGGGCATTAAACTGTGATTTAATAATTGGGGCTGCTAATAACCCGTTGGTTGATGGTTTACAATCTGTAATAAAGCTGAAGAAAAAAGGAATAACCTATGTGCCTGATTATGTGATAAATATTGGTGGGGTATTTTTATCAATGTGTGAAGTACAAGGAAAAGACTTTGATTATGTTATTGAGAACTTAAAAGAGATTATTCCAAGACGCCTTCAACAGATAATTAAAGAAGCTGAGAACAGTGGTGAAACATTATTTGAAACTGCTGAAAGAATTGTTGCTGAAGAGGTGTCAAAGGATTAATTTTCTTTTAACCCCCCACCAGTAAAACAAATAATAATTTCTGTTTTTAATAATCATCTTTCTCGTCGACAAAAAAGAGAAACGTTAAATGAAATAACTTCTAGAAAGCATATTTTTCAGAGCAATAAAGCTTATAAATTTAAATGTATTCTCTGTTGAATAAGTTTGTTTAGAAATTTTGAACTCTGTTCGAAATATAATGTGATCAAAAGTTTGTATTCGGTAAATTTAAGCTTGTGTGTTTTGTCGGTAGTTGTTTGTTTGTGTTATTTAGTAGTCTAAAATTCTGAATTCCTTGAAGGCGGTAGATCGAATTCTCGACACGATTGTGATAAGGATGGTAATGTGAGGGAGATATATAAGATTTGTTATCTTATAATATATAGTTTGCATTACACATGATGCTCAAAAAGCTGGTAGGGTGCCAGTTTTCGGGACAATAAAACAAAAACAATCGAGGTGGTGTAAAATGGATTTTATCGTAGAAAACGCGTTGGATCAACAATCTGACGACATGGGATTTGATAGCCTGAATCAGGCAAACATTAAAGTTATTGGGGTTGGCGGTGCCGGCAACAATATGGTAGGATGGTTATATAAGAAAGGCATCAAAGGTGCTGAAATTCTTGCAACTAATACTGATCAACAACACTTAGCTATTACTGGAGCTGACCGAAAGTACTTAATTGGTAAAGATTGTACTCGAGGTTTAGGTTGCGGTGGTTTTCCTAACAGGGGAGCTGAAGCTGCTCAGGAATCATTAGCACAAGTAAAAGAATCTTTGAAAGCTTCTGACATGGTATTTGTCTGTGCTGGTATGGGAGGAGGTACTGGAACTGGTGCTGCACCTGTAGTAGCTCAAGTAGCAAAAGATACTGGTGCAATTGTTATTGGAACTGTAACTATGCCTTTCAGCATTGAAAAAGCTCGATGTGATAAAGCAGAATTTGGTTTACAACAACTAAGACAAGTTTCTGATACTGTTATTGTAATCGATAACAATAGATTAGTACAAATTGCTGGTAACTTACCAATTCAACAAGCTTTTGCAGTAGCTAACGAATTAATCGCAACTATGATCAAAGGTATTGTAGAAACGATTGCTGTACCTTCATTGGTTAACTTAGATTATGCTGACGTAAGAGCAATTATGTCAAATGGTGGAGTAGCAGCTATTGGTGTAGGTAGTTCTGACACAAATAACAGGATTGAAGAAGCAGTACGTGGTGCTTTAGCAAACCCATTACTAGATATCAATTACGATGGGGCAACAGGAGCATTGATCCATGTAAGTGGCGGACCTGACCTAACATTACAAGAAATTGCAACAATTGGTGAATTAATCACTGAATCTCTTGACGAAGATGCTAACGTTATTTGGGGAGCTCGTGTAGATGATAACATGAAAGGTAAAGTTACTGTAATGACAATCATTACCGGTGTTAACTCTCCATGGATCTTAGGCAAGATTGATCAGAAAAAAGTACAGCAGAAAGCTGCAACTTTCACCAGAGAATTAGGTATAGAATTAGTTTAAGGAAAAGAGGTGTTTGAGAGGTTGAGCATCACCTCTCTTTTTCACATTTAAGATCTTGCCTTTGAACTTACTTCTTACACCACCCCACCCCCCTTTGGTTAAGAACCATAAAGGCAAGATTTATTTTTTTTTATTACAAATAAAGAATACCCCGGGCTTTAGCCCGGTTTCTTAGTTTTTTTTCGCGAAAAGTTTTTGTTCTTAGAAAAAGTTGATGTGAGTGCGTGGCGTAGCTGACGCACTCTCATCGATTAAACAAACTCAGTGTT
>JBDRMB010000032.1:0-33343 GCA_043812455.1 archaeon | reverse complement strand
TATGGCTCTAAGATGAGAGCCAGGAAATTTAAAACACAGAAAATTGAATTACTCTGTAAAGTTTTAGCTTATAATATTGAAAGAGCGATGAGGGATATTATAGAAATGCTAAAAACACTAATGGCATTTCTACAAAGCCGTTGTGTTAGGCACCGTAGAATTGCTATTTGCATCCTTAAGTCAAAACTCCATTTAGTTTACAAGCAAGCTCATAATTGGGGGTGTGGAATAGATATTTTCTACTATTTTTTTTAAATGTTTTACTCTTAAATTATAATAAATACTACACTGAATAAATATTTATATAATATATACCAGCTGAGGTTTTTATTATGTCTAGTTTGAGAAATCTGGTTCTTACTGCAACAACAAGTTTAGCATTAGCGGGAGTTATGCTTGCAGATGCTAAATTGAGATTTGAAAGAAGTGCTGAAAAGGATAGGTTAGATGAATTATGTTTTCAGGAATTTAAGAAAAATGTAGAAAAATTGCATATCGAACAACCAATAGGGCGGCCTGTGCAACAGTTAGATGGAATACCAAGGAAATACATGGAATCTGATTCTTTGGTCGTACCTCCTGGATATCAGGCTTGGGTCGGAGAATTAAATGAAAATTTAGAACATTCCTTAAAAGTCACATTAAAAGTGTTTGATGCTTATGAAATTAATTATGTTATTAATGAAGATGAGGGTAATATAATTATCCATCCTCCTGACGAGACGGTGATGGACTGTTCTGACCATGAGTTTTATTTCAAGTCAATGGCAAGGATTACAAATAAGGTTTCTGAAGATATGAACAAGATAATTGAAGCTAACGAGAATGTTAAACTTACTGCTTCTAATCTTATTGATGAAGAAATAAAATTTTTTAATCTTTATCTGACATTTTACAATTATACTATTGCTTTAGTTTCAGTGACAAAAGAGTATGATACAAAGTGCGGTTTCAATCTTTTAACCGAGTAATTCTTTCTTATTCAATATAATCTCAAACAAAATAAATCCCTTCCAGAGCGCTCATAACATAACCTTTGACGTTATCTATCCTCAATTCTAGTTCTGAATCAGAAGCAGCTTTCTTGATTTGACCAATCCGATCCAAAACTTGCCCAAAGAACCTGATTAAATCACCTTCCAATAAACTTGTATTCTTCATCAAGTCAAAGAAACTTTGGCCTTTCATTAACGGAAATAATAAAGCAGTAACTTCATCCAAGTTTTCAAATTTTTTCTCCCTACCAGTAACTGGGTTTTGTCGTAATATAGTTTTTAGTTTAGCAAGTTCTGGTGTGGGAAAAATTTTCTTGAACTCTGTCCTTTCTCTAGGTTCAAACACTAATACTCCTAAAATTAAAAGAATTTGATAATCTGTCATTTCTTTGTACATTCCTGTAGAAAATATTTCTCCAAATGTCATCTCATCAACAAATATGTTGGTACTGAAAATTCCTTTGTCTGTCAATTTATTATTCTCATCAACAAAACCAAATTTTTTTAATTTTTTAACAATACTATTGTACCTGAACAATAATTTCTGGGTTGGAACGTCATCCCACTTATCACCATACTTTTGATAAGAAAAGAAACTCTGTCGTAAAATGTGTTCAATTTCATCAGCAGTATGGCGATTGAGAATATTTAAGGCAGTATTCACAGACAATTTAAATTGTGATTTAATTGGTTCGATGTCTTTGTCAGTCAACCTTTTAATAGTTTGATATCTGAATGCCGGTCGGAAAATCATTGAATAAACATAACCAACTTCATCAATACCCCTTCTTCCAGCTCTACCAGCAATCTGGAAATATTCTTTGGTATTAAGATCTCGGAAATTTATACCATCAAATTTTCTTAAAGAGTTAAAACATACAGTTTTAGCTGGCATATTAATTCCAACTGCAAAAGTTTCAGTAGTATACAAAACTTTAATCCAACCACGAGAGAACAGTTCTTCAACCAATTCTTTAACTATTGGTAACAACCCTGCATGATGAAAGGCAATACCTTTACTTAGTGCGTTACGTAAAACCACTGTAGAACTTAATTTCTTAATATCTTCTGGCCAATCCTTTACTTCTTGACTAACAAAACTAATAACTCTAGTATCTTTATCAAACAGTTTTGTTTCAGATAATTTTTTAGCTTTCTCCTGACAATCTTTTCGAGAAAAGCTGAAAAACAAACAAGGTAATTTTTCCATTCCCATTTCTTTAATCAATTCAACATGGTCCGGTTCAGGAACTCTAATTCTTTGTCTTTTTCTGCCACCCATTACTCTTTCATATCTGGGCATATCTTCAGTATCTTTGATACGCTGCTTAATTTTATCAAGTGTTGTAATTCCAAGTTCATAATCATAAAAAAAATGTTTTAATGGTACAACTCTAAAATCTGAAGTGATAGTTTTTACTGTATGGCCTTTAATTGATTCAATCCAAGCAGAAAACTCTGCAGCGTTAGGAATAGTTGCAGATAAACAAAGAAATCTTACTTCTTTTGGACTATAAATGATAGATTCTTCCCAAACATAACCTCTTTCGATATCATTGATGTAATGTACTTCATCAAAAATTACATAAACTACATCTCGTACAGAGTCATCGTTAGTCAAAACCATGTTTCGGTAAATTTCCGTAGTCATGATCAAAACTTTAGCAGTTGGATTGATTACAATATCTCCAGTCATTAATCCAACATTTGTTTTACCGTACTCTTCAGAAAAATCTTTATACTTTTGGTTAGATAAAGCTTTAATCGGTGCAGTATAAATTATCCTGTTAGGCTTATCCTTATTCTTATCTATAATGTAATCTGCAATAAGAGTTTTCCCACTACCAGTTGGAGCAGAAACTACTACTGAATTACCTTTTTCAATCTCTTTAATTGAATTCTCTTGGAATGGATCTAAAGTAAATCCATGATATTTCATTACCATAATTAAAACCAAATGCTTTTTTATTTATTAAAATCAAACTCCTTTCTTTAACTCTTTTACCCAACTATTGACAACATCAAATCCTCCTTGCCAGAACTTTTCTGAATAAATGTCAACGCCAACTGACTTAAGCAATTTAACTGGATCTTGTGAACCACCAGCCATAAGAACTTTTTCTAATTTTGGAATAAACTTCTTACCTTCTTTTTTGTACATTGCAAACAAAGCTAGAGATAATAATTCACCAAAACTGTACGCATAGCAATAGAATGGACTATGAAATATGTGTGGGATGAATGCCCATTCGTGCTTAAATTCTTCGCTAACAATAATACTGTCACCAAACTGTTCTTTAAGAGTTTTAAAATAAAGTTCAGATAATTCATGTTCAGTACAACCTTTCATTAACATTTCATGCGCTTCAATTTCAAACTTAATAAAATAATTTTGCCGAATAATTGTAGCATAAGAGTCAGAAATTTTATCAATTAACAAAGCTTTCTTTTTTTCATTTATTACTTTCTTTGTATCTTTGCCTTTTGCAACATTCCCTATTCGTGCCAACATTTTTTCAAATACAATCATTTCCCCAAAAGTGGATGCTGTTTCACATAATGGTAATGGTGCATGAGCAGCAGAATGATAATGATCTGAAGCATAAATGTCATGTACTGCATGGCCTAATTCGTGTGCCAGTGTAGAAACATCCCTCATTTTGTAATCATAATTTGTTAAAACATAAGGTAAAACTTTCGGTGTGACACCAATACAAAACGCACCATTACGTTTATTCTTTCTAGGATGAGAATCGATATGTTTGTTTGTCAGGATTAACTTTGCTTTATTAGCAAATTCAAGAGAAAATTCTTCAAAGGTTTCAAATATAATGTCTTGTGCTTCTTTAAAACTATAATTTTCTTCTTTCTGATTATCTTTGTGCAATGGCGCATAAATATCACAGCGCCTAAGCTTTTTCATACCCAATAATTTAGCTTTAATCCTAAAATATTCTTGAAAGATCTTAACATTCTTAGAACAAACTTTTAACAAAATTTCAATTGCTTTGTCTGGAATGTTGTTAGCAAAATTTCTGACGCTAATCGGACTAGTAAAACTTCTTAACTCTGCTTCCATCTTCCAATCGCGTGCTACTGCAGAATAAGTTAAGAAAAACTTGTCAATATTTTTGTTATAAATCTTGAATAATGCTTTGTATGCTGCTTCTCTAATTTTGGGGTTAGGACTATGTGCAAGACTAATCAATTCCTGCTGGTTTTCTATAATTTTAGTGATCTTTTTCCCTTTTTCGATGTACTCCACTTCATATTTAAAATCGTTAACAATCAAATCATAAATATCGTTAAGAACTTCTACTCCAGTACTATCCTTTCTATGAATTATCCGTTCTTCTTGTTCAGATAAGGTATATTTTGCAGCTTCTCTGGAACGTTGCAGTGAGTAAGTAAGGTCTGGAATGCTTTTGAATAGCCGATTAGCATTTTTATCATCTAACTTTTTCAACCCTTTTATTTCAAGACCTTTCATCCAGTGACTTAAGAACATGCTGGCGTCAGAAGCTTTAATCGAAAGATTGTCTAACATACTTTGTAATTGTCTTGACTTCTTATCCTTAATGTTGCTTGCCAGAATTAGTGCTACATAAGCATTTAACCTGGAACTTCTTTCTTTAAGGCTTTCAGTATAATCAATTATTTTCTTGAATTCAGAAGTGTTCATGCTAGGCTCAAGTTTCTTCTTAATTTGCTTGAATTTGTTGAGGTCAGCATCTAAGCTTTTATAGATACTTTCAAAATCTTGTTTGCCTAGAACGTCTTGTATTTCCCATCTAAGCTCTTTATCACCCTTTTCCATGTTACTTAGGTTTATTTAAAGTATTATAAAGGTTTTGAAAAAGAAAAAGTAATTAGAATAAATAAGAAATTTATTTTGATTTTTCTTCTTTTTGGCCACAAGTAAGCTTTTTATTGAATACTGCCCTGTATAATCCATCTGGTCCTGTAATCATCCTTTGACATTCCCATCTTTCGCAACCACACTTATATCCATTATTTTCTAACCAAGCATCTCTTCTGTTTAGGATGTCAACAAGTACTTTACCAGATTTATAATTATCCTCAGTACATTCTGTTCGGAATTCTTCTCTTAATGGTTCAAGACCTTCTTCAGCAGCTCCAACATAACCTTTACAGCTCATTGAAGCAATTCCTAATAATGCTGCCACACCGAGACTTAATCCCAGTGCTCTACTAAATTCAGTTCCGTGTTCATAATACCAATCTCCAATATTTGCTCTGCAATCAGCAGCTTTTTTTGCAATATACTCTAACATTTTTATTATCCTCCTAACAAGAATCTAGCACCTTACAATATTTGGATGGGGGTTATTTTATAAATCTTATTGAAAATAATCTAATCGTTCATAAAGAATATATTAAAAATCCTATGTAAGCTAAATAGCTCAGTAAAAGAACTGCTCCTTCCCATCGATTAATCTTTCTTCCAGTAGTAGCGAATATTAAAAAGATTAAAGTCATCAAGATCATAATCATTCCATCTTGGAACAATAAACTCTGGCTTAACTGAATTGGTTTAATTATACTTATTGTACCAAGAACAAATAAAACATTAAATATGTTTGAACCAACAATGCCACCAATTGCAATGTCTCCTTCCTTTTTCCATGCAGCCACAAGACAAGTCATCAATTCAGGAAGACTTGTACCTAATGCTACAATCGTAACTCCAATGAATGCTTCACTTAAACCTAATAGTAAGGCACCTTCAGAACTTGAATAAACAAACAACCTTCCACCAAGAGAAACCATGATTAGTCCAAATAAGATTAACAAACTATTCTTCCATAACGGATTTTTATGTTTCTTAAACTCAACTTTAAACTCTTTCTTAACTGATTTTAATTCTCCGTCTTTCTCTTTCTGTGATTCTTTTATTGATTTGTAGATATAAGCTATGAACAGAACAAAAATTATCCAGAAAATTATCCCATCAAATCTTCCTAAAATGAAGGTATCTTGATTAAACAAATAATGGTTATTAGCTAGTAATAGAAGTAAGGTACTTGAAACCACCATAAATGGCATTTCATACATTAAAGTTTTAGATTTTACTAGCAATGGCATGATGATTGCTGTGGCACCAATCACTAATCCAATGTTTGCGATATTACTTCCAATTATGTTTCCGATAGAAAGGTCTGGACTTCCAGTAAGAACTGCAATTAAACTTACTATAAATTCTGGAAAACTTGTTCCGAATGCTACTAAAGTAAGTCCGATTATGATTGGAGAAACTTTAAAGTATGCTGCTAAGTCTGCGGCACCGTTAACTAAATAATCTGCCCCTTTGATTAGGATAACCAGACTTGCAATAAAGATTAGGATTAGGATAATTATACTCATTTGTTATCAAATTGAGTAAATGATAGAATTATTTATAATACTTTTGAATAGTTGAAATACTACTATTTAGTAGAAACATTTATAAAAGAATATTTACCCCTTAATCTATTACAATGGTCAATGTTGTCCTTTATCTTAATTTTGGAAGTCTTAAAAGTTCTCAACTAAATCTTTTTCAAGATCCATTCTCGGAATGTTCATTTGATAAAAAATCAGGCTTATATCTCATTGGAGATGGTTGCGCTCCCTTACAAGTAAGATTTATTGGTTCACATCCGATTGGCAGTGAAGAAAGATTATCTCAGTCAAGAGATTATATGTTTGAGTTTGATGTCTACGCTTCTCCTGAAACTTTAGATCTTCCAGTAATTAGAAGAGACAAAGGGGTATTACATCGAAGGTTTGGTTCTTCAAATCGAGCTGAATTGTCTAGTTCTGCAAGAATGTTTGGGATGAGTCTTTGTCAAAGTATTTTTTTACCCTATCGAATTGAAAGGGATTTGGAAAATGCTTTATTTCCTGATGAAAATCAAAGAAGAAATCTAGGTAGAGTAGTTATCTCTGAATACCGCTCATGCCGAAGTGAGAATTCTGAACATTTAAATGCAATTTTAGAAGATTATAAAAGTGAAAAAAAAGGGGATGTTATCCCATTAAGACCTGCAGTTTAATTTCTTAACGCTTGATGTATGCTTGTTCTACTGCCTTGGCAGGTCCTCTCCAAGTAGGAACGTTTGCTGTGTGTCCCATGACTTTGTATGTAACTTCATTTGCTATTGCTTGAATTTGATCAGTTCTCTTTTGGGTGTCTTGGTCAAGCTTCTCTATCCTTCTAACTTGTGCCCGAACTTTTCTTGCAGTAAGTTCTAATTTACGTGCAATTGCTTTTGCATTTTTCAAATCATCGTGAAGATGACTTTCAACTGCTTGTGCTCTACTTCTGATATCATTACATGCACCTACTGCTGCTGCCATAACATTCCCATAACCTGCAGCTTGTCTGCCAGTAAGAGCTTGTGTTTCAACCTTTCTAAATGATGTTTGTACACTTTTAAATAAGAAATCTAATTGTTTGTCTATCTGGATTATCTGATTCATTTGTGATTTCAACGCTGCAACATCCTCATAAGCAGTATCAAGCATTTTGGCTGTAACTTCTGTTTCAGCAGCCTCAATTTTTAATGTTTTAAGTTCTTTATTTACTATAGAATTAACACGTCCTAAATCCAAAGCAGTTCCCATCTTAATTTACCTCTTTTCTTTAATTGTAAAATTTTATACTTTTACTATTTAGATTAACTAATTTTTTAGCATTAATATACTTTTTGGTACATAAGTGCTATTTTTGTCAGCAAAAACCTTTATATACTCTTATTTGTTACTATAACCATGCAAAAAAGAGGACAAGTAACGGTGTTTATCATAGTTGGTATTATAATTCTAGCTGTTGCTGCTTTGATATTTTATCTTGGTTCTTTAACAACAGAAAATTTGGATGATGAAAACGAGTTTGTTCAGATATCGTCATTTCAAATCTTTACTGAAGGTTGTTTGCAAACGATAGCTGAAGAAGGAATTTTTTATATTGGTGAGAGTGGTGGTTATTATAATTTAGATCCTTTAGCTTTTAAGTATGAACTTCGTGAAAATCTTGAGGTTCCAATTTATGTTTATTATGATTCTTATTATATACCCGATATTTCAATAATTGAGAGTCAATTAGATATGTATATTGAAGATCATTTAAATGAATGTCTAGCAAACTTCAGTTCTTTTACTAAGCAAGGTTGGGAAATTACTGGAATTGGAGATTTCTCGGTTGATAGTGAGATTAAACCTGAATTTATCGAAGTTAAATTGAATTATCCATTAAGTATTGAAGATAATGGTTTAGTTACAGATGTTGACCATTTTGAAGAAGTTTTAGATTTGGATTTTTATGGTTATTATAATATCATCAATGAATCTCTTTTAAGACAACAAGATTCTCCAAATATGATTCTTATTGGTGATTTATCACAATTATCTAGTCTTTACGAATTTGAATTTGTGATTGATAACCTTGGAGAAGATATGGTTTTGTACAATTATTTATTTGATAATTCATTAAGGTCAGATCAACCTTATGTTTACAATTACATAGTCAAATACGATTGGGAAGGAATATTTGAAGAATGAATAAAAATCAATTTAAGTTAGAAATTGTATTTTTTTCAATTTTATTTTTATTAAGCTTTCCAGTCTTAGCTCAAGAAGATTACATCACACCAGAAGTTCCAGTTGATTATGCTGAGCAGTACTCAACTTATGATGAATATTACATCTCTATTGATTATTATGGTTCTGCAACTGCCGATTTGTCTGGTTATGATTGGTCAACATTCAATGATTGGACTAATTTGAATTTAGACAATCCTAGTTTGGATCTTTCTAAACTTTCAGGAGATCAATTTAAAAATTTGATTGGTAGAGAAGATTGGGGCACTTATGATAAAGTTACTAATAATTTTGACGACCGTGTTGTTTCAGATCCTATGTATATTAATAGTGATGAAGATTTAAGTAATGCTTGGTTTGGAAATAAGAATTTAGTTTGTCAAGATTGTGCGATTAAAAGTTATGATAAAGTTAATGGTAAGATAACAACTGCAGATACTCAGGGTCTCACCGCAGATAATTTTGATTATAGTGATGGGGTAGTAACTTTTGAAATTAGCAAGTTCCCTAATGCTCAAATTAATGAATATGGTTATCTGGTGTTTGAAGAAGGTGAAATCTCAACGGGTAGTATTGATAAAGTTACTGATGAACAAGGTTCTAGGATAGTAGTAACTGGTACTGAATATTTTTCGTCACCAAGAGTTCAGATCAATGAAGAAGATTTTGACACTGATTTATGGGTGGAAGGGGGAGAAGTAAGCATTGGAGATTCTACTTTTTCTTCTGAAGATGGTCAGTTAAAAGTTATTTTAAATGAAGATGATGGTTTACAAATCACTAGTAGCGGTTTAGTGACTGCGCATTTAGTTAATCCTGAAGATAATGATGATGAAGTTTATATTACCGGAACTTCTCCTACATTTCAACTTAAGGACAATCAAGTAACAATTACTTCTGGTGATTCTTCTGTACAATTTTCAAATTTTCCAGTTCATACGGGAAAATATCAAAAGGAATTATACTTAGAAGCTACGGGTGAAATTACTTTTCAATTGGAAGACATCAATATACAGGAAGTAAGATATGGGCCTTATGATGTGGAATATAGTATTATTGATGAGATTCATTTAGGTGATAATACCAGGTTAGTTGATCTCATGACTGGTAATGATATCACAGTTGAAAAAGAAACTGATTATGGGTTATCTGAAGGTTATTGTACAGATAAAAATAATTGTATTGAATATTATTTTGATAGTACTAGGGCAGGTACTATGACAGTAAATGTTGGTATCAGTGAAGATGGAGAAAATTTGCAAAGACGTGAAAGGTTTATCGGTGAAGTCATTTCAACTTTTGAAGAAACTTGGACGATTTCAGAATCTGAACAAGAAGAAGCTTTTAATGAATTGATCTCAACTTATGAAGATACTTGGACAGAAGAAGAGATAACTGACGTTTATCAAGAAGCAGTAGAAAGGTTTGAAGCGGGATGGAATGGTGAAGAGGTTATTGTAGAACTTGAAGATTATGAAAATCATATTGAAATTAAACATGTTATGCTTGACATTGATCAAGGAATAACTCATTTAACTGTAAATGATATTAATGATGAAAGTACTTTTAAATTAACTGAGGAAGAATCGCGTTATATTTTTAGTTCTGAGGCACTACAAGCACAAGGAAATCTAGCTTTATCTTCAGTATCTTTTATTGAAACCAGTGCTAGTTCTGGATTAAAAGTTGGAGAAGAAGTAGAATTAGGTGATGATTTATTTGGGCATAAGTTAGTAGTTCAAGACGGCCAAGTCAGAGTATGTTCAAATTGTAAAATTGTGGGTTCATTAGTTTCAGAATCATCTGGAATAGATTTGACTCCTAAAGAACAATCTGAAAGAAATTTTATTTTGATGACTAGGATGGCAAATAACCCTCAATACGGTGCAGAATATGGTGGGTCTGGTGATTACATTTATCCTTTTGTGGTTGGAGAAACAAACTTTAATAAATTGCCCTCTGGTAGTCAGGGTGCAAGATCACTAACTTATACTAAAGGAAATAATGAACGATTGTATGATTGTACTTCTTCAGTATGTTATGTTGTTTCTCAATCGACTGGTGTAGAAAAGTATCATACTAGTGTAGAAATGCCAATTGAAGATTTGTGTGCTAACCATGGCTGGGAATGTACTTTCTATTCTAGGGGACCTATAGAAAAAGTAAAAATTCCAGACATTGTGGTAAGAAATGATTATGAAATAAAATTATATGACAAAGAAGAAATAAATAACGGCAAACGTGGAGAAGATATCTTTTCTGATGCTAGTCGAGGATCTCCTGCTATAAAATATGCTGGTGAATCTGAGTCACATGCTTTTATGATTGGTGATACTATTTCAGGAGTGGATACAACTATAGAATTTCATGTAGGATCAAATCAAGCCTCAATTGACGAGAGAGGAACTGCTTATATCGAAGCTAGTTCAGGGGTCTTAGTTGCACATCCACCTAAAGATCAAAGTGAAGAAATTGCAGATCAAATAAATTTAGAAAATGATGGTGAAATAGAGAGTTCTTAGTTAAAAATTTAACTATTCAGTTCTTCTTGAAACATATAATGCATCAAATACAATATTGGATAATAGGTCTTCACGAACTTCTCTCCCTGGCTTTGCATGAATAATTTGGTTTTCTCCTAAGGACAAAGCTGTATGCCAACAACCGTACCTTTCACCTTCGATTTCAGTTACTTCAGTTTCAGCAACCATATATGCACCAAGTAAGAAATATATCATGTCTCCTTCTTGTATTAAATGTAATCTATCTGGTACATTCTCATATAAAATTCCATCAAGACCTTCTACTGGTTTTCCTAATTTTGGACTTTTAACCATATCAATTGGATTTACTGGATAGCTTTTCCAATCATCACCAAATGTTTGAGAAAATGATCTATAGATTAAACCTAAACAATCCACCCCTGGATTTCCAGAAGTATCTCGTCCTCCCCAAGCATAAGGTTTCCCTAAGAATTCTTTTGCATAAGTAACAATTTTTTCTCCAGCAGGATTTTTCTCTTGTATGGGGGTTTGTTTATCTTTAACAGTTATTTGGTTTGTTTCTTCATTAATTTCATCGGCTGATAATGCTGGACTTGAACATGCAATTGTAGTTAATGCTATAAAACTTCCCAATAAATAATTTAATCCTCTCATCAAATTACAAAAATAAACATTCTTTTATAAACCTTTCCCCCTAAATACTACTCCTTAGTTATGAATTTCTCAAAAGTAACCAAAATTTTGTAATCCTGTAAACTGTTCAGAATCTGAAATACATTCAATTACTGTTAATTCCTTGCTTGAGTTATTATCTATCATTTTTTATAACCCTATTCAACCCAAACAAGTGATCAAACCGCCAAAACCACGCTTATCTCTAACATTCAAATCATCATCTATAGAAAAGATGTTTCTTCCAGAAGTTATCATTGCAAAATCTTCATGGAAATGTGGTTTGTGAATTCCTGAAATATTATCACTTTCATCTGTAATCTCTCTACAAACAGATTGTCTAACGTTACTAATACCATTATAAAGATCTAATTGGTTTCCAGAATTAACTAAAACATTACCCTCAGAAATTATTTTCGCACGAACCTGGGCTTCGTAACGAGCACCAACCATGTCTATTGGATTGAATTCAGGATCAGTAACCATAAACTCCGGATCATTATCATTCAATCCAAAACTTAAGTAACTAAATTTCAAATCTTTGACAATATTTAATACAGCTCTACTAAATTGTTTTGCTTTTGTAAAAACACTATTTTGTAAATGATATAAACTGCCATCAAAGAAAGCCAAATGAGTTGCTTCTTCATCAATTGCACTTAAATGTGCATTTGTTGGAGTTGGTGTCCGTTCTAACACATGGCCTTGATAATCTAGTTCTACACATTCATTACTGGTTACTGCTAAGATTTTATCATCAACATGTTTGATGCTTATAACTTTAGAATCTAATTCTACCTTAAAGCCTAATTCATCTCCAGAAAGTTGAAATACATAACCACCTAAAGAACCCATTACACATTTACCATCTTTTTGTGAAATAGAAGTTACATAGTCATTAGAAGCTCTTCTTAAAACTAATTGATTAAGGCTAGTTTCACCAGTAATCTCAAAATTAGGTCAAATTGTCTTAATCCTACCACTATATTCTGCAACATATAACATTATTTTCCCCTAAGAAACCATGAAAGAGCTTAATCCTTTATAAATCTTCTGCAAAAACACTACTCAAAAGTCATAACAAAGATATGAAATAACCAAAAAGTCTCACTTCCGTAAGAACTTCTTCTCAAGCTCATCAGCAGTAATCTTGACGAAAATAGCACGCCCATGGGGGCAAGTATATGGTAAAGAACACTTCTCAAGCTCCTGTAACAAAGCCTTAAAGTGTGGCACAGTTAGGTTATCACCTGCTTTTACTGAAGCTCGACATGCCATTCTGGTAATGATCTCTTCCTGTAACCTTTCCAATTCTCTCACCTTCCCTTCCCCAAGCTCTTTAATGATCAAATACACCAACTCTTTACTTTGTGTTCTGCCAAAGATTGTTGGCACAGAATTTAGCAGAAAGTCATTATCACCAAAATGTGTTAGTTCAAAACCTAAAGCTTTAAGCTGATCTTTCTTTTGCAAAATTAACATCTTTTCAGAACTAGTAAATGTTAACAACTCTTTGTCAAGAAGTTTCTGTACTGAAACACTTTTATTCAAAAATTGGTTCATAAACTTTTCATACAATACTCGTTCCTGAACAACATGCTGATCGATGATTAACATTCCACCTACAGTTTCTGCTATGAAAAAAGTTTTATGGATCTGCCCTAACAGTTTCATTGGTGGCAAAGTACTTCCTAGACTTGGCTGAAATGTTTTTTCAGATTCTTGTGTTTCAGAGATGATGTCAGCAGCACTCAATCCTTCACCGGCAGGGTCTTTACTTTTAGAATAAATTACTTTCAATTCTTCTTTCATCTGTGGTGTTCTTGCTGAACTAACTTCACTATAATTTGCATATTCTCTAGACAATTCAGTTTCAGAACCAAGCATCTCAGCACTATTTTCAACATCAAAAGTAGTTTGTTCAGATGGTTCGAATGCATACTTCGATTTTATTAAAGTTGGATGAGAAATATTGTCAATAGTTTTATTGTCAATAGTTTTTATTTTCTGAATTTCATTCGTAACTTCACCGAAATCACTATCTTCTTGCCAATCTTCCCTTTCAAATTCAGGTAATTCATCACCTACTCTAAGACTTAACTGCTCTTCAACCTTTACATTAACTTCTGGGATAAGATTATTCTTTTTTAAAACGTCTTGCAAAGCCTTATACACTACATTGTAAACTAAATCTTTCTGTTCAATCTTAATCTCAGTTTTGTTTGGATGAACATTCACGTCAATTGATTCTGGGTCAAGGTCGATATTCAAAACATAAACAGGATGCCTGCCATGAAAAAGCAGTGAGTGGTAAGCATCGTAAATTGCCTGATTAATAGAGTCATTCTTGACCCAACGTTTATTGACAAACAGAGATTGCTGAGTTTTATCATTCCGGCATGCTAAAGGTTTACAGAAATAACCACTTACTTTGATATGCGCGCCTTCTTCATCATCATCTTCATCATCAAAAAATTCATGTTCTATCTTAAGCATCTCTTTAGCTAACATCCCACCATAGATTCCAGCAATGTTAGATCGTAAGTTTGGTGTTGAAGGCGAATTTATTAATTCACGTCCTTCATTAATTAACTTAAATGCAACTATAGTGTTAACTAAAGCATACCTAGTAATAATATCAATGATATGCCTCATTTCAATTAATTCAGATTTCAAAAATTTCTTTCTGGCGGGAGTGTTAAAGAACAACTCACGAACTTCAATTACTGTACCTTCCTCAACTGCAACTGGTTCTGAAGAAACTAGGATCCCGCCATTAACTTTAACTTCAACACCTTCAATTTTTCCAACCTGTTTAGTTTTAATACTTAACTTAGAAACTGCTGCAATGCTTGCTAACGCTTCACCTCTAAACCCCAAACTTTTGATAGAATATAAATCATCAATATTTTGAATCTTGCTGGTAGCATGCCGTAAGATACAATTCTCGGCATCAGATTTGTCCATCCCATGACCATTATCACTAATTCGAATAAGCTCTTGTCCAGCATCTTTAATTTCAATAGTGATCCTTGTAGCACCGGCATCTAGACAATTTTCAATAAGTTCTTTAACTACTGAGGCTGGCCGTTCAATGACTTCCCCTGCAGCTATTTTGTTGATGATGTCCTCTGGTAAGGATCTGATTTTTGGCATAAGAAAATGAAGTGAGAAAATGTTTATAAGGATTTGTGTACTTTAAAATTTATTCAGGAACTTTACTTATGTAATGGGAATATCCTGCGAAAAGTCCTGCAAATATTA
Source organism: archaeon (assembly GCA_043812455.1). Lineage (GTDB taxonomy): Archaea > Nanobdellota > Nanobdellia > Woesearchaeales > GW2011-AR9 > JABHQR01. The sequence continues at coordinate 18,306 of JBDRMB010000032.1, read as the reverse complement.
TTGAATAAAAAATCCTATTATCCATGTCTGGATAAAATTGATATTTCCAAAATACTTCTGTTATACCCACAGGCATGGCGCAAACAGTACCAATGATAAGTGACTCTAACCCTAATTTCATTCTAAAAATTCTCTAAACTCATCTGTTCCTTAATTTTCTTAGCCTTGATTTTCTTGACCATTTCATCTTCAGCTTCCAGAATTGCTTGAATCTCTTTCGCACGCTTAACCAACTGTTCTGGCATCCCCGCTAATTTGGCAACGTGCACTCCGTGACTTTGGTCAGTACCACCTTCAACCAACTTCCGTAAATAAATAATCTCACCACCCAATTCTTTAACTGCAATATTATAATTTTTAATGTTGTCAAATCGTTCAGCCATCTTGTTAAGAACATGATAATGAGTAGCAAACATTGTTTTTGCTTTAATGTTATTGTAAATATATTCTGCAGTACTCCATGCGATTGCCACTCCGTCAAACGTGCTGGTTCCACGGCCAATTTCGTCCAGAAGAATCAAACTATTTTTTGTAGCATTGTTAAGGATGTTGGCAGTCTCTAACATCTCTACCATGAATGTTGACTGACCGAAACTAAGGTCATCATGTGCACCAACTCTGGTAAAGATTCTATCAACAATTGATAACTCAGCACTTTCTGCTGGTACAAAGCAACCCATCTGTGCCATCAACACAATTAATGCTGTTTGCCTCATCACAGTACTTTTTCCGGAAGTGTTAGGCCCGGTAATGATCATAATCTCTCCTTCATTAATCTTTACAGAATTTGAAATAAAATTATCCTCAAGTTTTTCCAGTACTGGATGTCTTCCATTAATAATTTCAAGAAAGTTATTGCTATTGTTACTATTATTAGTGTCCGTTGTAGCAACATTAAACTTCGGCCGGCAATAATTATTTTCCATCGCAACTTTACTGAAACAACACATCACATCAAGCAAAGCTAATTTCTGGGCAGCATCTTGGATAACAGAAGTATGTTTTTTGACTTCTTCACAAACATCTTGAAAAATTTGATATTCTAATCCATGGATCTTTTCTTCAGCACCAAGAATCTTTTCTTCTTCTAATTTCAATTCTTCTGTAATATACCTTTCGCTATTTGCAGTGGTCTGTTTTCTGATATAAGAATCTGGGACATTTGGAATATTTCTTTTACTAACTTCTATAAAATATCCAAACACTCTGTTGAAAGCGACTCGTAATGTGCTAATACCTGTTTTATCTCGTTCCTTTTCTTCAATCTGTTGTAAATATTTTTTAGAATTTCTTTTGATGTTAACTAGCTCATTAAGCTCTTGATTAAACTCTGGTTTGATCATTCCACCTTCTCTGAGTGTTAAAGGTGCATCTTCACGAACAGAATTTTCAATCAATTGTGCGACAGGTTCCAGTGATTCAACACTTTTCATACCATTGATTTTTTGTAACAGTTCAGATTTGAAAGCAGCAAGCTTCGATTTCACTAACGGAACTTTCAATAACGAACTTTTTAGTGCCAAAAGATCTTTTGGATTAGCATTACCATAATTGACTCTGCCAATTAATCGTTCCAGATCATAAACATCCTTCAACAATTCCCTTAATTCTTCCCTGGCAATAACCTGTTTGTTAAGTTCTTCGACAGCGTCTAACCTTTCTTCAATTTTTACTTGTCTTAGAAGAGGTTCTTTCAAGAACCGTTTCAACATTCTACTTCCAAGAGGGTTAACTGTATGATCAATCACAGATAAGATAGTACCTCTGGTACTAAAATCACGAATGTTCTGCAACAATTCTAAATTTCTAAGCGTACTTCTATCAAGTTGCATAACATCTTGGTGGTGTATTAAACCAATCTTTTTTAAATGTGCTAGAGAAGTTTTTTGTGTATCTTGAAGATATTTTAGCAGTGCACCAACAACACTAATTTTGGAATCACCTTTTTCTTTTCCATTTCCAGTTTCACCAAATCCAAACGCACTTAAATTCTGTACTTTAAAATGTTCAAGAAGAACTCTATTGGCATTCTCAGAGCGATAATGATAATCATCAAACTTGTTGACACAAACCTGCAGTTTCTTGATTGCATTAATCAGTTCATGATTTACCATTAACGATTCTGGTACCACACATTCAGATACTTGTCGGCGTTGAATTTCGGCAAGTAGCTCTTCAGTAGAATTTAGCTTTCCTGTTAAGAATTCCCCTGTTGACAGATCACAAACAGAATAAGAATAATCTTCTCCATCAGCACTTAACGCCATTAGATAATTGTTTTCGTTAGCATTAAGGAGATTTGATTCAATTACAGTACCGGGAGTTACGATTCGAACCAATCCACGCTTTACAAGACCTTTGGCTTTTTTAGGATCTTCCAATTGTTCAATTATGGCGACCTTATGACCTTTTTTGATAAGTTTACCCAAATAATTTTCTAAAGCATGATATGGAACGCCAGCTAATGGTGCAGCTTTTTCATTTTTCCCTCGTTTAGTTAAGGTAATTTCCAAATCTCTGGCTGCAGTGATTGCATCTTCGTAAAACATTTCATAGAAATCTCCCATTCTTAATAGGATTATACAATCGGGGTTCTCCTTCTTAGCTTCTTTGTACTGTCTCATTCCAGGAGTAAGGTGTGAGTCTGGTACATCAAAGATACTAGTGTATGACATGCTGAGATTAGTTAGGATAATCTTTATTAATTTTCTTGTAACACAACCGACACTTTTAATAATAACAAAACTTTCTCTTGATAATACATTTTGGAATATAATAATTAGGTGGGTTGATGTATGAAAGGTAACTTTAAACTGTTCAGGATATTTGGAATTGATATAAAGTTACACTTCTCTTGGTTCTTTATCTTTGCCTTATTGGCTTGGAGCCTCTCATCAGGATTTTTTCCACTCTTTTATCCAGACTTTACAACTGCTCAGTATTGGATCATTGGCGTTATTTCAGCAATATTACTATTTGTTTCAGTCTTGCTTCATGAACTATCACATTCATTAATCGCAAAAACCAGAAATATTAAAGTTGAAAGTATCACTTTATTCTTTTTTGGTGGTGTAGCAGGAATTACTAAAGAAGATTTCAAACCGAAAGACGAATTTTTGATGGCTCTTGCCGGTCCAATATTTTCATTATTCCTGGCGGGAATTTTCTTGATCATTTATATTTTTGTAAGTAATGTCTTTATGAATGCAATTAGCTTTTACTTATGGCAACTGAATTTAATCTTAGCAATATTCAATTTGATGCCAGCCTTCCCATTAGATGGTGGTAGGATGTTTCGAGCGTTACTTTTTGGTTACTATAAAGATTTGAGAAAAGCTACTAAAATTGCTTCTAATGGCGGGAAATTGTTTGCTTGGATTTTAGGCGTACTTGGTTTAGCACAACTGTTAACAGGTTCTGCAGGAGGATTATGGTTAATCTTCTTAGGGGTATTCTTGCATTTCATTGCTGGGATGAGTTATGAACAGGTAGTGTTCAAGGAAGTGCTTAGTAAATGGAAAGTTTCTGATTTTATGAAAAAAGATTTTATGTTGGCCGACCCTGACCAACCTTTAGGAAGATTCTTATCAGAAAATATCGGCAGCCCAAACAATGCTTTCTTAGTAGGTTCAAAAAATGAAGTATTAGGTTTACTTGACCTAAAAAGAGTAAGTAATGTTCCAAGGATTATGCAAAATAAAGTTAAGTTAAAAAAACTGATAATTCCATTGTCTAATGTTCATCATTTAAAGCCGGCTGACAATGCCTACGTGGCATTCCAAGCATTTGCTAAGACTGGTACTTCAATGCTTCCAGTGAAAGAGAATAAAGATAGTAAATTAGTTTTAGGCATTATCAGAAAAGAACGGCTTTTCCAGAGTTTAATCTGGAACCTTAAATACGGTGCTAACTTACCTTTGAAGAAACTTAAGATCAAAGCTAAAGTTTCAAAAAAAGTTAAAAAGGCTAAAATTTCTAAAACAACAATATCTAAAATTAGTTCATCAAAAACAAGGGCAAAAAGATAATTCACTGAAAAAGGTATGTTCTAATGAAAAGAAAACTAAATAAACCTGCTTTTTCTAAAAAACAATAATATTTATCAAAAAAATTTAATCAATTTCTTTAAAATCAAGCCTTACTGTCATGGAGTTACAAACTTTTAAATAAACAATATTCCTAATATGCCTTGTCTTTTAAAAAGAGGGGAGAACATTTTTAAAACCGGTGTTTTTTGAAAGTAGTATGAAGTATATGCCTAATTTTGATTATCGTATGGGTGAACTAGCTTTTGGAATGAGTAATACTTATTCAGGAATTTTAGTTGCACTGAGTAGGGCTAGATTAAAAAGAGATGAAAGACTTGAAAAAGGAGATGACTTTGTTTTTTCTATGAAAGAATTCATGCCAAATAGTTGTCCTTATGTTGATTTAGAAGGTCGGGTTTTAGCACCGAAAGATATGGATTTGTCAAGATTAACAAATAATCCTGTATTTTATTTGGGGTTTAGTATCAATTTATATTATTGCACACTGAGTGGAGAAAGCGTTGACAAAAGAAATACTTTTGCTCATCTTTTAAGTAAAAAGATGGGTGAGTTTACTGCTGATGATATTGGTTCTGGTTTATTATTATCTCCAATTAATGGCTTAAAAGATTCTGAGTTTAGTATGCACATCCCTGGTGGAATAAGTAGAAGAGAAGCAAAGGAATTGATTAAAAATTTTGCAATAAGTTATGCAAAACAAAGTCAATCTGGTGGGTGGTATAGTCCTTCTTCAACATTACCTCAGATTGGACAAAAAAGGACCCCTCAACAAAGGTTTGCAGGACTTTTTGGTATAGCATCATTAATAAGATAGTTAATTTAAAATATGGTCGCTTCTTTTGAAATTATTAATAAAAAATTACATGAAATCCAAGAAAAATGCCAGATCACAAACTAAAACAAGCAATAATACAAAGTATTGGGGAAAAGACTAAACACTACTTTGTTGAACTGGTTACTAAGGGAAATTCTGCAATTTTGCTTGCTCTTACCAAACTGAGTTTAGCTAATCCTGAAAGTAAGATCTATGGTCCAAAAGAAGGCGGTTGGCTGACTTATCCCAAATATGCAAAAGCGTTAGGTAAAGAGTACATTACTATTGAAACTACTGATGCTACTTTAAATTTAGACGACTTGCAAGCAAAGTTAAGTGCAGCACCACCTAAATCAATTTTTATTTACCATTCCCTTGGAGGTTATGTTGCCAAACAACCAATTGAACAAATTTATAACATCTGTAAAGAACGAGATTGTCATGTAGTTATGGACGCTTGTGGCAGTTTCGGTACTAACCTTTGTGACGGAAATTACGCTGACGTAATGTTTGGCAGTTTTGGCAGATGGAAACTGGTAGATTTGGGTAGAGGTGCATTTATCTCCTTCAAAGATCAGGAATTGTACGAGCAATTCAAACCTTTAGTTTCAGCATTTCCATTTGAAGGCAGTGATGAGGATTATGAAAAGTTATTGCACAAGCTAGATTCCGTTGAAGAACGAATCAATTTTTTATTAGATAAAAGAAAAGAGATCATTGAATTTTTGGATACATTTGATATTGTACATAAAACTAGCAAGTTGGGTTTTGTCGTGATTGTAAAGTTCAAGAACGAAACTGATCGGATGAGGATCTTGAAATATTGCACTACGCACAGTTTGGAATACACTGACTGCCCACGAGAGATAAGGATTTTAGATAATGCAATCAGTATTGAAGTTAAAAGGTTAAGTAGTGATAGATAGAAAGAAATATAAACAAGCTTAGGCTTTTTCTGGGTTATCATGGTAACTAAAAATTTTGTGCAAAAGATTGCTGATAAAGAAATTGATGATGTTGTTCACCGAAAATTTACCCGGTTCAGTTTAGGTGAATTTCCACGTGAAGCTGTTCTGATCAAAAAGACCGCTAATGCAGTACAAGTTCAGACCGGTTTTGAGTATGCTACGGACTTGTTTTTACTTGTAGCAGACTTGCTTCCAGATAATGTAATACTTTCTGGTGATGGGACTGTAATATCTTCAAGTAACAGTCTTGATAAAGAATTAGATGCTGTTGGGTTGAAGATTAAAGCATCTCGTGGTAAAAAATATACTGTAACATTTGAACTTAGCGTTAAGGACTTTAAAGCAATGGTTGATAAGTTTGGTGAATATATTTCACTATTTAAATTCAAAGTTGGAGATCTTGAATTGAAGATGAAACCAAGTCCTCCTAAACCAGGAAGTTTGGCTGAGAAATTTGCAACTTTGAAAGTTGACAATAAATATGCTGATGCTGTTCTGAAAAATTTCTTGTTTGATGTTAAGGTTGACAAATTTAAATCTGCAGAGATTAAAAGTACTTTTATCATTGAAGATGTAAAAATTCCTAAAGGGTACGAGAATGATTTTGCTATGGCACGGAAAATGGCTCAGAAGAAGGGAAAAATTCATCGGATAGTTTCTGTTGATGGCAAAGAAGTCAAGAATTACGAGCTAGAGTTTTTGGCTTAATTTGATTTATTTAACATTTTTGTGTACTAACTTTTTTTTCAAAAGTTTTCTTTATTTACGTTTTAGTTTATGGTGCTAAATCTGATAATTTAATTATTAACCAAAAAATATTTAAATATCTGCGTACTAACAGGTTATAATGAAACTAGTAAAAAAGAAGTTAATCAGAAATAGAACATACTACTACTTAGAATATACTATCCGAGTAAATGGTAAAAGGCTTAATTACTCAAAATATGTTGGTGATAAATTGCCTTTTAACTTAAAAGAATTGTTTTTAGTTTTTTTTGAGGAATTAACAGAATTTGTTTTAACTAAGCTTGGAGATAAGGAAAAAAAATATTTCCCTGAAAACGCAATTAGGACTATTGAAAAAGCTAAGAGCAAATATCTTTTATACAACCATGAACTTTTCATGTCGGAACTTTCCTTATTCAAAACACTTTATTGTATCTTATTTGTCCTGAACTCTAACCGTGCTGAGGGTTCTAAAGTTACACGTTCAAATATAGAAGAGGTTATGCTAAAAAGAGTTAAACCTAAGACTTTTATTGAAAAGGAAATTGTAAATTCAATTGATGCTATGAATTTTGCATTTTCAAAAGAATTTAAATGGAATTCAAAAGGAATAAAAACTATCCACCAAGAGCTTTTTAAGAACATCAGCCCAGAAATTGCTGGAAAATTCAAAAAAAGTAATGTCATTGTAAACAATTCAGAAACAACTGATTGGAAATCAGTTTCAAAAGAAATGAAAGATCTTCTTCATTGGATGAAGAAAAATAAAAAGATAATTTATCCTCCTCAGTTGGCTTTAGAGTTTCATTGGCGGTTTGAAAAAATTCATCCTTTTGAAGATGGTAATGGGAGAATCGGAAGAATCTTGCTTAATGCTATCCTTCTTGAACATGGTTATGCACCAATGACCTTTTTTAGCGAGAATCATCAATCATATTGTAATGCAATTGCTAAAGCTTGTGAAGGTAAAAAACATCCTTTAGCAAAAGTTTTTGTTGATTGTGTTAAAAAAACGATGCTTGCAATTGATAAGTATCATGATGAACAGATAATAACTGGTGGTTCTTCTAAGATTGGCAAATGGGAGATACAGAGGGGTAAAATCCGTTTAAGTTAATTTTTTCTTAAATTATCCATTTTTCTCGTTATATTTATATACTATTTTCTACTGCGCTAACTAACGATGGGAAAAATCAAAGATTTGATAGAAAAGAAAGATAAAATTTTGGTCACTGCTGCTTTACCTTATGCAAACGGTGTGATGCACGTTGGCCATTTGATTGAACATATTCAAGTAGATGTATTTACTAGATTTTTAAAATTAATGGGTAAAGATGCTTTACTAATTTGCGCTTCTGATATGCACGGCACTCCAATTGAAATTAACGCTACTAATGCTGGCTTGGAACCTGAAGTTTTTGCCATAAAAAATTGGAAAGAGCAGAAGGAAGATTTCAGCAAATTTTTAGTTAAATATAGTAATTATTATCACACTAACTCTCCTGAAAACAAAGAGTTAGCATACTATTTTTTTAATACCTTGAAGGAAAAAGGTTACATTTATCTCAAAGATATCCAAACTATGTATTGTGACACTTGTCGACGTTACCTACCAGATCGGTATGTGAAAGGGATATGTCCACATTGTAGTGCAGAAGATCAGTATGGTGATATTTGTGAGAGTTGTTCTACTGTGCTTAAAGGTGTTGACCTAAAAAAACCAAAATGTACCATCTGTGGTAATGAACCTCATCCTAAAACTAGTAAACATTACTTCTTCAAATTAACTGATTTCAGTTTAGATCTGCAAGCATGGGTTAACGACAAAGAAGGTGAAGTTGCAGGAATAAAAGGTGCAACCGGGATTTATCTCCAGAAGGAAATGGCTAACTGGGTAAACTCATGGTTAGATAAAGGTCTCGAAGATTGGTGTATTTCTCGTGATGAACCTTACTTTGGTTTTGAGATCCCTGGCAGTAAAGAAGAAACTGGCGAACAGAAATATCTTTACGTTTGGTTAGATGCTCCAATTGGTTATATTTCTTCAACTAAAAATTATCTTGATAAAAAATCGCACGGGGCAGAAAATGCTAATCCTTTAAATTGGGAACATTATTGGAACAATGAAAACAGTCAAGTTTTCCATTTTATCGGGAAAGATATTGTTTATTTCCATTATCTGTTTTGGCCGATGATGCTTAAAGCGATGGAAATTCCTATGCCTGTACTAACTACCCATGGTTTTATTACCATTAATGGTAAAAAAATGAGCAAGTCTCGTGGCACGTTCTTTACTGCACGAGAATTTCATGACCTTTACGGAGCAGAAGGATTAAGATTTTATTTTGCTAGTCATTTAGACCGTAGTGTAACAGATATAGACTTAAATATTGACGAGTTTCAAGCAGTTAACAATAATGTTTTGATAGGTAATCTCGGGAACTTTTGTTACCGGACCTTAAGTTTTGCTGCTAAAAATTATCCAGAAGGTTTCACTAAAGTAGCAAACTCTGATAACGAGAAAAATCTTCGGAAAGAATTTGATAAATTACTTCTTGAAGTGGAAGATGATTATCTTGAAATGGATTTCAGAAATGCTGTTAAGAAAATTTTGAAAATATCTGATTTAGGAAATACTTACTTTCAACAGCTCGAACCTTGGCGGAAAAGAGATGCTGAAAATGAGCAAAAAGAAGTTGAACAGAAAGTTGCGTTCATGGTAAACCTTGCCAGAAATTTAAGTATTTTAGTCAAACCAATATTACCTGAATTTTCTGCTAAGATCGAAAAAGCATTTGGTGTTGAAGATGTTATTGGTGAAAAAGGTGGTGCTGGTGACGGGTTGCATATGTCTGACCTTAGCTTTTCATGGACTGGAAAAATTAGTGTGGTTGAAAAATTGGCTGAGAAAGTTGAAGTTAAACAAGTGGAAGAAGTTGATAAGTCTGAACATCATGCTATGAATGAACCTGTTGATTTGATAAAAAGAGATCCGGACAAATTTCCAGTTGGAATTAATGTTGGAAAAATCTTATCTGTAGATAATCATCTTAATGCTGATAAATTATATATTTTAAAAGTAAGTTTTGGTTCGGAGATTGGCGAGCGGCAAATAGTTTCTGGTTTACGAAACCATTTTGAAAAAGGTGAACTGGTCGGTAGAAAAGTTTTGTTTTGTACAAACTTGAAAGCTGCCAAATTCCGAGGAGAATTAAGTCAGGGTATGGTCTTGATGGCAGAAGATGAAAAGACTCCTGTAGAAGGAACTAATGAAGGAAAATTGTATCTGTTAGAAGTTCCTGAAGATACAGAACTAGGAGAACAAGCTTTATTTCCAGAAATTACTGATCTTAGTGCTACTAGGCATGAGATTGATTATAGCATTTTCCAGAAATATCCAATGCAAGTGTTTGAAGGCCGAGTGAGATGGAAAGGTGTGCCATTGCGGGTTGCTAAAAAAGATTTGGACTTGTCTCACGTTCCTGATGAGAGCAAGGTTTGTTAGGATTATGTTTTATTATCAATGAGAATTAAAATGACTTGGAAAGATGTATTTAAGAAAGGTCAAGAATTAATTTTAGCTACTAGTTCTGCTGATGCAATACCTAATGCAAACATTGTAATATCTTTAGGTTTTGTGGATGGTAAATTGTTGGTTGCAGATAGTCAAATGAATACAACTCTTAAAAATCTGAAATCTACAAAACAAGTTTGTATTATCGCTAAAACTGCAAAAGAATATTATCGGGTTAAAGGTTCAGTTGAAATTTTTAATTCTGGAAAATATTTTGAGAGTTGTAATAAAGAAGATAAGCAATGTCCAACAAAGAATGCTATTTTAATTACTATTGAAGAAGTTTTTGATTTGGATAAAGGAAAAAAAATTCTTTAGTTTTTATCTAGTTTTAAACTTAGGTTAAAAATTTCACTTCTTCTTAAAAAATACTTCAAGAAAATTTGTGCCGTTAAGTGGAGTGATTTTCTTCTCTACAACTTTGAAATAATCTTTGAATTGTCCTATAAGCTCTTCCTCTTTCCAAAATGAAAAAAATCTTTCTGATCCTTTTCCTAATTTATCATCCAGCATCTTTTCCCCTTCACCTTCTTTAACACTAACATAAAGAATCCCTTTTGGTTTTAGGATTGCATGAAGTTTTTTGATGACTTTCTTTAATTTCTTCTTGGGAACGTGCAGTAAAGAGGTTACTGCCCAGATACCATCAAAAGTATCATCTTTAAAATCTAATCTTTCAATATCCATAACTCTGGCGTCAAGACCTTTATCTTTACATAACTCAACCATCTTTTTGGATAAATCAATACAAGTAACATCTAACCCTTGTTTTGAGAAATAGTATGCATGATCTCCGGCACCACAACCCAAGTCCAGAATTTTGTTACCTGGAAGCATTCCCATAAATCTAGGAAATTCGTACCTTTGTTTGAGATTTAATAGATCTTTAAACTTTTCAGATAAGATCTTAACATTTTTATTATAAGATTCAATAGTTCTTTCTTTATAATCTTTGAATTTTTTAAAATCCATAATTTCAAGTTGCATTTAACAAAGTATATAAACATTTTTGTATGTTTATAAGCTTAGTTTTATACTCACTTAATTTGTTGATTAAGTCTTGCCCTTTACATTTATATTTTGTAACTGTAAAGGGTAAAATTTATAAAGTTCTTTATAGTTATCATACTAAATGGCTTATGTTTACAAGAAGATAGTTGGCGGACGTAATTACTATTATCTAAGAATCTCACAACGTGTTAATGGGAAATTAATTGTAAAAGACGTTGCATATCTTGGTAATAGTATATCTGAGATAGAACATAAATTAGATCAATTATCTCAATATAAAAATGAAATTAGAAAGAGTTATCGTAATATTAAAAAGTTTGTTCAATCTAATTATTATCTTGAAAAAGTCAAAGCTGAAAAGTTAAAGAAGAATCCTTATTTTGAAAATAAAATAAGAAAAGAATTAGAAGCAATCAAATTACATTATAATCAATATTTTATGAAATTAAATGAAAATACTAAAAAAGAAACATTTCATCATTTTTTAATTGATTTTTCTTTCAATACAACTTCATTGGAAGGAAATACTATTAATTTAGCAGATGTTAAGTTGCTTTTAGAAGAAGGCATCTTACCAGCTAAACATACCCTGCGAGAAGTTTATGATTTGCAAAACACTGAAAAAGTTTTTTTTTGGCTTATAGAAAAAAAACCACTTATTAATGAAAAATTGATTGTGAGGACTCATGATCTTTTATTAGAAGGTATTGATTTACGTAAAGGTTATCGTCAGCAGGAAATAAGAGTGTTTAAATCAAGTTTTGAAACTTCACCAGTAAGATATATCAAGACAGATATAAAAATTTTGTTAAGATGGTATCAGAAAAATAAAAGCAAATTACATCCTTTAGTATTAGCAGCCATATTTCATCACAAATTAGAAAAAATTCATCCTTTTGCTGATGGTAATGGTCGAACTGGCAGAATGTTAATGAACTATTTGTTAATCAGGAACAAATATCCCCCTTTAATCGTCCAAAAAAAGAGAAGAATTGATTATTTACAAGTTTTAAGTAAAGCCGACTCTGGAGATTTGCAGGGAGATGATCCTAAACTATATAATCAATTAATAACCTTCCTTACCGAAGAAATGATAACGTCTTATTGGGATAATTTTAATATCTGATTACCCTTTACATTGGCTTTTTATAATTGTAAAGGGTAAAGTGGGGACGGAAACATTTATATATGCCTAAATTTTAGTTGCTTGTAATAACTAAAGGGGAAGATAGATGAATAGTAAGGGTCAAGTTACAGTCTTCATAATCGTAGGAATAATTATCTTATTAGTTGCTGCTATAATTCTTTACATTACCAGTATTACCATTACTGAAGAGATTGAAACTGAAGGCCGGCAGTTTGTTGAAACTGTCCCTCAAGAGTTTGTTGCAATTCAAGAATATACAGAAGCATGCTTAGATAGTGTTGCTGAACAAGGTATCATTGTTCTTGGCCAGCAAGGCGGTTATCTTTACCCTTCTAATTTAGGCGATTATTCCATTACTAACCCCACAGATTCTGTCGGTGTCAATCTTGACCCGGTTCTTGTACCTTACTGGCATTATAATGCTAATCCTAATGGGGAGCCAGCAGTTGCCATTGCAACTTTACAACCAGCATTACATGATGAGGATGATACTTTGGCTGGCGGTAGTTATATGAGTATTGAATCTCAGCTTGGTCGTTATGTTGAAGAAGAGATTGAACGATGTTTGAATAGTTATGAAGTATTTTCTGGTCAAGGTTTTGTTATTGAGTATGGTGAAAAATCTGTCAATGCTCGGGTTTGGGACGGTTATGTTGATTTCACTTTAGAGATGCCAATGGTTGCGAGTAGAGAAGATGCTAGTGCTGAGATGACTCAATTTTATGCAGATTTGGATGTTGATCTGCAAAACATTTATGATGTTGCATCTGAAATTACTGTTACTGAAAGGAATCAAACATTTTTAGAATCTCATCTTCTTAACGTTCTTTCAGTTCATATGGGTCTAGATCAAAATCGGTTCCCACCGGTATTGATGGTTGTTTATGATCAAGATAATCCTAGCATGTGGGTGACTAGTGAACTAAAATTCAAATTAAAAGATCTATTGAATTCTTATGTCCCCGTGTTAAGATATTACGGTGCTAAAAACTTTTATCGTTATGAATATCCTGTTTCAGATTTGAGTAACCTTTACCAACAAGTCTCGGATGATATGATTTTGCCTTTGGAAAGTGCTCCAGAATATAATATTGATTTTAATTATTTTTCTTGGGAACCTTATCTTGATTTAAATGCTGGCCAGGAAGAAGTAAAACCTTCTGAGGTTTACATTAAATCACCGTTAGATGCTTTAAGTTACGAAATTAGTTTTCAAAAATATCTTAACACTTATGATATTAGTTATCCTGTTTTGGTAACCATCGAAGATCCTGAAGCGTTTAAAGGTAAAGGTTATACTTTTAATTTTGCTTTGGAATCGAACATTATTAATAATGAACCAGTTACCACTACCTCTGTAGTGCCTGGAGCTATTATCCTTGGACAAGATTCTTTACTTTGTAATCAGGAACAAAAAAATACTGAAATGATTAGTGCTCTAGTCGTAGATTCTTATACAAAAGAACCTTTAGATATGGTACAATTTGGTTTTTCAATACCCGATTATGATCGATGTCAAATGGGGGTAACTGATGAAGGTGGTGTTTTAGAAACTAGTTATCCTGCTGCTTATGGTGGTGTTTTGGACTTAAAAGCAAATGGTTATTTACCAGAATATTATTCATTAGACACTTATTTATACAAAGATACTCCCGGATTTGTTGGTTGGGCAGTAGCAGGTTTTGATACTCCTGTAATTGAATTATATCCTGTCAAAGAGGTTGAAGTATCTATCCAAAAGAAAACTGTAGAAAAATGCATTAAAACATTGGATGCAATGCATTGTGTGAAATCAACATCATCCTCTGACGGATTTGAAGAATGTATGGCAGAACCACTTAACAGAGTTTGTATGTTTAATAGTGGTAATGGTTTATTCTTACCATCAACTCCTGATTTTGAATCTTATGCTAATGGAAGTAGCAGTCAATGGAATGAATATTATTTTGTTGACTCTGCAAAAAATTTAGTTCCTGAAAATGAAGTGTTTTTTATGTTAGAAAGAGTCTCAGATGTTGGTGGCGATGCTCCAGGAATATCTTCAGACAGCTTTACAGTAGTATTAGGAGTTAGCGGTGGCGAAACAACTACTGCAGAATTTGTTCCAGGAGTTTACAAGGTAACAGCAACAAACCAGCTTCATTTAAGTTCAGAAAACCCGTATTACATCCCTTCAGATGAACGTTGTATAACTAGTGATAAAGATGATTGTTTTAATCTCACAGATTCTACCTTAGACGATTTGATAGGTGGAATGATGGAATGGAACGATGAAGACACTTATTTAACCATCACTGCAGAAGATTTGTACAATTCAGATTCAGTAACATTTTATGTAATAGAACAAGACTTTTTGGCGGTACCACAAACTGTAACTTCAATTGATGACAATGGTGATGATTTTGAAGTTAATGCTAGATTAATAGAAGATTTATCTGCATTATCAAAAGTGATTAATTTATCTAGAGAAACTAAAGTCAGAAATGCCTTAGAACCTAAGTGGGTTAATACTTTGGAAATAGAATCCTAATAACAAACTAAAAATGGAAAATAATTTAGAAATTCAGGAACCTGAAAAATTTGTCCCGCAAAAAGTTAGAACTGCTAGAAAAGTATGGTCTTCAATTGCAATTTTTATGATCTGTTTAGTAATCAGTTTACCAATTTATTCTGCAAATGTTATGGCAACTTCACTTTCTGTCACAGAGAATCATGGTACTAACCAATATGAAGGTTATCTAGACGCTGAAGGTGACACCTGGAATTTAATTGCAAGTATTACAAACTATAATGAAGATGGTGACATCAGTCCAGACCAAGTTGTTCTTGATGTTAGCGGTTCGCAGATAGAATTCAGTTCTTGTTCAGGAGATTCTTTGGAAACTACGTGTGAATTCCAAAGTGTGCTTGGGGATGGGATTTCTGAAGGAACATATCCTTTCAAAGTAATATTATATGATTTAGTTGAAGACCCTAATAATGAAAATGTAACGGAGTTTGGTTCTGAACTAGCTTCTGACACTGATAGTATTACTGCTGATGGTTCTGAACCGAGCATTACTTTTGCTAACATTTATCAGGAAGAAGGAGAAATTTATCTTGACTTTACTGTAACTGACCAACCATCAGGTTTATGTGCGGGTATTGCAGAAGTAGAAATTATTGATTCTGATACTGGAAGTATACTCGAAACGATAGCTCTTGATGAAGATGATTGGTTAGGTGTTTGTGAGTTTGATTATATTGATGATGGTGATACTGCGGGAGTGTTATCCGCGGGATTGACTGGTGAAGGCACTAGACATTTCAAAATCAGAGCAACTGATTTCTTAGGTCATACTAAAACTAGCTCTGCAAAAAGTTTTGATACTGATTTTGTCGCACCGAGCGTCAAGTCTGGAAGTCTGGCTTTATTAGATTTTGGCGATTACGTTGGTACTTATACCCAAATAACTGATGTAGCTGTAAATATTACTGAATGCACGGGACTTGAAAAAGTAGTAGCAACTTCTGATTATATGGAATTTTACAGTCAAGCTGCTGATTGTAATGAAGTTGATGATGATAATTGTATCTGGGAATGTATTTGGAATGATATCTCAGTAAATCCTAGTGGAAGTAGTGTATCCATTGATGTTGCTGCTCAAGATGAAGCAGGTAATGTTGGTAGTGGAAGTGTAACTACTACTTTTACTTCCGATAGTGCGGGCCCAAGTGTTGAATTCTTTGGCACAGAATTTTTGTATAATGAAAATAGTTATTTGTCTGCTAGTGGCCAAAACAAAATTTATTTGAGAGTAAGTGAAAGCGGTTCTGGTATTGATGAAGATTCAGTTGCTGCAAATTTAGCTTCAGTTGGTGGACAGGATTGGGATACACCAGACGAATGTTATGAAGAAGGAAGTTCTGGTTATGAATGTTATTGGACTGTGAGCAACCCGGGTAATGATGGTAGTACAAGTACTAAAGAAATTAACATCAGATTCTTGGAAGATAAGGTTGGTAATGAAGGCGACCTTTTAGCACAAGAAATTATTGTTGATGGTGTCGCGCCAAAAGTAAAAGAAATTGAATTGTATGGCTTTTCAGCAATTGGCGAGAAGAGTTATTTCCAAAGTAATGATGATCTGATCGCTAAAGTTAAAGTACAAGAAACTTCTGGTTTAGTTGTATATATTGATGCTAATGATATTGTCATGGATGCTGAGAATAAATATCAATATGGTTCTATTGATAATGAGGGTGGTGAATATGTTGTATCTTCACTTGACGGTTGGATTGAATTTACTGAAGAAAGTTGTAGCAGAAATGAAGAAAGTTTATGGGATTGTGAATTTAGGATAGATTCCATCAAGAGTGGTTATGATGGCAGTGCAAACCTTGAAGTTTTAGTAATGGATACTGCAGGCAATGAAGCAGAGTGGGATGAAATAGAGAATGATGTTGATAATGCTGACGGCAGTAAAGGAGATTATTCAATTGAAATTTTTGCATTAGATGAAGAAACTCAACCAGACTTTTGGGAAACCGGTTCAGTAAATACTGATTCCTTTATTGATTTAGAAATTGCAGAACTAACAAGTCCAAGAATTAATTATCAAGTTAAGTTGAGAAGCAGTGTTTCTGCTCAAGCAGCATTAATTGAAGTTCGAGAATGTACTGGTCCTGATGATGGTCCCCCTGTAAGTCGCGCAATTTTATTTGGTGGTATAGATGCTGGCCACAGTCCTAGTTTAAACTTAATTTTAGAATTTGAACCATTTGATCCTAATTCAATTGTTGACTTTACTACATACGAAGGAGATGTATTTAGTTCATCTACTATACAGTATAATTGTTCTGTGAACATTTATTCAGTAGTTGATGACACTGCTATGAATTATGCTGAATTGCAAAGTATAAGTGTGCCAGTAGAATTTGCATATTCAGAATTAGGTGCTTTGGATGAAAATATTGATGATTTGATATATCAAGAAGTATCAAAATCAAGTTTCCAAGTGCTTGACAAACTTAAGTGGGTAAACAAAATTTTAGAATGGGCTAAGTTGCTAGTAACTTTGTTCCAAGTCATTAAGTTTATTTGGGATACGGTTGGTTTTATACAAGAAGCAGCTGACGAGGCAAGAAAAACTCCTCAAACAGAACCATTGGCTATTACTACTTGCTTTGGTACCGAAGCTGGAAAATCATCAACTAATGAAATTTTCAATAAGATTGGAAATTTCTTAAGTATATTTTATTGTAATCCTAGTGATGTTTCCAATGCAAAACCTGGTCTATCTGGTTACGCTCAATGGCAAAGTGCTGTAATGGAGGTCTGGTCATTTTTGAAAGGAGAATATCTCTATGAATTGATATTCACTGGTGGAGTAGCACCCCCTCCTTCAGTAGGTGGAACTGGTACTAATACTGGTGATCCCACATTTAGATCTACAGAACAAAGCAAACAGTTCTGGTATAATCAAGTTAGTAATAGGGCTACAGGTTCATCATTATACGATAATATTTATGTATCAGCAATAGGACTTTGTATACCTGGAGTATTTTATAATTTAGAAAAGTTGAGACAAGCTCACTGTACTAAATTGGCATGTTTGAAAAATGATGTTCCTGCTGGGTTGGCTACTGTTGATACTTGTTTCAAATTACAAGATTATTTAATTTGTAAATACCTTTTGGGTGAAGTAGTTGCTCAAATTTTACCGATGGATGACATTGGTAATTTGATTTTTGATTTAGTAAGGTCCATTATTGCAGATCCAATTGGTACTGCTATGTCTATAATAACTATTATTTGTTCAGTTATTTGTAGTGGCAGTGGCAAAGGTGTTAAAGTTTGTAGTTTCATTAATTGGTTGACGCAGGCAGTAGGAATAGTTAACCAAGTAGCAAGTGTTATTAAGAACATTCCAGCAATTGGTTATGATGTATGTAAACAGTCAGGAGTGGAAACTGTTTTAAAGAATTATGAACAGGAAAATACTGATGGTAGCGTAACTACTGAAGATATTGGTGGA
>JBDRMB010000031.1:0-4173 GCA_043812455.1 archaeon | reverse complement strand
AGCAGTTTTAAACAAGCAATAAATTTTTCTATCAAGTCTTTTTTCTTTCTTCATATGGTGAATACCTCTAATATTCACCACCCCCTGTAGAAGAGATTCTACAGGGTTATTTTAATCTTACGAGATTTTCTACAGAGCCTGCTCTAGAAGAAACAATTAAACTCTTAACAGAATAAGTAAGAAAGAAAAGGAAAAAGAAAAAATATAATTAATCTACCCAAATATCAGTTTCAAAATTAATTTCTTTTCCGTTAATAGGATCGTAAAAACCGTCTGCAGTTATTACCGCCTTTATTTGGGAATTTTCATCAATAACATAAAGTAATTCTTCATTTTCATATCCTGTTGGAACCGCTGCTTTGAATATTGAAGTGGATGTTTGTTCTTTTAACGTTTCATAAAAGGTTTCAAAGAATATTTTTTTCTTCGTTGCTTCGTCAATCACAGGATCGTTAAATTCTTTAGGTACAAACGTTCCCTGCCCTGCTAACGCAGCATCTTCAGATTCAACTTCAGTGTCAGTTACAGCAGTGTCGTTTCCTCCAGAATTTAATACTAAAACCACCAGAGCAACAATTGCTACACAAGCAACCATTACAGTAAGATATGTTCCTGTTTTGTTATCATGAGTTTGTTTTGATTTTCTTCTTGCCATAAATATTCACCTCTTTTGATTAACAAGCATATTTTAAAATATAATTTAAGGACTTAAACTTAAAGACTATTTTAACGTATATAAAAGTTTCTAAGAAAACCAACTTTTCAAACTTATCCTTTAATCTCCTTCTCAAACGCCCTTTTATTACGAGTCGGAACAATAACTGGATCTTTTTCATAATACTCGCGTGGATCTATGCCAATAAAATCTACTCTGACCCAATTCTTTTTACCACAATCACAATCAAGAATTACATACTGTAAACCGCCCTCCCAATGAGAACTTCCTTCTTTTCTAGTAACATGCCGCGAACAGTAATTGCACTTAAACTCAGTTATTGGATCAGGGTCAGGATTGTCTTCCATATATATTTAATCACCTTAAGTCAATTTTATGATTGTTTTAATACGCTCGGCAAAAGATTTTGATAACGAAAATTAGTAAATTTTCGGAATCATAAATTTGAGCTTTACAAAAAATTGCCCAAAGTTTAAGAGTAAAACAATTTGCTCAAATTTCTGATAAGCTTTAAATAGTTTACTATTTCATACAACTTTATGTCTTACATATATTCAAACATTATTGGAAGTTTCATTTTAGGTGATGATTTTAGAATTGTTACCAAACAACTTTTTAAAACAGTTAAAAATTATCAAGATCGAGAAAAAGCTGAGAAAACGTTGCTTAAAAAATATCCAAAATCTAAAACTGTTCCGAAAGAAAAAATTGCTGCGATCTTAGAACTTTTCAAAGATTCTGAATATTATTCTAAATTTTATCAAAACAATATTCTTTTAACGAAACAATTAGTGCGCAATTCAGTTAATACAGACAATTTAATTCTTCAAACTATTTCCAATATTGATGATCTTGACAAAACCACCAACATTTTGGTAAAAAGGTTGCGTTCCTGGTACAGTTTAACATTTCCAGAACTCGAAAAAAATCTTAACAATCATGAAAAGTTTGCAGAATTAGTAGCAACTAAAAGCAGAAAAGAACTTTTGAAAGAACTTAAACTTAAAGATGAAGACATTATGGGTGCTGAGCTTGAAAAAGTAGACTTAGAAGAAATTAAACTTCTTGCAACAAATGTGCACCAACTTTACATACTACGAGATAAGCATGAAGAATACTTGAAAACTTTAATGGAAGAACATTGCCCCAACTTGTTGGAGATTGCAGGGGTTACTATCGGAGCAAAATTGTTTGAACATGCTAAATCTTTGAGACGTCTGGCTTTACTACCTTCATCAACAATACAACTTCTTGGCGCAGAAAAGGCTTTGTTTAGACATATCAAAACGGGTGCAAAATCTCCGAAGTATGGGGTACTGTTCACCCATCCTTTGGTTCAGAAAGCTCGGCCTAAACAAAAAGGCATGATTGCAAGAACTTTAGCTAGTAAGATTAGTATTGCTGTTCGTGTAGATTTCTTTAGAGGAAAACCAATCGGTAAAAAATTAAGAGAAGAGTTAGAAAGTCGGTTTGGTAGATAAGATTATTCTAAAATATTATTTATGAATTATATTAACAAATTACACCAATAAGTCATTTCAATTTCTAAGATGGTAATTAATAATTCTAAAAGGAACATTGCTTGCTCATCAGTTACTACCGCCTGGCATAAGTAGCCATTGGTGTTCACATAATCATTGCAAGTTGCAATCCCAGAACCTTCATTACAAAGATTCCTAAAAGAACTTAACCTAAGGACTAACCAAAGATATGTTCTTCTTCATCAACTTCTGTCCTAAAAACTTTGTCAATCGCTAGGAAAAAGTCTTCAGTAATAATATGATCTCGCTTTTCTCTGATCGCAAAATAACCAGCTTCAGTACATACCGCTCTAATCTCAGCACCGCTAAAATTTTCTGTAGCTTCTGCAATATCTTTCAATTTGACATTTTGCAGATTCATTCTGGCAGTATGAACTTTGAAAATTTCCAATCTGCCTTTTTCATCAGATAAACCTACTTCAATTAATCTGTCAAGTCTTCCAGGTCTGATAATTGCATTATCTAAAATGTCTATCCGATTAGTTGCTGCAATAACTTTAATGTTACCTAAAGGCTCGAACCCGTCAAGTTCAGCAAGTAACTGCATAAATGTTCTGCTAACTTCTCTTTCGCCAGAAGTTCCAGTTTCCATTCTAGTAGCTGCCAAAGCATCAATTTCATCAATAAAGATTATCGCAGGAGCTTTTCTTCTTGCCAAAGAAAAAATTTCCTTAACTAATTTTGCACCTTCTCCAATAAATTTCTGTACTAGTTCTGAACCAACAACTTCAATAAAAGTAGCATCAGTACTGTTAGCTACCGCTTTTGCAAGTAAAGTTTTACCAGTACCTGGCGGTCCGTGAAGAAGTACACCTTTTGGGGGAGTAATCCCTACTTTCTCAAACAACTTTGGCCTTTTCAAAGGAAGTTCAATTACTTCTTTCAGTTCTTCAACTGTTTCTTTTAAACCGCCAATCTCTTTCCAACTTTCTTTTGGCTTTTCAACAATAACATACTTTTCAACTTCAAACGCATCACTAAGTTCTATCTTTTTGATAATGTTAAGAGACTTCTGTTCCATTAAAACAGAATCTCCTGCGTTCAATTTACCTTTTAACTCATCAGAAACGTAAGAATAAAATTTGTTTCCATTCGGCAATTTAGTTACTGCTTTATCAGAAGCATTCTCTTCATTAAGGATAGTAACAATTTCTGCAACTAACAATGCTGGCTTTTTCAAATTTTCAAGCTCACCATTGGCTTTGTTAAACATTGCTCTGATCAACGAAGTTTCTTCTTCCAGTCGGTTTAAATTAAATGATAAAATTTGATTTTCAGATTCAAGTTTTTGAATTTTATCTTCAGGTGTTTTTGGTTCATTATCTTGTTCATCATCCGGTTCACTATAATCTTGATAGTTTAAATCTCCAGAACTAAATACAATGGCTTCCATCGATTCCAATGAATCGGGACTTTCGTCTAATTTTTTCTTTGCCATATGTTTTGGCCCTCAAAATATTTGAAAATTTTTAATTTTCATAATTAACTAATTACACTCCACTCACACCTGGACTATCAAACATTCAGGTATTTAAAAATGTATCTTAAAAATCCATATTGGGATGATTATATTTTGTATTAAAATATTTACAAAAGCAAATCTTTAATGAAATCAAATATGCCCAAAGAAAACATGCTCATTATGACTGCAATTATAACTAATACTACCAGAACTGCCAAGAGAAACTTTACTGTATAAGAAAATATTCTGAATAGAATTACCACTATTATCATGAACACGACCAATGCTATTACAATTGCTAATATTGACATATCCCTTATTAGAATTTAAAGGTATTTAATTGTTTCTGAAAGTTAGGGTATGTCCCAAGTCTAAAGAAAGATTAATAACCCAGTAAAGCATAGCTCTACTGGGGTGGTGAACATTCGAGGTGTTCACCGATGAAAGAAAAAAAGAGTTTGATTAATAAAATTAAGTATTTGTTAGGCAAAATC
>JBDRMB010000030.1:0-30355 GCA_043812455.1 archaeon | reverse complement strand
AAGTATATTTCATGCATTTAAACAAAAATTTGGAGCTAGCGTTAGCTCCAAAAATATACGTCCTGCAAGAACTGAAATATACTGTAAAGCAATATTACACAATATTGCTTTGAGAATCATTCAACTCTTGGGACATACCCTGAAAGTTAAGAAAAAAAAAATTAAGATAAAAAAAAACCTTTACTTTTTCATATACACAGTCCTTGTTGGGAAAGGTATTCCAATCTTAGCCTTATTCAAAGCATTATAGACAAGTTCTGTAGCTTCTAATTGTCTGCCATAACTGTCCTTCCAGCTCTTCACCCAAAACATTGCTCGGAAATTTAAAGCAGAATCTCCCATGCCAATAAACTGTACTGCTGGTTCAGGATCAGATAAAATATCTTCCATACCGCTAATAGATTTCAAAACCACTTTCTGTACAGTCTTTACGTCACTACCGTATTCTACTCCAAAATCAACTTTAACTCTAATTGTAGGGCTTGGCCTGGTATAATTCTGAATTCTGCTATTAGCCAAATAACCATTTGGCACATAAATTAATTCATTATCATAAGTTCTGATTTTAGTACTTCTTAATCCAATATCTTTAACTTCACCAACTTCACCACTTTCTAACTTAATCTTGTCACCAACTTCAAAAGTGCTATCCAAAATTAAAGTGATTCCACCAAAGATATTTTTTAACGAATCTTGTAATGCAAATCCTAGAACTAATCCACTAATTCCTACACCCGCCAAGTAAGGAGTGATGTCAATGTTCCAGACATTAAGCACCCACATAAATGCAACCACAAAAAAAACGATTTTAGAAGCTTTTTTGAACATAGGTAACAACACATCATCTAACTTACTTTCAGTTTTCTTAGCTAAAGTTCTGCCCCACACTTCAATAACAACCTCTACTGCTCGTGATAAGATGAACACAAACACTAATGCCATTATACTGTTCATTACTTGTGTTACAATTCCATTAACTTCAAGGTTAAATAATGCTAATTTCAAACCTTGTGCCAAGATTAAATAAAAGAAAGGTTTCTTAACTTTCTCTAAAATTAAATCATCTAAATCAGTTTTAGTTTTTGAAGCAAACTTTTCTAGAAATTTTTTGAAAACAAGTAATAGTAACCATGCTAAAATTGCTGCTCCAATTAAAATTAAAGCTGATTGAACATAATTGTTGCTTAAATTAGTCAAGAAAGGATACTGGCTTGACAATTGTACATAATAACTGTAAAGACAATCTAATACCATTTGTTATTGTAATTACAAGGCATTTTATAAATTTATTCTCTCTGAAGGGTGTACCCCTTTCTAAAAAAAAATCTTCCAGTAAGAAATTTTATAAACTAGTTTAAATTAAGTCAAGATATGAAAACATCAGTTAGGAAAGGGTTTGGATTTGGTCTAACTTCAGGAATAATCACTACTTTAGGTATGATGGTAGGATTAAATTCTAGCACTCACTCTATTATGATTGTTATCAGTGGCATTTTGATAATTGCTATTGCTGATTCGTTTTCAGACGCACTGGGGATACATATTTCAGAAGAGTGTGAAACAAAACGTACCCAGAAAGAAATATGGGAATCTACTATTACAACCTTTGCATCAAAACTATTTTTTGCATTAACATTCATAGTACCAGTATTACTTTTTGAATTACAAACGGCAATTATTGTTAGTATAATCTGGGGGTTAAGTCTAATTGCTTTACTTAGTTATTACATTGCGCGTATTTCTAAAGTTAAGAGTTATAAAATCATTTTAGAACACGTCTTGATTGCAATTGTAGTTATTACTGCAACCCATTACATCGGAACTTTTATTTCTAGCATGTTTTAGAATTATCTAAAAAAAGAAAAAAGCCCCTTACTTAGACTTTTCTTTTTCTGGTTAATTTTTCTTTTAAGATTATTTTTACTTAAATGATATTTCCTTATCTCACCATTAATTTCTTTTTCCGCCAAATCTTTGTTAGGATACATATTTTCTGCTTGTTTAAACCGCCTGGTATGAAACGCGTTCCTATTACCACTATTTTGATATTTCAACTGTTTGTGCAACAGTTCATGGTACATCAAATAATCTAATAATTCTTCTCGTGATTCCTGAAAAACTTTTGAAACAGTTACAGTATCATTATGATAATTATAAGATGCCAATTTTCTGGTTGAATGTGCTCCCCAGGTTAGGTTTGGTTTGTCTAAGATTCCAGAAAAAAACTTGTTATTTACCCTACTGAACGACTCTTCCAAAACTGGATCATTTTTGTTTTTTTCACAAAATTCAGGAATACGTTTCACAAAATCGTTATACAGGTTCAAATTCATCCTAGAATACTCTTGTTCCCATTTCCTGGCCTTAAACAGTTTTAGCAGCAAACTCTGTACTAACCCAATTTTAATCTCTTGATCAACAGATTTCCATTGTAAATTGTATTTTACAGTAATCTTTTTTCCGTACAATTTGACATTAGCATTAAAATCAGAAAGTTGTCTCGTATAAAACTCTTCAGTAGAATAATCAAATTCTCTATTTGGAAACAATCGCTGGAAAGACTCTTGAATTATGTTCATAATCATAAGGATTAATTGAAAGAATTAAATATATTTTGGAATTGTAAACTCTAAACAGGTCCAATCGGAAACCTGAGCACAGCAGCAATACCACCCAAATTTTTTAACTGAACACCCTCCCTAGTTTCTGTAGAAATAATTTTCATCTCAGTACCACCTTGTTCACATAATTCGTCAAGTTCCAGTATACGATCTTCGCTAAAATCTTCAGAAATCAATAATAAATCAACAGCGTTCATTTCCAAAGCACGCAAAGTTTCCTTTTCACCATAAGTAATCTTGCTAGGATCATCCAACATTTGTTTAAGCAATTTTTGTACCGCTGCTTTTTCTTGTGCAACTTCCTCTTCAGCTAACAGGTCCGCAGACCGGTCAAGTAATTCTTGTAAACCGAAATCACCGGTATAAGAAAGATCTTTAGTGCCAATTACTTTTTTCTTGACATCTCCAGTAAGATAATCTTTATTCATAAAATCATGGACAGTAATCCCCGGACCACCAATAATTATACCCTTCAAGTTATTTCCTAATGGTAAAAACTGTTCCTTCATACAATCAGCAATTTTCTTGAAATGGTCCTTATACGCACCTTCCCTGATCCGTGCATAACGTTGAGCTGATTGACCACCAGCTTTAGTCTTTCCAGGAACTTCTGAATGAGTTTTAAGTAATGGAATAATTGTTTTCCCTTTCAATAATGCAACAGTAGCATCTCTTCGATCAAGAACAACTAAACCATAAACCATATGTTCAATCAACATTTCTTCGATAATGTCAGTCATAAAAGTTTTATCGCACCTATAGATTCGAATGTTTAAAGGTGCTGGCGGTTCCATGCTCCATACTCGAACATCTTGTTTACCTTCAGCGGCTGCTAAATTACCTGAAAAGATAGCCAAACCATTCTCAGGAGTTTTTCCGATAGTTCTAAGATGTTGAATCATCTTTTCAAGAGCAACTTGAACATTTTTCCTAGTAGCAGAAGATTTTATGTTAGAAGCAGTACCTTGCTCTTCAGCCAGATGATTGATTATTTTAGTAATATCATATCCTGCTGGAACATAGACTGTTACGAACTCAGTATGTAAAGCTTTGTGAGATTTTAGATCTTTCACAAACTTTTTCAGTTTCAATCGGTCCCTACTGTTTATTCCTGACATGATTCTTCTAAACCATTGTATTTTTTATAAAGATTTGTCTTTAAGAAATATGCTAAATCATAAAAATCTGTTACTTCAACCTTAACTTTTTCTTAACGCTAACAATTACATCTTTCTTGGCAATACGCTTGCAAGTGTCAAATATTAAAACTTTATGACCTGCTTCCTGAGCTTCATCTAAACATACATCAAATATTTCACACTCTAAATTTTCCTTAACTTTAGCTTTACTATATTTTCTATCTTCAAGCCTTGCACGTAACTTTTCCAAATTTGAACATTTCATGATAATGGCTAATCTGACCATCTCCGGGGGTAAATAATGTGCAACATGACTGTCAAATAAAAATTGTGTGGTTGGATGACCAAGTCTAATCTTATCAATTACTTTTTCTAACTCACTCATGTTTAACGCATAACATTTCTTTTTTTGGTCATAACCAGAAGACAACTTTTTATTTCTTTTAATCAAATCATGCCAATCAATTTTAACAAATCCAAAATTTTTAACTAAAATTTCAGCAATACTAGATTTGCCAGTTGCCGGCGTTCCAGAGATTATAATTAACTTTTTAGCTTTCACTTTAATTATCACTTTTTTCTGCCAAACAATCCAGAAAATAAACCATTTTTCTTTACAGGAGTTTTTGTTTCATGCACTCCCCAATTGGAAATGTTACCTTTATTTTCTTTGAAAATCGCTCTCCTTTTACTTGATTCTTTTCTATGAGCAACTTCTGCCCGATATTTTTTATGTTTCTGGAACATTATATCTTTAAGAAGATTTTTTCTAATTATGGAATCAATCACCATTATACTTAGAAATAAGATTACACAATAAAATAATAAGATAAATATTTCTTCCCAAACAGTCCAAAACGGACTACCAAAAATAAATATTTCCCGTACCAAAGATTCAGTAACTACATATGGATTTAAAGTGATAAATTCCCTTAACCATGGAGACATCCCTTCTACAGGCAAGATAACGCCAGACAAGAATAATAACAAACTTCCAGTAGAGATTGAAGCTAAAATTCCTGTTTCTTCAGAACTAAAAATGTAACCGATTACCATTCCTATCAACGTAAACACTACTGCAGCAATTAACATCACAATGAATATTATTGGTAATGATAACCAAGAATTAGGAATAAAGAATAATGAAATCAATAAGATTACTACTAGTTGTAATGCAATTAATATTAAGTTGGTTAACAAAGTTCCAAGCACAGTGACAATTTTGCCAATTGGTACTAAGAAATTTCTGATATATGCCTGACTAGTTTTTTCGATCATTACTAAAGTACTTCCTAACATGATTGCCAAAAACATTACAACTAAAGTTAATAAAACTGGAAAAACATAATCAAGGTTAGAACTTTTTGAACTAATCATTTCAATGTTTGTAACCAAAGGTGTGGCAATAACTTCTGCTTCTGAAACTTCAAACTGACTCAAGCTACTTTTAATGCTACTTAAAGAAGTACTTACTTCACCTAACGAAGTACTTAATTCTCCTAATGAATCTCCAAAGCTATTAACATCATAACCTATTGAAGTTATTTCGTTACTTGCAGTAGACATCTTCTGATTAGCACTATCAAGATTAGTTTCAAGATCATTAAAAATAGTTAATATTTGATTCATAGTATAATTTCCTGTTCCAGAAACTAAACTTCTAACGTCTAAAATATCTTCATCAATTGCAGTTAATAAATCTTCTAATTCTTCTTTCTCAGAACTGCTAATGTTTAACTTATCAAGAGCACTTTTTGCTTCGTCAATGTTAACATCAGCAGAGTTCAAATTGGCAGCACTAAAACTTTGAAATTCTTCTAAGATGTCTATTTGAGAAGAGTATTCAACTTCTGTTAATTCTAAAGAATTTAAATTAGAACTTAAAATTCCAGACTCTGTAGATAAACTACTACTAGAAGTTTGAAGATTAGCAAGGTTAGTCTGTTCAAAATTAATATTACTCTGAGCAGTACTAATCCTATCAAAAATGTTACTCACTAACTGCTGAGACAATTCCCGTGTTTTCAAATCAAACTCTTCCTCTAACGTTTCTTGGATCATCCATACCAAATTAATTTTACTTTGATCCAAATAAAAAGTAACTTCTTTTGCAGAATTATCTTTTATTTGAAAATTATCTGGCATAGAAACACAAGCATGGATAAAATTAGACTTGACATCATCTAAACAATCATCGATATTAAGGTAAGTTACTACCTTGAAACCTTTGTTTTGTAATGAAATCATTACTTCATTAATATCTCCATCAAAATTGCTGGCATGAAGACCAATGTTAAGTCCATAACTAGCCGAACTGCTATACGATAAACCAATCAGAAGAATAAGTAATAATGGAGCAAAGATTACAATCAACGCTGAACTTTTGGACCTTACTAAAATTCTTAAATTTTTCTTTATTAATAGTAAAAGATTCTTGAACGTAGTACCAAACTCCCTTTCACTTCTCCTTTTTTTCATTCTAAACATCTATCCAGCTATTAACTATCCAGCTATTAATTTTGTTACAATTCTCTTTTTTATTGGCTTTTTTTATTTTTAAATTAACTTCTTTACTACTTTTGTTCCTTGAGTATATCTTTCAAAATAGTTTTTAACGAAGGTTGAGATATTTCTAAATGGTTCATACCTAGACCTTCCTCTTCAATCTTTTTTGCTAATTGAACTATCGTTTGAGTAAAATTGTTAGTTTCTAGGATTAATCTATTACGTTGATCAATAATTCTGCTCACTGGCAAAGTTTTAGCAAATTCTAAGAACTTTTCATGATTTTTACCAGTTCTTAAACTGATCCTACTACCTTTGTTTAAGTAAGGTCTTCTAATTTCCTCAACTAGGCCTTCCTGGTAAACTTCACCATGGTTAATAATTGCAATTTTATTACATATTGCTTCAATATCATCCAAGTCATGAGATGCAATAACTACCGTTACTCCTTGTTTGTTAACTTCTTTGATTAATTCCAGAATATCGTTAGCTAGTAATGGGTCAAGATCAGTAACCGGTTCGTCCAGTACTAATAATTTTGGTTTGTGAACCAAACTACAAGCAATATCTAACCGCTTTTGCATTCCGCCAGACAATTCTTCAGCTAACAAGTTACGGTGTTCTAAAAGTCCAGTAAATTTTAAGAGACTTTTAGCATTCTCGATCAAGATATTATCTTTAACATTGTAAATCCGACCAAAATGTAACAGATTTTCTTTTACTGTAAGTTTAGGGTAAAAAGAAAGGTGTTGTGGAGTAAAACCAATAATCTTTTTTATTTTCATATAATTATCTTTTAACTTAACCTCCTTACCAGCAAGAGTATAATATGCAACTTCACCTTCATCCGGTTTCAAAAAACCTACCATCATGTTAAGAATTGTCGATTTTCCGCTACCTGACCTTCCTATGATAGCATAAATGTCTCCTTCCTCAACCGTGAGGCTAACTCTATCCAGAATGAGGTTGTTTCCAAACTCTTTACTCACCTCTTTTAACTTTACTAATTCCACGACAAAGAATAAAGCTTTTTTGTTTATAAAGTTTTGCTCAGATAATAATGTCAAAAACGCCAAAATATTTATATAGGCTCAACTAAAACTTTGCAGAAATGGGAAATCTTAAGGATAAGCTAAAAAATCTTTACGAAAAGAATTACAAACTCTTGTTGATTATTCCATTCTTGATACTGGTCTTATCAATAGTACAAATTGGGATACAATATTCTGTTACTGGAGATTTTGTTAACAAAGGAATTAGCTTAAAAGGCGGTTCTACCATTACCGTTAACCAAGAATTTTCTGAACAAGAACTAATTAATCTTGAAGCTGCTCTTAACGAACAATTCCCATTAGCAGAAATTAGCATCAGGAAATTAAGTTCTGCTGGCCAAATGATTGGTGTTGCCATAGATTCAGATGCTCAAGATAATGAAGAAATTAATGCCCTTAGTGAAGCTGTAGAAGAATTAGCTAACGTCAGTGCCGATGATTATACTATAGAAGTCATGGGTTCTAGTTTAGGTGCAAGTTTCTTTCAACAAACCAAATGGGTCTTGTTAATCGCGTTCATATTAATGGGGGCAGTAGTTTTCATTTATTTTAGAACAGTTGTTCCTGCCTTAGCAATAATCTTAGCAGCAGTTTCAGATTTAGTAGTAACCCTTGCAATATTTAATCTTACTGGAATGAAATTAGGAACTTCAGGAATTGCTGCTTTTCTAATGTTAATTGGTTATTCTGTTGATACTGATATTTTACTGAGTAGTAGGTTGCTTAAGAAAAAAGAAGGTACAATTTCAAGCAGAATCTATGATGCAATGAATACTGGTTTGACAATGAGTGCTACATCCATTTCAGTAGTTCTTATCGCTTTCTTGTTAGTTAAAAGTGAAGTTGTTAAACAGATTATGCTCATTTTATTGATAGGTTTATTTGTTGACCTGATTATGACTTGGATTCAAAATGTTGGAGTATTACGTTCTTGGCTAGAAAGAAAAAATAAGAAAAAGCACGAAAGTAAGAGTTAGTTAACAAAATGAAGACAGACTTTAAACCATTATTGAAGAATTTTAGAGTTATCTTATTAGTAATTTTCCTAATTTTTGCATTAGTCACTATATTTAGTCTTAGTCCAAGCAATTGGTTCGCTGAAGGTGCAGCAATCAGAACTGTAGAAACTAATTCTTCAGCATCTTTAGCAGGAATTCAAAATCCAACATCACATGATTCGCCATTACAAAGAGAACGTATAATTGCAATCAACGGTGCTGAGATTAGTAATGTAGAAGATTATTATTTGAAAGTTTCACAATTGAAAGAAAATCGTACCGTCAGAATTGAAACTAACGAAGCAACTTATAGTTTAGTAGCACAAGTTGACGAAAATAGTGAAGTTGATTTAGGTCTCAAAGTTGAAGATGTTGCTAAAACTAATCTTCGGAAAGGTTTGGATCTTGCTGGAGGTACCAGAGTATTACTTCAACCAGCAGAAGAAGTTAGTAAAGATGATATGGAATTAATCAAATCTAACCTAGAAGAGAGGTTAAACGTTTACGGTTTATCTGACATGATCATTTCCACTGCTTCTGACTTAAGTGGTAATGATTTTATTTTAATTGAAATTGCTGGTGCTACAGAAAGTGAAGTAAGAGACCTTTTATCTAAGCAAGGAAAATTTGAGGCCAAGATTGGCAATGATACTGTTTTTTATAGCGGAGATCAAGACATCACTTATGTTTGCCGAAGTGCAGAATGTTCAGGCATCAATCCGAGCGTCGGTTGTGGAAAATATGGTGATGGTTATGTTTGCCAATTTTTCTTCAGTATCAGTTTAAGTCAAGAAGCTGCTCAACGACAGGCAGACCTTACTAACAATTTAGAAGTTATCAGTGATGATAACGGTGACAAATATCTTAGTGAAAGTTTAACTTTAATGCTTGATGACCAAGAAGTTGACAGTTTGCGGATTGGTGCGGATTTGAAAGGTAGAGCTACTACTAATATCCAAATTTCCGGTTCTGGTGCTGGAACTACAGAACAAGAAGCAGTAACTAATTCCTTAGAAGAAATGAAAAAGTTACAAACTATCATTTCTACTGGAAGTTTACCGGTAAGTTTAGATATCGTTAAGATGGATACTATCTCTCCAACATTAGGTGAAGAGTTTTTGAACAACTTGTATCTGGTTGCATTAATCGCGATTATTGCTGTTGTTGCTGTAGTATTGGTTCGTTACAGAAATTTAAAAGTAGTTTTACCAATCGCCTTTACAATCATAGCTGAACTTATTTTAATTCTCGGTTTTGCAGCATTAGTTTCATGGAACTTAGATCTAGCATCTTTGGCAGGTATTATTATTGTAATTGGTACTGCTGTAGACCATTTGATTATCATCACGGATGAAACCATCAAAGGAGAAAAAATACACAACATTAAACAGCGTATAAAAAATGCTATGTTTATTGTCTTTGGAGCTTACCTAACAACTACAGCCGGTATGATTCCATTATGGTTTGCTGGTGCAGGATTATTGAAAGGTTTTGCTTTTACTACAGTAGTAGGTATTTCTTTTGGAGTATTAGTAGCACGTCCAGCATACGCAGCAATTATTGAAGTTTTATTGAAAGATAAAGAATGAACCGCGGGCTGATAAAAGTTTAATAACCTTTTTAAATGATTAGATTTTAATTTATACAATGATAACTTACACTTCCCGAAGCCAGACAATTGCCTTGTTTCTGATGGTATTTTCTACGATATTTACGTCTACTGGTCAGATATTATTAAAATTGGGTTTAACAGAAATCAACTTTTATTCACCATTAACTATTCTAAACTTAACTTTCTTTCTTGGATTTTTTTGTTACGGCATTGCTTTTTTTTTAATGCTACAAGCTTTCAAAAGGGGAGAACTAAGTTTACTTTATCCGATAATTGCTACAAGTTATGTTTGGATCAGCATTTTTTCCCCATTAATATTTGCTACTGATTCCATGAACATGACTAAATGGATCGGAGTTTTAATAATTTTAATTTCAATCACCTTGTTAGGGTTTGGCAGCACACGTAACATTAAACAGAAAATGGTGATAAGATCATGATAGATATTATTGCAGTAGTACTTGTACTTATCAGTACCTTTTTTGGTGCTGTTGCAACTTTACTTATCAAGAGAGGCACTAATCAACACCACTCTGTTAGAAAATTGATTTTTACTCAGATATTTTGGTTAGGTTTGTTTATTTATGGGGTTTCAATAATCTTCTACTTCATCGCGTTAAAGCAAGAAAATCTTAGTATAATTTATCCTTTGGTATCAAGCACCTACATCTGGACAACATTCTTTTCCGTAAAGTTTTTGGGAGAAAAGATGAACTCTTGGAAATGGTTTGCTCTGACAGGGATTATTATTGGTATTAGTTTGATCGGTTTGGGTAGTTAGGAATAGAAATATTGTGCCCATGAAGGACATGTCGCTAAAAAATAAAATTGCTTCTCTTTTAATCCAAAAGTTTTATAAATAATCTTATTACTCCGGAGTAATAAATGTGGAACTTGCTGACAAAGAAAAAGAAACACTTCTGGATTATATCGGACAAGAAGGTCAGAAAAAGAAAGATATTGCTGATCAGTTAGGTATGAGTAGTGAGCATTTTAGTCGTCTAATAAATGGAAGAGCTCCGTTTACAAATGATCGTGCAGTGCAACTTTATGAAACACTTGGAAAACCAGAAGAACTTGCATTTCTTATAGATGAAGAAAGATTTGTCATACCAAAAGATCAAGCATGGAAGAATCTTTATGATGTCTATAGTAAAGATTTATTTAGGTATTTTATGGAAGCTCCTATAGGGGATAGACCAAATATTTTAAGAGATCTTGAAGATCTTGTTGATAAATACAAAAAATAAAAGCGCAGGGGATCATTGAAATTACTTCTTCCCAAAAAACACTTTATCAACAATAGTAGGCAACAAGAAAGCTACCACAAATACTGCACCAAGTACCCAGGGACTGTGCTGTAAATTGTTAACACCCAGATTCACAATAAATTTGTTAGCAACAAATACCATTAACGCTAAATTAAGTATTGCTATAATCGGAATAACAATACCAGCAAAGGCATGATGTTTCTTTTCAAGATGACCAACGTCTGTAATTAAGAAATTGTACAAAAAACCGACCATTCCACCTAACACTATTGCAACTAAGTACATTAACAAAGAACTTATGAACACTGCCAAAAACATTACTGCAAAAGAAACTAAAAGATTACCAAAAACTATTACAATCAATGCCGTATAAAACACTATTTTTGAGAAATGAACATCATGCTCTTTAGCAGTTTCTACTGCCTGCTGTGCCCGAACAATCTCGTGCTCTGCCCAACCTTTCCCAGCCAACTTTCCTCTCAAATCTTTTTTCATTTTTTATTATTGTTCATCCATTACTAGATAACTAGCTATTTTATTAAGCTCTTTTGCTGAACGTGAATAGGGATACATATGAGTTATTGGCATATTCCTATGTAACGCTTTTCTAATTTTGTTATCATGTTTAATCCTAGCTAAAATTTGTACACCTAATGTGTCTTCCACGTTTTTACTGCTAAGTTCGTGCCGTGACCAAGTGTTGCTCATGTTAAGTACTGCACCAGGTACAATATTATTATGAAACTTTGCCAATTCTAAAGATTTTAAAGCTTCCATCACCGAACTAGTATTGGGATTAACCACAAGTAAAGCTTCATCTGTGTGTTGCAATACATGAGAAACTTTTTCCCCCATACCAGAAGGACAGTCCACTAAAACAAAATCGTAAGTGTTTTCTAAATGATCAAAAATCTTGCTGAGGTTTTGTGAACTATTTCCGCGACAATCAGATAAAGCTGGTGATGTAGGTATAATTGCAAATTGACAATCTTCATGTTCATGAATAATGTTTTGTAATGCCTTTTCCTTGTTAAGAAATTGGTTAAGAGTCGCTTTAGGTTGTAACAAACCTAAATGCAAAGCTAAGTTTGGTGTTTCAAAATTGGCGTCAAGTACTAAAACTCTTTTTCCCAATTTGGATAATGACCTTGCTAAGGCTAAAGTTAAGGTAGTTTTTCCAACTCCTCCTTTTCCAGAAATTAAAGCTATGAACCTAGTCAAATCTACACCTCTTAAGCTAAAGTTAATCTCTTAGTATTTATAATTTATTCCTTTTTATGGCCACGTCCGGAATAGTGAGAATTCGTATACTGCGTGCCGGCGTCATTATGAGCTTCACTTCGTTTGCTCATTGCCTATTGCAGGCAATATACAAAATAATGTTATTCCGGACATGGTCCTTTTTATACCAATTGTTAAATACAAACCAAGAACCAATCAGAACCTATTCTTCATCTTCAACCAAACCTAAAAGCCGGTTAGAGAAATTGTAAAATTTAAACGCGTAATATTGGCAAGTTTCTAAACTGTCAATGTTAATAATTGTAGAACAATTTTCTAATTCAAACACCATTCCTACATGTCTCCGATACTCGTTAATTTTTTGGTAATCTCTTTTAAGAAGATCTTTCAAGAAAAAGTAAAAGCGCAAATATTTTTGTAATTGCTCATTATCAGCATATCTCTCAGAAAGTTCATTTGCTTTCGATGCTGGACTTTTTGGAATTCTACCAATCAACTCTTTTTCTTGGGCATCGATCATAAATGCATCAATCATCATGTCAAAGAAACTTACTAACCTCAATACAGCATTTCTTATAACGTCAGTTGTCCTAGTATATTTCAAACTAACATAGATAATATGTTCAACCCTCTTAAGCTCTTCTCGAGCCTCATAGATGTACTCATCCATACTGAAATCAGAAGTTTCAGCCATTCTTGATCTACTTTCCATGTGATTATCTAAGATCTACTCATTTGGGTAGCAATTACTAATAAACATTTGCTTTTTTGTAACAAATCATTGAGTGAAGAGAATGAAATTTGTTCGACTTTATAATTTTTATCACAAATAACATAATTTTGCTTCCTTTTGAAACTTATCAGATCATTTTTCTTCTCATCTTCAAGAACTTTCAATTTCCAATAAAGGTCAGCTAAATCTTTAAGATATTCCTGATTAAACGTTTTCTGCCCTTTTACAGGCCAATTACTGATCAAATTTAATTTTTCAAAATGATTTTTAGGCACTCGAGATATTTGGTCTTGTTCATGAGCATACAATAAAGTAAAATCTAACAAATTCTTGCTAGCATAAAACAAATGCCTAACGACTTCTAAGAACATTTTCTCATCCTTTACCAGAGGATAAGTCTTGTTTAACAAATAATCTGCATCAAGAATGTTACGTTTTATCATCTCTTGAGCAAAAGATGATTTTGGCGGGTCTTTTTGTATTTCTCTCATTTAATATTATTATAGTTAAAAGACTTTAAAAAAACTGTTATAAATTTGGTATAATCCAAATAAAGTAGAAATAATCAATCTTCTTTTTCAGCAAGCTTCATAATCGCATCGGCAAGGTCACCTTCAGATTCTTCAATTGCTTTAAGCGCGCTTTCTCGATTAACATTAGCTTGTGCCATCACAGTTTTAATATCATCTTCGTTAATATCTGGAGCCGTGCTAAGCTCTCGTTCATGAACTTCACCAGAAATTTGAAATGTATCCTGACCCATCATGTTAACTCTGGCAACCGAAGGGTTGGTGATAACAATTTCTTTATCTTCAGTCTTAATTATAACTTCAGTAGCAGCTATTTCTTTCTGCTGGATGCCCATCTTTCGCATCATCTGTTGCATTTGCCGAGGATTAACGCCAGGTATCATTTTATTTTTAACCTAAAAACATTCCACCAAAGTAGTGTAACAAAATCACAATTACCATGATAACAATCGCCATGATAATAACTACACCTGGAGAAAACATAATTTTTGAACTTGACTCTTCAAAGTAACGGGTAATTCCTCCTTGTCCAGAAGGCATTCTAATTTTATTGTCACGTGCCATGATGAGGGTGTTTAAATGACCTTATTTTATAAGGTTTTTGGATTTAATCTCTTTGATAAATGGAACAACGATTGCTGTAAATGTTGGTGCAAACAATTCTGGCTGGGTTTCTATCATTTGCTCAATTTCATTTGCTGTAAACTCTTGAAAATATTGAATCTCTCTTGGATCTGGCGTGAAATAAGTCGTATCGAAAGTTTCTTTAGTAGTAAATACTTCAAATATTGCTTTATAATTGTCTTCATCATACTTTACAGAAGTAATCCTTTCAATTTCTGGTCGAGTTTTCGATTCTTCAAAAGTTTCCCGTTTGGCAGCTTCTTCAATCGTTTCACCATGCGCCACTTTCCCGCCGATAGCACAACACCATGTGCCTGGAAAGGGATGTTTGTCTGCTGCTCTTTTACAGAGAATAAGTTTGTTATCTTTACCTTTTGGAATTACTAAAGCTGCCCTGTGCGGGAACATCTTTTCCTTCATTCTACTTTTTGGATGTATTGCAACAACATTACCTTCCCAATCAATTTCTTCTATCAGTTCTTCAGACATATTTTAATTTAGAAAATTAAATGATATAAAAGAATTGTGGGGATTTAGTGAAACCAAAATAGTGAGACTGAGTTCGCAAAGCGAACGAACGTCGCACGTGTTTTGACTTCACTTTTGTTAAAAGTGAGTAGGAGTGGTATAAGCCGCCTTCTGTCAGAGCCAAAGCAAAATCGAAACTTTGCCGATACTCCGTTTTAGCATTCTACTAAGCGTCTTGATGACTTGCACCAGCAGGGATTCACCGTTCCATCGATCCCTCAAGAGACGTCAAAGGGTTTATGCACATTGTGCAACTCACTTCTTTCGCAAGAAGCTTCGCCATTATCATCCCCCAAGAAAATCATAGATTTTCTGGGTCCCAAAAACACCAGGTGTTTTTCAGGACATTCCTGAGGACGTGTCGTTTCTGAGTCAGAGCCAAGCATTTCTGCTTCTTCCTTCCGGAAGCTGCTTTTTCTAGCGGGTGGGCGGACTTTCCTGAGCTTTTAACAGCCCGCGCTAATTACCACCACCTACGGATAGTTAAAAAGAAGGGTGTTTTATAAAGTTATTGGAAAAAAAAGTTTATCTGAAAACTAATGGAATTCTAACCCAAATCCTCGTGCTTGATCTCATCGCCCCAAGGTTTGCCGTAAGGTTTAATGTCAACTTTAGCAAGACCTTTTCGTAGAATATTGATCATCTCATGCTTGTGCCCAGCACCAACAATAGCCAAAATATCCTTTCCAGGATTCTCTGTTTGAATCTTAAGCAATGCCTGAGACATAAACTTATTTCTATCTGCAACCAGAGTTTTGTGAATGTTAGGATACCTGACCTTAAGCTCATCAACAAGTTTCTCAACCAACTGGTCTGTTGGCACTTTACTAAGATCTAACTTGTCTAACCCAAGACGTTTAATCTCCCTCTTACGAAAGAACACACCCCGGAAAATGTCAGAAACAAAATGCAATTTTTCTTTCCAGGTTAATTCTCGAGAAAAGTTGTTCAAAGTGATTTCTATTGGCTGATCAATCAAAGCAATACTAATCTTATTTTTATATGCTAACCTTAAAGCTGTTTTCATCTCAGAACCAGGCTTAACTCCCACCATTTCTCCAAGACGTTTCTGCATAAACTGCCCAACTCGGGCAAAAATATAACCTTTAAACCCTATTTTACTAGCATCTCTTAAGGCCAACCGCCTAGTTTCACCCTTATTACTAAGAGCTAAAGCTCGTTTGACATCCAGCTCTATTGCAATAATATCTGGTTGATGTGCCTTAACTTCTTTCTCAATTTGATCAGAACTTTGCTGCGAAATATGAGACGTTCCAATAATCTTGATTCCCATTATAGAGGTAATATAACAGAAAAGTATATAAACTTAAAGGAATTAAATTTTGACGTAGTGAGGTGGATTCCATGTTAAAGATGAAGAAAGTTTCTGAAACTTATGATTTAAGAGTTTTTACTGATACTGGTGAGTATTTTGGTGATATTGAAGATAGTATAATTGCTGGGAACCGAGTTTTCGGCTGGAAAATCAAATCTACTAAAAATTCATTCCTAAGCAAAATTTTGGGCAGTGCAAAAGGAGTGATTGTACCACATCAGTTAGTAAAAGCAGTTGGCGACATTTTAATCATATCTAAATCAGCAGTACCTACTGGTAACGTAGATGTTGATGACGATAACGAGGCCTAAAACTAAATGAAATTTAGTTACGAAAAGATTTACCAAGATTTGCTGAAATTTCAGCATTTACAAGGTAATTTGGAAGATGTAGAACTTGAACTTCCTTTTGCTGCTTAGAAAAATTAAAAAAAATTATTTTCTTTTTCTCTTTGTTGATTTTTTATCCTTACCTAACACCCATTTTTCTAACTTTTCTAACTCTTCTAAAGTATTGAAATAGATCGGATGTCTTTTCTTATCTGTAACCAAATAAGCGCCTAAAAAAGTTCTATCAAACTTATGACTTTTAACATCTTTCAAAGGAACTTTTATTTTGTTTGATTTCTTGTTAACTTGTTTAGTGATTTGTAAATGGTCTTTAGCTACTTGATAAGATTCCTGTACATTCCTTAACTTTTTCAATACAAACGAGATTAAGAAATATACCGCTAAGAATACTACAGTAACAATCAAACTTGGAAAAACTCTTTTTTCAAATTGGAATAACATAAAGATAAATACAGCTAACGTTATAATAACTAAAGTTAAAGATTCTAACCTTAACAGATAAAATTCTTTTTCAGGAAATGTCCAACTATGATTTACTTTTGGAGCATTAGTATTGCTTGCAACTTTCTTAACAAGTTTTTTTGTAATTTTTTTCTTTTTTGCCATTTGTTTTCCTCTCAATATTCTGATATCGGAGCTTTTGTCATGCTTATTAATGAAGCAATAAACATTAATGTAAAAATCACCATAAACGCAATTCCAAAATTAAGACTTTGCGGATAGACGTAATATGCTGAAATAAGAAATCCTAATATCGCTGTAACCATAAAACTTCCTTTTAATGGAGAAGCATGCCATCCCTCAAACACTAACTTTTTTCTCTTTTTTGCTTTAGCCATACTAAACACCTCTTTTATAGTCTCAAGTAAGTTTAATTCATTTTTAAATGTTGTGTGACCGTTGGGCATGTCCGAAATAACACTATTTTGTGTACTGTCTGCAATAGGCGCATTTTGTGAGCAGGGCACTACACAAGAAATGAAGCATGAACTTCATTTCTGTGCTGCACCCGAGATTTTTTGTTTTTAGCCAAAAAATGTGCCTCATGGCGTTGCTCACAAAATCCACGCGCCGGCACGCAGTATACAAACTTAATCTATTCCGGACATGCCCTTGACCGTTAAAGATAATTCTAGTCTTGCTTACCTTTAACAAAATAGAAGAATTTATATATTAAATTTAATTTTAAAATAATTATGGCAAAAAGAGGTAAAAGTTCTATTGAGAAAAAGAGTTCAATAAAAAAGGATGTAAACAAAAATTCTCCCGAAAGATATACAACTGGTGTTCCAGGTGTTGACACTCTATTGAATGGTGGTATTATCAATCATTCTGCAGTTTTACTAACTGGAGCTCCTGGAACAGGAAAAACTATTTTTACTTTACAATACCTCATTGAAGGAGCTAAGAAAGGCCAACCTGGTTTAATGATTACTCCTGAACTTTCTGCTGAAGAAATCAGAATGCATGCTAAGTCCTTAGGGTTAGATTTAGAAAAATATGAAAAGAAAGGATTAATAAATTTTTGTGAAGATAGTTTAGCATCCGGTAGTAGATCTCCCCTTAAAGTTCCTTTTGATATCATTAAAAAGAAAAAAATTCAACGTTTAGTTTTAGATACTATTACTTTCTTCAAATACATTTTTATTGATGAAAAAGAGTTTAGAAAAGGTTTATTATCTTTCATTAGAGAAATGAAACTAAACAACATAACTTTTTTAGCAACATCAGAAAGGTCAACTTGCGATGTTTATAATTTCAGGTTCCAAGATCAAGACTTTCTATTTGATGGTTTGATTTCCTTATCCATAACCCGGAAAGGTGCTTCATTTGAACGTACTTTAAACATCGTTAAGATGCGTGGACAAGAACACGATTCTAATATATATCCTATTTCTATTGGCAAAGGAGGAATCACGGTTCGCCTAAAACAACTACCATTTTCTTTAATTGAAAAATCAGAAAAATGAAAGAAAACGTTGTTCCTACTGGTATAAAGAATCTAGATCCAATTATAAATGGTGGGTTTAAAGAAAATTCTGTAAACTTGGTTATTGGTGATGCTGGTTCCGGAAAAACCATTTTTGCCATTCAATTTTTATTAGAGGGTCTCAAAAGAAAAGAAAAAGTTGTTTATATTACTTTTGAAGAAAAAAAGGCAAAACTTTACAAGAACATGCTTGAGTTTGGTTGGGATTTAGAAAAGTTAGAGAAAAAAAAAGAATTTTTCTTTCTTGAATATACTCCTGAAAAAGTAAAAAAATTGTTAATGGAAGGTGGTGGTGAAGTTGAAACCCTTATTGAAAAAAGTAAAGCTAAACGTTTAGTCATTGATTCAATTACTTCTTTTGCTTTATTGTATGAAGATAAATTAGAAAAAAAAGAAGCTAGTTTAGAGCTTTTCGAATTGATAAACAAATGGGGTTGTACAGCTTTATTAACATCTCAGGCTTATAAGAAAGACAATTCTATACTTAATTCTTCGTTAGAATTTGAGGTTGACAGTATAATAATTCTTTACCATCCTAAAAAGAAAGGTGTTAGAAAACGTGCATTAGAAGTGTTAAAAATGCGTGGGACTAAAATACCTGAAAAAACTATTCAGCTAGATATAACTAAAAAAGGTTTAACAGTAAACCCCAAAAAAGTTGTTGATTTCTAAATTTTATGTTAGAATTTTATAATTAAATTAACACTCTTAAATTCTATTTAAAAAACCTTCAAATTAGAACACTCAAACAATCAAAGAAATTTAAAAGAGAAAAAAAAAAGAAAAAATATTTTCTAAGTTTATTCATACTTTGTAGCTAATGTTCCACTAATTGAATGGTTCAAAGTTTCTCCACTAGCAACATAATCCATACTGATAACTCCTCTGAATGCATCACCTGCGGCTCCAGCTGCTACACTACAAATTGCTGTTGATGTTGATCCATCAGCGATACTTGTTATTCCCGTACAAGCTGTACCAGCTAAACTAAAATCTGAGACTGTAATAGTCTTACCCATACCATTTCTTACTACAATAGTGGCCTCATCAGATGCAGCATCTACCTTAAATTCGTCACAACTTAAACCAGGTGCTAATGTACAACTACTCGGCAAAAACTTAGACGGATTTAATACTCCAAAATATGCTAAAGCTCCAATCGCTATCAATACAACTAGAATTGCCCAACCGTAAGTCATCAAAAACTCCATAGCTGCTTGTCCTTTTTTCCTCATTTAAATCACCTCTTTTTAATCTCTTTAAGCTAAATATAATTAGCTAATCGTTATTCTAGAAAAATCAATAACCTATATAAACTTTACTAGATTAATACCCTAAAATAAGGTAAATGTTAGTCATGTTTAATCACACAAGTTATATAATATCAAAAAAGAGGTGAAGCTTTGAGAAAAGCACAAGTTGGGATGGAATATTTAGCTATACTAGGAGTTATACTACTTCTTTTAATCCCCCTTTTCTTTTATGCAATTAGCCAAACATCTGACAATATTAGAACTTATCAAGCTGAAGATGCTATTAATTCTCTTGGAAAAGCTGCTGATGAAGTTTATTCCTTAAGCCCAGGCACTAAGAAATATGTTTGGATAAGTATCCCGAACGGAGTTGAAGAAACACAAGTTACAGGTACAGAAGTTTCTTTAACAATAACAATTTTTGGTAATTCTAGTGATTTTGTATTTAACACTAAAGCTCTAGTGGTTGGGGAAATTCCTATTGAAAAAGGCACTTACCGAATTCCAGTAGAACTTTTGGAATCTGGAATTGTTCTTATTGGAACAGGTAACGATACTACTGCACCAGTTATCACTTGGAAATCTCCCGAAGGTTTAACTTGCAATCCAATTACTTTAAGAGTTAACACTGACGAACCAGCAATTTGTAAATTTGACACTTCTGACCTAAACTATAGTGCTATGTCCACTCAAATGTCAGGTAGTGCCATTGGCCACAATTATGAGTTAGGTGTACAAAGCGAAGCTAGTTACACTTATTTTGTACGTTGTAGTGACGCTTTCGATAATGTAATGATAACTTCTGAAACAATAAATTATTCTATTGATTTTACTTACTGTACGGAAGGTGGTGAAGGTGGAATTAACGAAACTAATCCACCAGTTGTAACATTAATCAATCCAAGTTCAGATTATATTTCAAACACGTCAAGAATTGAATTTTCTTATAACGTTACTGATGCTTCACCAATTTTCCTTTGCCGTTTAATAGTTGATGATACTATCACTGAAACTGTTTATGAACCTGTGCGCGAAACAAACAACAACATTACTGGAGATTTAGATTTAGGAATTTACAATTGGTCAATTAATTGTACAGACTCTTTTGGTAATGAAGCTAACAGTTCAACAAGAGTTATAAAAGTTAACGCCACTTTAGATACTGACTTACCAACAGTTTTGCAGAGTTCTCCGATTAATGGTACAATACGTAATTATAACATGGTCAAGTTTTTTTACAATGTTACTGACTTAACTTCAGAAATTTATTCCTGTACTCTTAAAGTTGTTGGGATCCTGGATAGTGGTGGTTCTACATCACAAGAAGTTACTGACTATTCAGTTACTGAAGATACTCAAGAAAGTCTTTCCCTAAGCCTAAACAAAGGTAACCATACTTGGAACATATCATGCCTAGATAATAGCATTTACCGAAATGAAGGTTTCTCAGAAACGTGGTGGGTAAGAGTTAATTCAACCATTGAAGAATCTTTCATTAACAGTTGTGCAGGCCAATGTGGTTGGGAAGGTTATGATAATGGTGCTTGTGAAAACAATCCTGCCAAATGTGATGAATATTGTGAAAACTGTTACTTGCCCGAAGGTGATCAATACTGCACAGGGGGACCACAATCTGACACTTGCTGTTGTATACCTTAAAAATGAAACATTATAAAAACAAATTTCTCTGTAAATCAAAAAAAGCTCAAGTGGGTTTAGAAGCGATTGTTTCCGTAAGTTTAATTTTATTTTTGTTTCTAGGAGCCTACTTAATTTACTATGACAAAAATGCTGACATAATAAAATCAGAACAAGAATTAAATGAAAGAGCAGAATGTTTCCAATTAGCAAACTTAATTAATAACATTTACACCCTTGGTGACAATACTGAAATCACTACTAAAATTAGTCAGAACATGACCATTGAACCTGGAAATCAAAGAATTTATTCTGAAAAATCTTATTGTACATTTCCCCTAAAAATGGTTTCACAAAACAGCACTTTAAATTTTGATGCTTTTACTT
This sequence comes from archaeon, assembly GCA_043812455.1. Taxonomy (GTDB): domain Archaea; phylum Nanobdellota; class Nanobdellia; order Woesearchaeales; family GW2011-AR9; genus JABHQR01. The sequence goes on along the minus strand of JBDRMB010000030.1, from coordinate 8,546 downwards.
TACAAGAAGGTAACGTAAGCATAACAAATGAAAATGGATTGGTGATAGTAAATAATGTTTAAATTCAATTAAAAAAATCAAAAACCCAATCGCCCCAAGGGGCAGGGTATGTTGCTAGTATAATCAAAGTTGCCCATTAAGCGATTTGGTTTTTGGTCATGAAATATACCTTGATGAAAAAATCAATCCCAATCACCGCAAGCGGCGGGGTATTTTTCATAAATAAAATGAACAAAACAAAAAACTTGAAAATAAGACCTATTAAAAAAAAAGGTCAACTTTTTTCACTAGATTTAGTTGCGTCAGTAGTAATTTTTATAATACTTTTTGCCTTCATAATTTCTCTTTGGAACCTTTACTCAACTAGACTTAGTGAAAATATTTACTCTGAAGAATTACAATTACTTTCGTTTCAGATCACTGACTTATTAGTAAAGTCTCAAGGTGAACCAACCAACTGGGAAAATAATCCTGAAAATGTTAGTGTTATTGGTTTAAAACTAAACCCAAATTATCTTGACAGTAACAAAATTAACGCTTTTCTAACTTTAGATTATAATTTAACAAAAGAATTGTTCAATATTGAACGTTTTGATTTTAACTTCAAGATTCTTGACCTTAACGGAAATACTATTAGCGAAACTGGTTTATCATCTCCAGAAACTAATTCGTACATAATTTCCAATAAACGGCTCGTTATTATACAAAATGAAACTAGACAAATATCTTTTACTTTATGGAAAGAACAAAACTGATATGCATGATTAAGATAAATAATAAAAAAGGATTTGTATTCACCCTCGACATAACTATTGCTATGTTAGTTGTTTTTATTGTTATCTTAACAAGCCTGTTCTTCGTTTCCAGAGGTAGTGAAATTAGTATTTCTGAACACCATTTACATTGTATTGGTTCAGACATTATAACCATTATGGACAAACGAGAAGTTTTTGATTCACTGGACCATTCCACGATTGAGAATGAACTTGCAGAAGTTTTGCCCGTAAATTACGAAATGTTAATCAGGATAGAAGGTGATTTTAGTATTGGCAACGGTACTATAGAGATTGGTAACGACTTACCTTCACAAAGAATTCTCATTTCAGGTAAAAAAGTTGCTTTAACTAATCAAGATATTTACTTAAAATTAACTTACTTCATTTGGACAAGAGAGCAATGACGAATGGTAGTATTAAAAAATAACTAAGAATAAATATGAAAAAAACAAGATTAAACAAAAAAGCTATGTTTTATACTATCAGTCTTAGTTTATTTTCCCTGACAATCCTTCTTTTAGCAGCTTTGTTCTTAAGGCATGCTGAGTCTGTTGAGTCAAGAAACCTTGAATTAAACTATTTTCAAAAAAATTATGATTTAGAAACTTCTGTAGAAAAAGTATTTGCTGATGCTTTTACAAGTACAAGTGGAATTACTCTTAGTTCAAATAATAATTCCTTAACAATAACCAGAAATTTACCTAATAGTTTAAATGGTCTTGATACCTTAATAAGCCAATTAGAAAGTAATATAGAGAATGATTTCAGTAAAATTAACATTAGCACTGAAGAATTTCTTGATAATCATAGTATTACTTTACGCCCGCTAAACATAAATACCCAGTACGAAAATAATAAAATTATCGTTAATCCTAATCAGAATATTACCAAATTTAATATCATTTTAATTTTCTCTCAAGACATTGATTCTTGTAACCCAACTAGTGTTGGTGGAGGATCTATCGAAATTAATTTTTGGGGTAAGTTTGAAGATAATGATTGTACTTTTAGCCAATCTAATCTTCAAGAAGCTAATATTGAACTTACTGTAGGATCTGAGAATGTTTTAGTTGTGTTAAATACAACTGGCGAACTTAGTCTTGAAACTGACGCTCAAGCAGATAGTACCATTATTATAAATTTTAACGAAATTGGACAAAAAACATATTTTCAAATGCCAATAACTCTTCAAATTGATGATACTGATTTTAATTTCTATAAATATAGTAAGGTTGATTTTCCATATTCATCTGAATAGCTAAACAAAATTAATAACGTAACCTTTATATTCTCCCATTCATTTAATTTAGCAAATGAGTAAAAAGAGAGATGATGGAACTAGAAGTAAGAGTAAAATAAGTGATAAAACTAAGAACAAGCCAAAAGGTAAGAAAAAAGTTTCTAAAAATCGTTCCAGAAAATCTAAACTTAATTCTAAGAAAAAATTAAACCAAACAAAAAATAAAAGAACCAAACCACAAATCGAAAAGTCTTCTAAAGTTAAAGTGAAAATGCATAAAAAAATATTAAAGGTTAGGCTAGCAAGAAAAACAAATAAAAAACTTAAACATGATAGCAAAAAAACTAGAAATATTAAGAAACAGACGACGCCTAAGAAAAAACTTATCAAAAAACAAAAAGGGTGGCACGGTGAAAAAGAAAAACATGTAATTGCTTCTAAAGGATTAAAAATTTCTCAATATAAGATTAGGAAGAAGCTCTTTAGCATAATTTTCATTTTAGGTTTCTTAATTGCTTTACTCCCATTAATCGAGTTAAAGTATTTCGAACTTAATTTTATTGGTTTACCATTAATTCTTTTAGCCTTTTTTGGTTACCATTACTTAACTAAGATTAAAGAAGAAAAAGTTTTTAATAAAAAAAGGCGATTTATTGATTACGTTTCTTTATTCCTATTTTTAGTTTTCATAATTTTTACTATCATTTTCTTTATATTGGAAAAATGGTTTTTAATGGTATGGGGATTCTTACTCATTTGTTTAACATTAATTTTTTACAGTTTTTTAATAAAAGAAAAATTAAGGATATTTAAGATCTTAAAAGCTTTATTTGGAGTAAGTTTATCAGCTACAATAGTCCTTTTACTTCGCTGGTACGAAATTTCAAATCCTGGCGGAGTAAAAAAAAAATTCAGCAGTATTTATGATTATATCACTTCATTGGTATCAAACATTGATTCTAAAATCCTTATGGGAATTATGGCACTTGTTAGTTTAATTATTTTAATAACTTTAATCATCGTGAGAATAAGAAGAGGTAAGACTAAGAAAATAAAAGGAAGTTTTAAAGAAAGTAAAAAAATCAAATTGTTCACTAAGGAAAAAGAGAAAGAATATAGAAAAAAAAGGAAGACTATTACAGAAAAACCAATCAAATTGAGAGAACTTCGGTTAGGAGAAACTAGCCTTGACTTATTATATGAACTTCTTAAAGAAAGAGAACAACTTAATTTAAAGGATATTGTCGCTATTTTTTCAATTGATATTAAACAAGCTGAAGAATGGGGTCAGATTTTAGAAAAAAATAACCTTGCAGAATTGCATTTTCCCTTATTAGGAAGCCCTCAGATTAAAATAATTAAAGAAAAAAATAAAGACAGTGATAATAACAAAATTGAAGTTGCTGAAAGTAATCCAGAGAAAAAGGTTAAAAAAAATGATAAGGAAACTAAAATAGAGAAAGAAACTGAAAATAAGGACGAAACTCAAAAAACTGAAAAAGAGATTATAGAAAAAAGTGCAAAAAAACCAAAATTAGAAAAAGGTATTGGGTTTGAGTATCAAGATCAAGAAGATAAAGATTTAGTTATTAACCCTAATGTTATTGAAAAAGACCTTTCTGAAGAAACTGTTGAAAAGGAAGAAGTTCATGAAGTTGAGAATAAGGAAGAACAATCTACAGAAGGAAAAATTGAAGAATCTAGTAAGAAAGAAAGAAAAGTCAAAATTAAGGTTAATTCTAAAATCAAAAAGAAGAAAAACAAGACTGGTAAAAAAAAGAAGGTAATAAAAAAAACAGTGATTAAGAAAAAGAAATCCAAGAGAAATATTAAACTTAAAAATAAAGTTAAACCCAACAAGAAAAATAAGATAATTAAGAAAAAATGATTGACGAAACTTACAAAATCAAATCTGTATATTTTCAAGCTAAAGTTCAGATTATTAGTAAAGGAGGATCATTAAAAAAATATAATTTAACATTACCAAGCTTAACAATTTCTACAAAAGCTTTTTTGGAAGAAATTAAACAAGATTTAGTTACTGAAGAGAGGGTAGCAATCTCTGAAGTTTTTGACCCAACAATTTTCCTAAAACTGAAACTGGAAGTTGGCAAAAAGGCGTTAACCATAATTAATCAAAAAATGCCTCAGATTGATGAAGGTACAAGAAATTTTCTTGTTCAAAATTTGGTTAATGCAATGTTTGGTTTAGAAGATATTGAATACTTACTTGACGACCCTAACTTAGAAGAAGTTGTTATTCTTTCTGTAAAAGAACCAGTAAGAGTATATCATAAAGATTTTAGCTGGTTAGAAACTAACATTTTAATCCCAACTGAAGAACAAATTCAAAATTATTCCAGTATTATTGGTAGAAGAGTTGGTCGGCAAATCAACATTTTAAGTCCGCTCCTAGACGCCCATTTAGCTACTGGAGACAGAACTAATGCTGTACTATATCCCATTTCAAATAAAGGTAACACCATAACTATTAGAAAGTTTAAACGTGATCCTTGGACGGTTACAGATTTAATAAACAATAAAACTTGTTCCTCAGAAATTTTCGCTTTAATTTGGTTAGCAATCCAGTACGAAATGAACGTTCTGTTCAGTGGTGGGACTGCTAGTGGTAAAACTACTTTCATGAACGTATGCCTTGCTTTTGTCCCACCAAATCATAGAATTTTATCTATTGAACAAACTAGAGAATTACAATTACCAGATTTTTTGTATTGGTGTCCAATGGTAACTAGAGAACCTAACCCTGAAGGCAAGGGTGAAGTTTCTATGCTTGACTTATTAATTAACTCTTTAAGAATGAGGCCTGACAGAATCATTCTAGGAGAAGTTAGAAGGAAAAAAGAAGCAGAAGTACTTTTTGAAGCTATGCATACTGGTCATTCAGTTTATGCTACCTTGCACGCTAATACTATTGGTGAAACCATCCAAAGACTTATTAACCCCCCAATAGAAGTTTCACCTAACTTGATTGGTGCAGTTGATTTAAACATCGTTATGTTCAGAGACCGAAGAAAAGGTGTTAGAAGACCTTTCCATATTGGAGAATTTGTTCCTGGGGAAGTTAGCGGTGAGTCAAAAGTTACACCAAACATTCTTTACCGATGGAAACCATCAACTGACGAGATTATACCTCACGCAAAATCGCTACGCTTCTTTGAAGATCTTGGCCGTAACACCGGACTTTCAAGAGAACAAATTGATAATGACTTGGTAGAAAAAAAGAAAATTTTAGACTGGTTGGTTAAAAATGATATTCGTGACATTATAACTGTTGGTCAAATAATTAAAGATTATTATTTAGACAAAGAATCTGTGCTAAAAAGGATTTCAAAATGAAGACTATACCTTTTTCCCTTCTCCCAGAACCAATCTTAAAAAAGTTTTCCCTTAGCTTTAGATGGCTATCTGAACCTTTAGGAAAAATTTTTTCATTTCTTGATTTAAACTTAAAACAAGCAGATCTTAAAATTGAGAAAGAAAAATACCTCTCTTTATGTTTGACTTCAATTTTATTTACTTTTATTATAATATTTCTTCTTTTGATTATCACTTTTTCTTACCTGGAAGCTGAAAGTATTATTTTAGTTCCTGTAGGTATTACAATCTTTTTTTGTTTCTTTGTGTTCACATATCAAATTTATTATCCAAAACTCCTTAGCGAGAAAAGAATTCGTTTACTTGACAGAAATCTAATGCCTGCTTTACAGGATCTTTTAGTACAAACTAATGCTGGAGTTTCCCTGTTTGACATCTTAGCTAACATTGCTAATTCTGATTATGGTGAAGTTTCTAAAGAAATAAAAACTGTTGTTGGTAAAATTAATTCAGGAACACCACAAGTGAAAGCTCTAGAAGAAGCTGCTTTAAAGAACCCTTCAATCTTTTTCCGCAGAGCCCTTTGGCAAATAATTAACGGTTTGAAATCTGGTTCAGATTTAGGTACTGTTATCCAAGAAGCAATTAACGGTTTATCAGAAGAACAAATTTTACAAATTCAAATATATGGTGGTAGATTAAACCCTTTAGCAATGTTTTATATGATGATTGCAGTTATAATCCCGGCATTAGGAACTACCTTTATTATTGTTCTTTCATCCTTTTTATCATTTTCAGAAGTACTAACTAAAGCAATTTTCATTTCCATTTTTGCTATGACTACTTTTGCACAAATAATGTTTTTAGGAATCATTAAAACACGGAGGCCTAACTTATTATAAGCTAAATGTCAAAATGTACCAAAAAATAACCCAATTATTTCCAAAAGCGGTAAGAAATAAGTTTAAAGATTTAGTAGTTTACTCAGATATTGAACTAGAATATGATAAGCTAATGGGTTTTATAATTTTCTTTGGTGTATTCATGGCTATTGCTCTTGCTCTTTATTTTAATGTATTGTTTAAGTTACCTCTTTTAATTATGATGTTAACCATCTTTGCTATTATAGAATTAATATCTTTCTTCTGGATAATATTAAGAGCTGATCGGAAAGCAAAAATTGTAGAAAGTTATTTGCCAGATGCCTTATTGTTAATGAGTTCTAACCTTAAATCTGGTCTCACCACTGATAAAGCCCTATTGCTTAGCGCTAGACCAGATTTTGGTCCCTTAGAAAAAGAAATTAAACAAGCCAGTAGAGAATTAATGGCCGGTAAAGAACTCCCCCTAGCATTGACTGGTTTGACTCAAAGGATTAAATCAGAGAAACTTAAAAAAACCATTAAATTAATCATTTCTGGTATTAAAAGTGGTGGAAAATTAGTTGACTTATTGGAACAAAGTGCTAGAAATTTACGAGAACAAGATTTTGTTAAAAAAAAAATTGAAGCTAATGTCTTAATGTATGTTATTTTTATTTTTATTGCTGTTGGCATTGGAGCACCTTTCCTTTTCGCCATCAGTTCTTTCCTTATTGAAATTATCTCAGAAAACCTTGCTCAAATAAACATACCTGAAGTTGTTGGTATGACCATGCCATTAAGAATATCCCAAGTTGCTGTTAATTCAAGTTTTGTTATTAAATTTGCGATAATATCTTTATCAACAACTTCAGTGTTAGGTTCTTTAATCTTGGGATTGATAAGTAAAGGAGAAGAAAAACAAGGAATTAAAATAATTCCTTTCTTACTAGGCTTATCTTTAGGTATCTTTTTCCTTGTAAGATTTGTAATTTCTTCAGTATTCTTTGGCCTTGTTACTTTTTAATTTATGAAATATACCCCGCCCCTTGGAGCGATTGGGTTTTTGATTTGTTAAACATTCTGATAGTTTACATACAATTAACTTCTAGATACCTTTATTTCCCTTTTCTAGTAGGTTTCTTTTTACTTACTTTTTTCTTTACAACACGTTCATTCATTTCCTTGCCAATATTCTTAACATTCATCCTGAAACCAAACTCATTACCGATTCTAGACAATTTGAAAGCCGCTACGACAAAAAGTAAGTATGCTGCTGCAATACAAAAAGCTTCAATAACTATAAAAGTTTTACCTAAAACAAAATATTCGCCTAATGTTTGCCAAATAGAATAAATAAAAATTAATGTTAGAGATAACAAAAAGTAGTAGGCATAATTTCTTAAAGAAGAACCTTTAGACAAATTCCAATAAGCTCTTGAAGTCCATATAATTGCCATAATACCAAAAGAAAGAGCAATCAAACCCATTGCCATTGCACTTGGCAAAACTAGAATTATTGTAAATAGTCCTAACAAAATTATTATTAGAATTAAAAAAGTTTTAACTTTATCAAAAACGTTTTTCATCTTCAATCCCCCATATCTAACACATCATCACAAAACTGTGTTAGTTCATCAATTAATTCTTTATCAGATTCTTTTTTCAATGAAATAATTATTCCTTTAACTTTCCACGTTCTCATTTTGCTAGCTAAGAAATGAATAAATTTAGCAACCGTTGGAACTTTATTATAAATTAATAAAGTTGACAGAGAATCAAAAAACACAAACTTTTTCTTTTTAGGAAGGGCCATTACTGCTTGGTCCATAGCAAACGAGATATCACTTAAATTTTCAGGAGAACCTAAAAATAGACATTCTTTAGTTTTTTTTGTCTCACCGGTCGTTTTGGTTATAGCATCAATAAAAATTATTAGGTTAGTATCCACACCTTTTGCTTTTAAATCTTTTTTAACAGTTTTGAATGGCCTGTTTAAGGTTACATAAACACCGGGGGTTTTTTCTTTTTTAGTTAAATATTCAATTATTTTAAGATTAGTTTCATGATATTTCTTAGAACCCACCTTTGCTATAACTACATACTCATCCAGACCAGATAATTTACCTACACACTTTTTATCTACCATTTTTAATATATATTCTCAAATAGTATAAATAGTTTACTATTTTATTGCTCTGTCGGACAACTCTTAACTGAATTTTTAATATCCTGATTATTTTCTCCACATTTAATTTAAAACTTCAAATCTTAGTAATTAAAGAGAGTTTATTCTCTTATTAGCGTATTTTTTCATACGCTCATAATTAATGA
>JBDRMB010000029.1:0-90467 GCA_043812455.1 archaeon | reverse complement strand
AATGTCTTTTCTCTGCCTTGAAAAGACTCTTCGGAGCTACTGTCAAGTCTCGAAAAAGCCCCATGATTAATGCAGAAATGTTCTGTAGGCTTATAGCCTACAACATTGGAGCTAATGTCTTAAGACTTTTTCTACAGAGCCTCTAGAGCAGAAACCTTTATAAATAAGGGGCTTCCCTATGGGTAAATCAGGCTTAATTAAAGGTAATTAAGCATTAGCGGCTCTCGAATCATACTGTTTAGCCAAACTAAACAAATGAGTTGAAGAGTGTTGGTCTGAAAAGAGTAGCATCCCAGAAAGCGATTCTTCGATGTTGCTCACAAATAGGCTGTTAACAACGCGCATAATGTTACATTGAGTTTCATTGTTGGAAATTAGTATTACTAATTAATACTAATAGATAAATGAATCAAAACATTTGAAAATATAAAAACAAATGGGAAAAGCACGAAGTCCAAGGAGAGGAAGTATGCAGTTTTGGCCTAGAAAGAGGTCTAAACATAGTTTCGTTCGAGTTAGATCTTGGGCTCAACAAAATAAAGCTAAATTGCTAGGATTTATTGCTTACAAAGCTGGCATGACTCAAGTTATGATTCTTGACAATCGACCAAACTCAATGACTAAGGGGGAAAAGATTTGCGTACCTGTTACCGTCTTTGACTGTCCACCAATACATGCTTTGGGTGTTAGCTTTTACAAAAATTCTGGTCGTGGTGCTCAAAAAGTTGCTTTCATGTTTTCTCCTGAAATTTCAAAGGATGCAAAAAAAATTGCTTCTAAAAAAATAAGTTTATCTAAGAAGGAAGTAGCAAACTTAGATGAAGTTAAAGATTTTGATTATTTAAGATTATTAGTTATGTCAAACCCATCTTTAACAACTACTGGTAATAAGAAACCTAAATTTTCAGAAATGGCAATTGGTGGATCTAAAGATGACCAGCTTAATTATGCTAAAGAAACTATTGGTAAAGAATTGAAAATTGAAGATGTTTTCAATGATGGAAATTTGGTTGATATTCATGCAGTTACTAAAGGAAAAGGTTTTCAAGGTACTGTAAAAAGGTATGGTGTTGCAATTATGCAACATAAAGCTGAGAAATGTAAAAGGGGAATCGCTAACATGGGTGCTTGGACACCTAAAAGGGTAGATTATAGAATTTCACAACCTGGTAAAATGGGATTTCATTTAAGAACAGAATATAATAAACAAATTGTTAAAATTGGTGATAACAAAGATGATGTTAACCCTAAAAGTGGTTGGCAAAATTTTGGTTTAGTAAAGAATAGTTACCTATTATTAAGAGGGTCTGTTACTGGTCCTAGAAAAGGGGCAGTACTTTTATCAGAAGCTATTAGACCAAAGGCAAAACTACAAAAAGAAATTGGTGAAATTGTAACAATTTCAAAGTAAAATCATTATCAGATTAATACAATAAACAAAACTCAAAATGGAATTAAAAGTTTACGACCTGGAAAAGAAAAGTACTGGTGCGGTAAAGTTACCTTCGCAATTTGAAGAAGCTTACCATCCTGACTTAATCAAAAGGGCAGTTCATGCTTTACAAAGTAAAGCCAGGCAAACTTATGGTGCATCTCCAGATGCCGGTATGAGACATTCTTCTAAGCTTAGTAAAAGAAGAAGAAAGTATCGGGGAAGTTATGGTTTTGGTATCAGTAGAGTTAACCGAAAAATTTTGTCTAGAAGAGGTACAAGGTTTTTCTGGGTAGGAGCATTTTCTCCGCAAACAGTTGGTGGTCGAAGATCTCATCCGCCAAAAGCTGAAAAGAATTGGATTAAGAAAATTAACAAGAAAGAAAATCAGAAGGCTATTCGTTCTGCAATGGCAGCAACTCTAAATAAAATTTTAGTTGAAGAAAGAGGACATAAAATCCCAGTAGAATATCCGTTAGTATTAAAATCAGATTTTGAAAATTTACAGAGAACTAAAGATGTGCAATCAGTTTTAGAAAAGTTAGGTTTCAATGCTGAAATTGAAAGATCTTCAGTAGTTAAAGTTAGAGCAGGAATTGGTAAAAGAAGAGGAAGAAAGTACCGAAAAAGAAAAGGTGTTTTAGTAGTTGTTTCAGAAGATTGTCCAGTAATGAAATCTGTAAGAAACATTGCTGGGTTTGACATTGTTCCAGTAAATCAACTTAATGCTGAACTTTTAGCTCCTGGAGCAATGGCTGGTAGAGCAACACTATGGACAGAAGGAGCAATTGCAAAGTTAGAAAAAGAACGTTATTTTGCATAATAACATTACAATAAAAATGGTTAAAGATAAAGTGGCAAAGGAAGAAACAAGAAAAGATGGTAAGAAAGAAGCAGTGCCAACTTTTGAAAACAAGTTTAATCCTTACCATATTGTTGAAGCTCCTTTAGCTACAGAAAAATGTATCAGATTAATTGAGTTTGATAATATTTTGGTATTTTTAGTAAATCCACGAGCTACTAAAAGAGAAGTGAAAAGGGCAGTCGAAGAGTTATTCAAAGTAAAAGTTAGTTCAGTTAATATTCAGAATTCCGTTAAAGGAAAGAAAAAAGCTTACGTTAAACTTGATCCAAATTATTCAGCTTCAGATGTTAGTGCTGACTTAGGATTTATATAAAGACAATGAGACTACAAAATGGGTAAACGAATCATCCAACAGAGAAGAGGAAGAGGCACAGGGCCTTATCTTTCACCTGGTCACCGCTTTAAAGGTCCTGCTAAACATTTATCTTATGAGGCAGAAGGTGTGATTGTAGATATTGTCAATTGTCCTGGACACGATGCACCATTAATGGCAGTTAGTTATGATAGTGGTGAGGTTGCTTTAACCCAAGCACCAAGTGGAATCAAAGTTGGAGATTTAATAAAAGTTAATGCAGACACTTTAGAAAAAGGTAATGTTGTTGCGTTAAAGGACATCCCCGAAGGTACTTTAGTATACAATGTTGAAGCTCGTCCTGGTGACGGTGGAAAATTTGTTAGAAGTTCGGGTGCATTTGCAAAAGTTGTTGCTAAATCTGAAAAAGGTATTAGAATTAAACTTCCTTCAAAAAAAGAAAAAAACTTTTTGCCGGAATGTCGAGCCGCAATTGGGGTAATTGCTGGTTCTGGTAGGAGAGAAAAACCATTATTGAAAGCTGGTAAAAATTATCATAAAATGCGAGCAAGAAACAAACTTTATCCAAGAGTATGTGGTATTTCAATGAACGCTGTTGACCATCCATTTGGTGGTGGTTGTTCGCATGTTAAAGGTAGGCCAACACAATCTAGGCGTGGAGCACCTCCTGGTAGGAAAGTAGGTAAAATTGCACCACGAAGAACTGGTCGTAGAAAAGGGAAATAGATTTATAAAAATAATCTGGGAAACTAAATAAAAAAAATGGCAAAAGAATTGAAATGGAGAGGATTATCCGAAGAGGATGTTAAGAACTTAGACATGAGCAAGTTCCTTGAATTAATCCCTGCTAGAAGGAGACGGTCCTTAAAACGTGGTTATACTGAAGATCAAAAAGCTTTATTAAAAAAAATTGAAAAGAATGAACAAAATTTGAAGACTCACAGTAGAGATATGGTTATCATTCCAGTCATGCTTGGAAAATCAATAATGGTTTATAATGGGAAAGATTATGTTCCTGTGATTGTTACTGTAGAAATGTTAGGTCATTGCTTAGGTGAATATTCCCACACTAGAAAAAGTGTATCTCACAGCTCTGCTGGTGTTGGGGCTACTAGATCTAGTAAAGCAGTGTCTGCAAGATAAAACTCAACTGATAATTAAAAAATGGCAAAAGCTAACGTGGAAAAGAAAGAGAACAAGGCTGTTAAGAAAGAAGTTAATGGTCATATGGCTAAAGCTAGTGCTAGATCCTTACATATCTCCACGAAACAGGCAATTGAAATTTGTGACTCAATCAGATACAAAACTACTAAACAAGCACGAGAATTACTCGAAAATGTAGTTGGTTTTAAGAAAGCATTACCTTTCAAAAGGTTCAATAAGGATATGGGCCATAAACCTGGAAGAATTGCTGCGGGTAGATATCCACAAAAAGCTGCAAATGAATTTTTGAAACTATTAAAATCAGTCGAAGCTAATGCGCAAGTAATTGGACTTGACAGTGCTAATCTAAAAATTCAAAAAGTTTTGGCAAACAAAGCACCAACACCTATGACTGGTGGAAGGCAGAGGAGAGGCACCAAAAGAACTCACATTGAAATTGAAGTGGTTGAAGGAAAAGTTCCTAATAAGAAAGAAGTTAGAAAAGCTAAATCAGTTAAGAAAGTAACTAAAATTAAAGAACCAGTGAAAGAAGTCAAGGTTGAAAAGAAAGTTGAAGATAAAACGGTAGAAAAGGAAGAGATTAAAAAAGAAGAGCAAAAGTTAGAACAAGAACCAACTGAAGTTCAAGAAACACAAGGTGTTTCAAGTCCAAAACCAGTAAAAGAAGAACAAAAGGTAGAACAAAAAAATGATTGAACGTGACTTTGTTACCCAAAAGACGAAAGAGTACTACATCAAAAGTTATATAGAATCTAAGCTACGTGGAGCAGAAATTTCAGAAATCAAACTTAAGAAAATTCCATTAGGTGAAAAGATCATTATCAAAACAAGCAGACCAAGTTTAATTGTTGGCTCTAAAGGAGCTAACATCAGAAAACTTACTAGTTATTTAAAATCACATTTTAAATTAGAAAATCCACAAATTGAAATTAAAGAAGTCAAAAACATTTTCCTTGATGCCAATGTAATAGCAAGCAGAATTGTAAGTTCCTTGGAACGTTTTGGTTCTGCACGGTTTAAAGGAATTGGTCATAAAACTATGGGAAATGTACTTAGTGCTGGTGCTTTAGGTGTGGAAATAAAAATTTCCGGTAAAATTCCTGGTGCAAGAGCTAAAAATTGGAGATTTTATCAAGGTTATCTGAAAAAGTGTGGTGACGTCTCAATGAATGGTGTGAAAACTGCTTATGCTTCGGCGTTACTTAAAACAGGAATTATCGGTATACAAGTTAGAATTATGCCACCTGACTTAATTTTACCTGACAGTGTAGAAATATTAGATGAACCAGTTCAAATTATTGAATCAACAGACTTGGAAGAAGATAAGACTGAAGAAAAGAAAAAAGTATCTAAGAAAAAAGCAACTAAAAAGAAAACTCCAGCTAAGAAAAAGGAAACTAAAAAGAAGGTTGTTAAGATAGAAGAAAAAGTAGAAAAGAAATCAACAGAAGATATTACTGAGTCAGAATTAGTAAAAGAAGAAAATTCTGTTGAAAAGAAAGAAGAAAAACTTGCTGAACCTGAAATTCCTTCTGAAGTACCTGCTGAAGAAGCGGTTCCTGAAGAAAAATCTGAGGAAAATCCTAATCAAGAATCAACAGAAGAAAAGATTGAATAAAAATGAAATTTAATAACGAGCTGAAAGGACTTGGAGAACCTGATTTGCAGAACAGATTAGAAGAATTGCAAAAAGAATTATTTAAATTGCAAGGTCAAGCTGCAACTGGTAATGCTCCTGAAAATCCAGGGAAGTTTAGGCAAGTAAAAAAGAATATTGCTCGGATTAAAACTTTTTTAAAACAAAAAGAATTAGAATTAACAAACAAATAGGTGAATATAAATAAGAAACATGGTCGGTGTATGTAATCAATGTGGTTTACCGGAAGACCTCTGTGTCTGTGACGTTATCGTTAAAGAACAGCAGAAGATTGAGGTTAAGATGGAGAAACGGAAGTTTGGTAAGAAATATACTGTAGTAACCGGTTTCGAAAAAGAAGTTGATGTGCTCGAATTGGCCAAAAAGTTAAAAGCCAAGTTTGCGTGTGGTGGTACCGGAAAAAATGGTATTGTTGAACTGCAAGGCGATCATCGTTCCCGAATGAGGGAAGCTTTGATGGAACTCGGTTTTCCGAGAGAAACCATTGAATTGAAATGAGAAAAGAAAAAACATTTCCTGACGAATTAATTGGGAAAGAAATCAAGATCATTAACTCCAAAAACAAAACGTATTTGGGGTTGGAAGGAAAGATTGTTGACGAAACAAGAAATACAATCCAAATTGAAACAAAAACTGGGATTAAAACGGTTTTAAAGTCAGCAATTGACTTTGAGATTAAAGATTCCGGACAAAAAATTAAAGGAATCACAATTAAGAAACGACCTGAAGAACGGTTGAAAGGATAAAATAAGGTAAAAAAATGAAAACAAAACTGTTGGGTGTGAAGGCCCCGGAAAAGAAAGCGGACGAACATGATCAAAACTGTCCATTTCATGGTAGTTTGAACGTCAAAAAAGAAACTTTTACCGGTGTTGTAGTTAAAAGGGACGCTCATGGTACAGCAACAATTGAATGGTTCAGACAAATATTTGTACCAAAATATGAACGTAGTGAAGTTAGGAAAAGTAGAATGAGAGCTCATAACCCTCCTTGTGTGAATGCTGAAGTTGGTCAAAAAGTGTTAGTAGCAAGAACTAGGCCAATCAGTAAGTCTAAACATCATGTTATTATTCAAGTATTAGGTACTGAAAAGATGGTTGAGTCCGAAGATATCACATCGAAGAAAAAAGTATCTAAACAGAAAGAAGTTGCTAAGAAGGTTGTAACTAAAACTGAACAAAAAAAACCAAAAGAAGTTCAACAAGCTCTGGATAAAGAATCAATTGAAGTTCAAGAAACTGGTGTTTCTGAACACGAACAAACAGAAGAACCAGAACTAACCGAAGAGGTTAGGGAAGAATAAATAAAATGAAAATCAAAGATTACAAGAAAAGAAAAACTTTTCTGTACGCAGAAAATCTAAGATTTTCAAGCGTTTCAAATATTTTCGGAGCGAAAATAAAATGAAAGCAATCAAAGCTAGAGTTCATCGTGCACTACCAAGTCAAGCAGTAGTTGAAGCCTGTGATAACTCTGGTGCTAAAATTATCAAAATTGTATCTGTGAAAGGTCATAAAACCGTAAAAGGAAGATATCCTGCTGCGGGTGTTGGTGACTTAGTGATGGCTTCAGTCAAAAAGGGTAAACTTGATATGAGAAAAACTGTAGTTCCCGCCGTTATTGTTAGGCAGAAAAAGGAGTACAGACGACCAAACGGTACTAGAATCAAGTTTGAAGATAATGCTGCTGTAGTGTTAAAAGATTTGAAAGGTAACCCGAAGGGAACTTTAATCAAAGGAGCAATTGCAAAGGAAGTTGTCGAAAGATGGCCAGCAATTGCAAAGATTGCAAAAATCGTAGTTTAATTAAGAAATTAAAATCTAAAGGTTAAATAAAATGAAAAATAATTCAGTTCAGGCACGTAAACAAAGAAAAGCAAGGTATAGTGCAACTTTACATCAACAGCAAAAGTTTATGCATGTACATTTGAGTCCTGAACTTCGGAAAAAGTACGGTCGTAGAAGTATTCAATTAAGGAAAGATGACAAAGTTAAAATCTTACGAGGAAATTTTCGGAAGAAAGAAGCAACAGTGGAAAGAGTTGATCTGAAAAGAGAAAAAGTGTACTTAAGTGGAGTTGAAACCATCAAAAAGGATGGTAGTAAAGTTGCATCTCCATCAAGACCAAGCAATTTAATGATTATTACCTTAAACCTTTCTGATAAAAAACGGAAAGCTAAGTTAGAAGGAAAGAAAGAAGTTAAAAAAGAAGTCAAATCAAAAGAAGTCAAATCAGAACAGAAAGAAACAAAGGTGGAAAACGTAGTTAAACCCACAGAAAAATCTGTTTAATATTAAAATTCAAATAAAGGTTAAAAAAAATGAAAAATCACTTGAAAAGAATCGCAACACCAAGAACTTGGATCTTGGATAGGAAAGGTGCAAAGTTTACTCTTCGACCTAATCCTGGTGCTCACAATTTAAATCAAGGTCTGGCGTTAGGTTTTGTTTTAAGAGACTTACTTAAACTAGCTTCTACAATGGGTGAAGTTGAGAAGTTGTTAAACAATAACGAAGTTTTGGTTGATGGTAATAGGAAAAAAAATCGAAAAGAAATTGTTGGATTGTTTGATAGGATCACGGTTACTGCTTTAAACAAGTATTATACTTTAAATTTAGATTTCAAAGGAAGGTTAGTGGCAGAAGAACTTACTGCAAAAGATGCTGAATTTAAAACTTGTAAAGTTGTTGGTAAAACTGCTATCAAAGGTGGAAAATTACAATTTAACTTGTATGATGGTAAAAACATTATCACTGACAAAAAAGCAAAAGTTGGCGATTCAGTAATCTTAAGTTTACCAAGTTTAGAAATTAAAGAAATTTTAAGTTTGAAAGAAGGAGCTAAAGTTTTCTTAACGAAAGGAAAACGTGCTGGAGCAACTGGTAAACTGAAATCTTTAGAAGGAGAAACTGCCAAGTATACTAACGAAGCAGGAGAAGAAATAGAAACTACAAAAAAATATTTGTATGTCATGAAATAAGAAAACAATTTCAATTATTAATCAACGAGAATTAAAATGAGTGAAGAAAACAAAAACGCACCAAATACCGAAGTTACTGAAAAAAGTACGGTAAGTAATGACAATCCTATGAAAAAAATCAGGATTACCAAGATTACATTAAATATCGGTGCTGGTAAAAATCAAGATATGTTAAAAAAAGGAGTCATACTATTACAAAAACTTTCACCATTAACTCCAGTTAAAACTACAGCAAAGAAAAGAATTCCAACTTGGGGTTTAAGAGTAGGTTTGCCAATTGGTTGTAAAGTTACTGTTAGGAAAGATGCTGAACAATTATTGAAAAGATTATTAGTAGCAAGAGATAATATTTTACCAAGCAAATCTTTTGCAGATGACGGCAATTTTTCCTTTGGTGTTCCAGAATATATTGACATTGAAGGTTTAGAATATGATCCTGACCTGAAAATTATGGGTCTGGAAGTTGCAGTAACCTTGGAACGGCCAGGGTTTAGAATTAAAAACAGAAAAGTTACTCCAAGAGCAGTTGGTAAAAAACATTTGATTACTAAGGAAGAAACTATCAAATTTATGGAAAATAAGTTTGGGATAACTGTTGAATAAGAAAATAAAAGGTAAAATAAAAAATGACTACGAGCTGTTACGACAAGGTTTTCAAACAATTGAACAACAAACCTGTAAAGAAGGCGAAGTTTATCAAATTTAACAAGCCGAAAGAGCGTTCATGCGGTATTGCTTTGTTCAAATGTCGAAACTGTGGTAGAAACCGAGGGCACATTAAGAAGTACGGTTTACATCTATGTAGGCAATGTTTCCGTGATATGGCTACAAAAATAGGTTTCAAAAAGTTGAGTTAAGATAATAATCAAGATAAATTTAAAACAAATTCAAAAAAATAAAAAAAACAAGACAAAAAGGTAAGAAAAAAAAATGTTAAACGACCCATTAGCAATGGCATTGACTAAGATTAGTAATGCTGAGAGGGTAGGTAAGAAAGAAGTAGTCTTAAAGCCAGTCTCTAAGATCATTAAGAAAATTTTGACGATTATGAATGAGTATAATTATGTAGGAGCTTTTGAAGAAGAAGTTCATGACTCTGGTATCACCTTAAAAGTTAATTTGTTAGGTAACATTAACAAATGTAACGTAATCAAACCAAGGTTTTCTACCAAGTTAAGCAATTTTACTAAATGGGAAAAAAGGTACTTGCCGGCGAGAGATTTTGGAATAATCTTAGTTTCAACTTCACAAGGAGTTATGACTCATGAAGAGGCAAAGAAAAAGAATATTGGTGGAAAATTATTAGCTTATTGTTATTAATATTAATTAAAAATGAAAGAAACTCTCAAAAAGGAACTTGAACTGCCTGAAGGCGTTACAGCATCCTTAGATGGTAAAGTTTTGATAGTTAAAGGGCCAAAAGGAGAAAATCAAAGGGATTTTGCTCATCCAAGATTAGAGGTTACTATTGAAGGCAATAAAATTATGTTAAATACTATTAATGCAACTAAACGAGAAAAAAAGATTATCGGAACTTATGCTGCTCACATTAATAATTTGATTAGGGGCGTGCAAGAAAAGTTTGGTTATGATCTTAAGATATGTTCCGGCCATTTTCCGATGAATGTTAGCGTTTCAGGTAGTAAATTTATAATTAAAAATTTCCTTGGGGAAAAACATCCAAGAGAAATTCAGTTTCCGCAAGAAGTGCAGGTTAAAGTTAATGGTGAGATTGTAGAAGTTAAATCTTGCTCAAGAGAATTAGCTGGACAAGTTGCTGCTAAAATTGAACAAATGTGTCGAATAACTAACAGAGACAGGAGAATTTTCCAAGATGGAGTTTATATCACTAAAAAACCAAGATATAGTGATTAATAATCATAAAACAACCATAAAAATAACAATAAAAATAATCCAATAACAATCCGATAATAAGATAATAATATACCATGGCAGAAACAACAAAAAATTTGGAACTAAGGAACCAAGCTAAGAAAAAGAAATATACTTTTGTAGTTAAAGAATCAAAGTTTTCTGCTAGTGTTAAGAATAAATGGAAATTTCCAAGAGGCAAACATTCCAAAGTTAGGCAAATGCACAGAGGCAGACCGGCGTTACCTAGTCTTGGTTACGGTTCACCTAAAGATGTTAAAGGATTACATTCCTCTGGTTTAAAATTCAACGTTGTTACCAACATTACTGATACAGATGGCTTAGATTCAAAAGTTGATGGTGTTGTAATTTCCGGCAATGTTGGTAAAAGGAAAAAAATTGAGCTGGTTACAAAAGTATTGGAAAAAGGTTTTACAATCATTAATTTGAAAGATGCTCAGAAAACAGTAAAAGATATTCAGACTGAATTTGAAGAACGAAAGAAACAAAGAAAAGAAAGATTAACAGACAAAGAGAAAAAGTCTGAAGAAAAGAAAAAGAAAGCAGAAGAGAAAAAGAAGAAAGACGAAGAAGAAAAGAAGGTTGAAAAGGAAGGCGGTGTTGAGGAAAAGCTTGAAGCTACTGAAGAGAAACTAGTTAAAGAGAATAAACCCATTGAATCTGTTGAAGAAAAGCATGTTAAAAAAGAAGAACCTAAGCAAGAAAAAGCTGTTGAGGATAAAGCATAACTATGATACACAAAAAGAAACTGGCTGCTAGGATTTTGAAGACTTCACCTAAGAAGGTACGTTTTGCAGCAGATGCTTTAGAAGATATTAAAAAAGCTATCACCCGTTCAGATTTAAGAGGATTAATTGCAATTAAGAAAATTATTAAGATTATGCCGAATGAGCAGTCAAAAGTAAGGGCAAGAAAAATTAAAGTTCAAAAAAGCAAAGGTAGAAGAAAAAGCCGAGGATCTAAAAAAGGTTCCAAGACATCCATGTTAAGTAAGAAGGCTGCTTGGATGTTAAAAGTTCGTGCTCAGAGAAAGTTTTTGAAAGAATTGAAAGGCAAAGAATTGATTAACAGTGCTAATTATAAATTACTTTACAATAAGAGTAAAGGTGGTTATTTCCGTAACATAAGACACATTAAATTGTACTTAGATGAACAAAATATTATCATTAAAAAGGAGAAATAATATTAATCAAAGATGGCAAGTAAAAAAGCAAAACCAATATTGTACCGAAGGAAAAGAGAAGGTAGAACTAATTATAAGAAGCGGTTAAGGTTATTGTTATCAGGCAAGCCACGGTTAGTGTTAAGAATTTCCAACACCAAAATATGTGCTCAGATCATTAAGTTTGATGTTAAAGGTGATTTGGTTTTGTTAGGAGTAGATTCTAACATTTTAAAGAATAGTGGTTGGTTATACTCAACCAAAAATTTACCTGCAGCTTATTTAACCGGACTAAAAGTTGCGCAAATGGCAAAGGGAAAATTTGATAGTGAGGGGCTAGTTTTTGATACTGGGTTGAGAACACCGTTACAAAAGGGTAAAGTTTATGCTTTCCTTAAAGGTGCTTTAGATGGTGGATTAAACATTGCTCATGGTTCAGAAGAAAAGATTTTTCCAGTTGATGAAAAAATATCTGGTAAAGATATTCAAGATTATGCTAATAATTTAAAACAAGAAAATGTTGAGAAATATCAAAAAAAGTTTGCTGCAAATTTGAAGAAAGGTGCAGATCCAACTCAAATGGTAACAAATTTCGAAAAAGTTAAGACCGTGTTGATGAAATAATTAAAATACTAAAACAATAATTAAGGTTATAAAATCCAAAAATGGTTGAAGAAAAAATAGAAATTGTGGAAGAAAAGGAAGAAACTTCAGTTCCAGAAACTGTGGCAGTTGAAACTCCTGAAAGCAAAGAAGTAACTAAAGAAGTAACTAAAGAAGCTAAAACTGACAATAAAACTGGAAATAGGGGCCGGTCTAGATATCAAGAGCAAGAAGAAAACGCTTTAGAAAATTGGAAACCTAAAACTGAACTAGGTAGGAAAGTTAAAAGTGGAGAAATTACCGATATCGAAGATATCTTTGCTAGTGGTGAAAAAATTCTGGAATCGGAAATAGTTGACATTCTTTTACCAAATTTAACTACAGATTTATTATTGATTGGCCAAGCCAAAGGTAAGTTTGGTGGTGGACAGAGAAGAATCTTTCGGCAAACTCAGAAAAAGACTAGGGAAGGTAACCGGATAAAATTTGCAACTTGTGCTTTAGTGGGTAATAAGAATGGGTATGTTGGAGTGGCGTTCGGGAAAAGTAAAGAAACTGTTCCAGCACGAGACAAATCTATCAGAAAAGCTAAACTTAGCTTAATCAAAGTTCGTAGAGGTTGCGGTTCCTGGGAAGGTGTCGCCGACTTTAATTCAATTCCATTTGCAGTTGAAGGTAAGTGTGGTTCCACGATCATCACGTTAATGCCAGCACCAAAAGGTACTGGTTTATGTGTTGAGAAAGAATGTGCAAAAATCTTAGATACTGCTGGGATTAAAGATGTTTGGTCAAAAACCAAAGGTCAAACAAAAACTAAAGTTAATTTAATTAAAGCTTGTATTGAAGCTTTAAAAAAACTTAGCGAAGTTAAAATTCAAGCACGTCATGTAGAAAGCTTAGGTGTACAGGACGGTAAAGTTAAAGTTGGAAGTGAAGAGTAAAATGGCTGAAGAAGTTGAAATTAAAACTGTAACAAAAACTGTAGCGAGTGAGAGTAAAGTAAAGGCAAAATCAGGATATGATAAGTTGCTAGCTGCAGTATTAGTTAGAGGAATGAACAAAGTTAGAACTTCAGTTAAAGATACTCTCAAAATGTTAAACTTGAACCACACTAATCAATGTGTTATTCTTAACAATAGTTCAATTAATATTGGAATGTTGAAAAAAGTTAAAGATTATCTAACCTGGGGAGAAATTGACGATGCTACTTTGAACGAATTAGTAGAAAAATGCGGAGAAGAATTTAAAGCTCGGGAAGCAGATTCCAAAGGAAAGATCAAATATAACAAATATTTTGAACATAACGGTAAAAAAGTTAATAAAACTTTTAGGTTAAACCCACCAAGGAAAGGTTTTGGTAGGAAAGGCGTCAAAGTACCTTTCACGATGAGTGGCGGGTTAGGATACCGTGGTGAGAAAATTAACGATTTATTGAAACGAATGATTTAAATTTACGAAGGATGATTAAAAATGCCAGTTAATAAAACTAAAAAATGTGGAAAATACCGAGGTCATACTACTCATGGTGGTGGGCACCGAAAGAAACGTAGAGGTGCAGGTAGCCGGGGTGGTAGAGGTAATGCCGGTACTGGTAAACGTGCTGGTCAGAAAAAAGCTGGAATGCTACCTCAATTGGGCGCTCTTGGTTTTACTCCGCGAGGCAGAGAATCAAAATCTAAACAATCAATCAATTTATCAGATTTAAGTTCAGTAAAATTAGACAGATGGGTTGCAGCAAAAAAGGCAGCTAAACAAGGTGACGTTTATGTTATTGATTTAACAAAGTTAGGGTACCATAAATTGTTAGGTGCTGGTAGTACTAATTTAAAATTACAAATTACTGTTGATCAAGCAAGTAAATTAGCAGTAAAAAAATTAAAAAAAGCTGGCGGTAAGGTTGTAACTGTAGAAGCTGAACCAGTTAAAGAAGCAGTTTCAGAAGAAGTTGCTAAAACCTCTGAATAAGCAAAAGCTTAATCAGGACAATCCCCTTAAGAGGAAAAAACAAAGATGTCCATTCTTGATTCACTCATTGCGGCACTGCCGGAAGTTAAATCTCCTACTCAGAAGAAGCTTTCTTTTAAAGAGAAATTAAAGTGGACTTTAATAATCTTAATTATATTCTTTGTAATGGGTTTGATTCCATTGTTTGGGTTAGGAGAAAATGCATTGCAACAGTTTGAATTTTTATCTATCATTTTAGGTGCAAGTTTTGGTAGTATTTTATCTTTAGGTATTGGTCCAATTGTTACTGCTTCAATTGTATTACAGCTGCTTAATGGTACCGGTATCTTGAAAATGGATACTCATACTCCCCAGGGCAGGCAACGGTTTCAAGGTATCCAGAAAATCTTAGCAATATTTTTTATTGTTTTTGAATCAGGAGTTTATGTTTTAATGGGTGGTCTAGCGCCAAGTGCAGTGTACGCAGGCACAGCATTATATTTTCAGTTTGAACTATTTTTAATATTCCAGTTAATTTTGGGCGGCGTTTTAATCATGTACATGGATGAAGTGATTAGTAAATGGGGTTTTGGTTCAGGAATAAGTTTGTTCATCGCAGCCGGTGTGACACAACAAGTTTTCATTCGGGCGTTTAACTTTTTACCATCACCAACCAATCCAGAAATTGCAGCAGGTGCGATTCCTTCACTATTCCAATTTTTATCTATGGGTGATGTGACTGGGGCATTGTTACAGATTGCAGCGTTAGTATCTACAATTGTAGTTTTCATGGTGTGTGTCTACGGACAGGCTATGAAAGTAGAAATTCCATTATCTTTTGGTAGAGTTAGGGGTTATTCAATGCGATGGCCTTTAAATTTCTTTTATACATCTAACATTCCAGTTATTTTGGTAGCAGCACTAATGGCTAATGTTCAGCTAATTGCAACTTTATTAGACAAGTGGGGACATCCTTGGCTAGGAACTTTTTCTGGAAGCACTCCTATTTCGGGAGTAGTATATTGGATAAGTTCTCCTGACATTTTAAGATTACTTATCACTGGCAGTTTTGGCTGGCAGAACGCAGTACAAGGAATAATTTATACTTTATTGATGGTAGTTGGAGCAATTATATTCAGTGTCTTTTGGATGCAAACTGCTAACATGGACGCTGCTTCTCAGGCAAAGCAAATCATGGCTTCTGGATTACAAATTCCTGGATTCAGGCGTGATGAGCGGGTGTTAGAAAGAATATTGAGCAGATACATTTGGCCATTAACTATTGTAGGTGGTGCATCAATTGGGTTATTGGCAGCTCTTGCTGATACTACTGGTGCTTTATCTAGGGGAACTGGTATTTTATTGGCTGTGATGATTATCTATAAGTTGTATGAAGAAATTGCTAAGCAGCACATGATGGACATGCATCCTGCAATGCGAAAGTTTATGGAGTAGGTTTAGTATATTTTATAATATATCTCTTTCTTTAAAGTAATATATTTATATCATCTTATATACATAACTTCATTATGGGTCTGACTGAAAGAGTAAAAGGAGAAATTAGAAGTTTTGTAAAAGATCAAGCAAATGAATTCTTAACAGCAAGATTGGTAGAATTAGGTTTTGTGTCACCTGCTCAAGATTTCCGGCATGATGTTTGTGGATATGATCAACGCCATAGATGCCGTTATGAAGGTAATAGGGGAGATATTGGTATAATTGCATGCGAATCGGGTAGACCATTTGCTGAGAAAGTTATTGAAGGACTAGAACACCAGTTTAAGAAGTCAGGAAGTAGATCATCTAATACTTTTCGTTTAATACCCTCTGAAGAGAGACATTTTGCTAATTCAGAGATAAAGCCCATTATTAGTGAAAGTCTTAGAGGTATGGATGTTTATGTAATCCAAGATGTAGAAAATAAAATAACTGGATATTCTGTGGATGAAAATTTAAGAGCACTTCTAACTACAATGGACGCTGCTCACAGATCTGATGCCCATTATGTAACAGCAGTAGTGCCGGCATTTCCTTACGCTAGACAAGATCGGGCAATGGGTAGAGAATCTTTTACTGCAGCAATGGTAGCAAGGGAACTTGAAGATGCCAACGCTGAAAGGGTAATAACTTTAGATATTCATAATGCAGCAATAGGTGGTTTTTTCCGTAGAGCATTATTAGAAGATTTACATGCTTCAAAGAATTTTCTTGATTATATTCATGAAGAAGGGCTTACAAAAAATTTAGTTGTCTGTGCACCTGATACTGGAGCAGCAGGAAGAAATAAGCATTATGCTGAAAGGATTGGTACAGAATTGGCTATGATTTACAAAACGCGAGATTATAAAGATGGTGGTGAAGTTGATGGAATGAGGCTTCTTGGTAGTGTTAAAGGAAAAAATGTTCTGGTTGTTGATGATATGATAGACACTGCTGGAACTTCTGTTAAGGCTGCTAAATTATTAAAAGATCATGAAGCTTTAGAAGTTTATTTAGTTGCTTCCTTAGCGTTATTTAATGGCCCAGCTCTTGATAGATTAGATAAAGCTTATGACCAAGGAATTATCAATAGAGTAATTATTTCTGACGCTGTATATCATGGTGGTGATGAATTTCTTGAAGCTCACCCTTGTATACATAGAGTTTCAGTAGCAGGTTATAAAGCAAAAGTAATTTTTAATATAAATCATCATCGTTCTATAAGTGAACTTCTTAAGTAGACTTTACACAAACTTTATATAATATTGATTGAGAAAACACTTAAAATGGCATACATAAAAATTTTTAACAAATTTTTAGTACCCAATTTAGAGGTGAACAATTAAATTGGCATTTTTAGATCCAGTTATGGACCCGGTATTACAACCGCTATTAAATTTAAGTCCATTCTTGGCAATATTGATCATTGCTTTAGTAATATCTATCATAATTTCTGTAGTTTACAAGTTCATGACTGATCAGAAAAAGATGAAAGCTCTGAAAGAAGAACAAAAAGAGTTTCAGAAAAAGATGAAGGAAATGAAGGATCAGCCTGAAAAAGTTATGTCTATGCAGAAAGATGCTATGAAGAAAAATATGGAATATATGAAGCAATCTTTCAAGCCAACCTTAGTAACAATGTTGCCTATTATTCTGATCTTTGCCTGGATGTCAGGCAACCTTGCTTATGAACCAATTTATCCTGGCGAAACTTATGCTATAAGTGCAACTTTCTTAGAAGAAGTTGAAGGTTTGAATGTGGAACTTATTGTTCCAGAAGGAACTTCATTATTAGAAACTTCAGATGCTGTCCAAACTATTGAAGATGGTCAAGCTTCGTGGAAATTGAAAAGTGATGAAGGTACACAGATCTTAGAGTTTAGGCTGGGAGAAACAGTAGCAACCAAAGAAGTCCTGATAACTACAGAATTGGAATATGCTGATGCCATTGAGACTTATCAGCATTCGGATATTGAAAGTGTGCAGATTGATTATAATAAATTGAGACCATTAGGACCAAACTTTACTGTACCTCTGCTCAAATGGCAGCCGGGCTGGTTAGGCTTGTACATTATCTTCTCTTTGGTGTTCAGTATTGGGATCAGAAAGCTGATGGGTTTGTATTAGAATTTTAGAAGATAAATTAAAGAGGCTGATTCTTGATGTTGGAGTTTCAAAATGTCGACAAATGGAAATAAAGTTATTGTAAGAGCATACGTTCAAGCTCTTGAAGAATCACTTGATAGTTTGAAAATTGTGCAAAGTGGTATTGGTGCAATTACCGGAAGAGCAAAGTATCACATTAATGATTCTAGTGTAGCTAAATTAATAAGGCAAACTGCAGTAGAAATAGGTTATGATAATCGTTATTGTGCTTTTGGGACACCTCCCCGTGAGAAGCTTTATTGGTCATTTAATGGTCATGGTTTAGATAGTCCTGGCGATATAAGAACAGAAATTACTAATCTAATTGAAGCAGCTAAAAAAACATTACCTGCTAAAACTGAAGAGTAGGCCAAAACCTTTATAAAATACCCAATAAAATAAACACTAGATCCCATGAGGATCGGATTTGGAGGCGACTCGATCCGTGATTGATATCATAATTACGAGTTCTTCTAAACACTAATAATACGAGGTAAATATACCATGCCAAGAGGAATGCATAAATCAAGAACGTTACGAAGAGTTTTCGTGAAAACTCCTAGTGGGAAGAATGTTCTACATTACAGAAAAAGAAAACCTTCCCGAGCACATTGTGGTGCTTGCGGTGCAATACTAACTACTGTACCTAGAGAACTGCCAGCAAAGATGGCAAACATACCAAAGTCCAAGAAAAGGCCAGAAAGACCTTACGGTGGATTATTGTGTACTAAATGTTTGCGAATGATGATGAAAGAAAGAGCGAGGTCAGAAGAATGAGTCTATACGAAATAGGACGGGTTTGTATCAAGATTGCTGGCCGAGATGCTGGAAAGAAATGTGTTGTTGTTAGCAAAGTTGATGATATCTTTGTTCTAGTTGACGGAGAAACCAGAAGAAGGAAAGTTAATGTTAAACATTTAGAACCTTCTGCTGAAATGGTTGACATTAAAGAGAATGCTGATACTGCTGCTGTAGCTAAAGCTTTAGGTATTGAAGTCAAGGAAAAGAAAAGTAAAACTCCTGCTAAAAGACCTACAAAACCTAGAAAAGTTAAGGTTAAAGCTCCTGTTAAGAAAACTAAGCCGGTTAAGGAGAAGAAGGCTCCTAAAGCTAAAGCTCCAGAAACTAAGCTTGAAAAAGCAGTAGAAGAGTAAATTCTTCCTTTT
Source organism: archaeon (assembly GCA_043812455.1). Classification (GTDB taxonomy): domain Archaea; phylum Nanobdellota; class Nanobdellia; order Woesearchaeales; family GW2011-AR9; genus JABHQR01. Next base: position 71,663 of record JBDRMB010000029.1, on the reverse strand, counting down.
TTTATTTTATTTCTTAATATTTTAATTCTTATTTTTTGATCAATAGGATTTATTGTGACTCCGTGTATCTGTAACTCCTTCTAAGTAACAAATAACCAAAAGCTTTATAAATGGGGTGGGATAATATCACACTGTATGAAGCGTAAGATCAGTATCACTGTAAATGAAGATGTTTTAGTAGATGTAGATGCTAGTGTTCTAACTGGAAAGTTCAGAAATAGATCGCACGCTTTTGAATATGCGCTTAAACGGATGGGGAATAAAAAATGAGTTCAGAAGTACCGGGAAGGATTGATATGGACTTAGTAAAAAAGTTTGGAAAACAACACTTTGCCCAAGCTATGAATCTTCCATTACGAGAAACATTAGGAAACAGAACTTGTGATGCATACATAGAGCAAATTGTATTGCCAGAACTGGAACGTTTAAGTGCAAGTGGTGTAATCTCACCCCAACAATTAAGCAAGATAGCTAATGCTGTAACTGATAAAGGTATTGATGTTCTTGCAGCTGAATTAAGGTTCTTAGATGCTGTAACATTAAACACTTCTGAACAAGACGGTTATGTGGCAGAAGCAGTTCTTCAATTAACTGATAAAGTTGCAATCAGACATATAGTAAAAAAATCTTCAAAGAAAGAAGATTTCAAAATTGCAGTTAGGACTCAAAGAGAATTAAGTGATTTGTTGGAAGGAACAGCCTATGAAGGTCAAGTACCAACACTGCCTTTTATCAACAGAAGAAAAAGAATTACTATCACACCTTTCGTAGAAGGAAGTACTTTGAAAACATTGCAGGATATAAATTATGAAGCAAATAATGTTGCATTGCTCGAAAAAGTGATTGATGATTATGTTGGTTTGTATACTGTACTTAATATTAAAGAATTTAGAGAACGGTTAGACCTTCCAAAAAGGTTAGCAGATTTTAATGAATATTTTGTAAGGTCTTATTCTGATGATTCTAAGTTGTGCGAATTGTTTAAGCAAGATATCGGTGACGATCTCAATGCTGCTAAAGGAAGTAACATTCATGGTGATTTACATGGTAACAATATTCTTGTTAATGGAAAGTTTGTTTATTTAGATTGGGCAGCTGCCTGTTCTGATGGATTCTTTGAATTTGATTTGAGGAAATTGCTGACCAAATCTAACTTAGATATGGATACGGAATATCAATTAACAATGTACGCTGCTGAGAAGTTACATGAGGATGATGAAGAGATGCAAACTCAATCTTTTGGAATTTACGTTAAGAACAAAATCTTGCAAGAACTTGTTGCTGTTAAGAAGTATATTAAGATGGCTGATAACGCTGAAGATGATTTAAGTGCTCAGAAGTTGCAAAACATGGCTAATGTATTGTATAATGATGCTACCAGGAGGATTGGCGATGCCACGGCACGGGGAATCGTAAGTCAAGAATTTTTGAAAGCTGTCAGGGAGAATAGACCGTTTGTCGGAAAATATTCTGTTAGAGAACTTATGGAAGGAGATTATCGTCAGTTGAAAGAGAGATGTAATCCGCACGAGGCCATGACTCAGGAGAATGCTTCCCCGGTACCTCTGACTGAGTTGGTAGAAGAGAACGCTAGTGATGAGATTGCCAAAATAAGGAAAGAGATTAGAAAAAAAAAATGGAAAAGGGCAATTTATCGAGTTATGCTTCCAGTTGTTGGACTATCTGCAATTGTTGGTGTTGCAGTTGGTGCAAGGTATTTGGAAGAAAGAAGGAATGAAATTGAAAGGCAGGAAGATTTGCTTTTTGATATGCAGGGAATTCGCGAAGAGCTCTATCGAATAAACTTCACCGGATCATTTGAAACAGCTAAAAGTGATATTCTTGATGGTAAAGTAGAAAATGGACGTTATGAAATTGGTGATGAAGTTGTAAATCAAATTGCAAACAAATATTCTTTAGAACCAAAAGTTTTGAGAAATATGTTGGAGAGTAATCGTCTCTATGGTTGGCAAGGAATAATGCGAGAAAGTGAGAGGACAATTGATATAAATATTCTTGACCCCTTACTTGCTGACCGAGATTTTAAAGATGGGGATAATACAATTGACCCATTAGAAAATTTGGATCAAGGTGCTGCTAGATTAGCACAATTGGTAGAAAAACATAATGGATATATAAAAGCAGCATTGTATGAATTTTATACTCCTCAAGAAAGAGATCTTGGTAATATGGGGTCTTCTAGTTGTCCCGAATGCGCTTATAATTTGATTGATTTAAACAATCCGTATAATGAAATAATATCTAAAGACATCAGAGAATTAGTTTATGCTGCGATGAATTATGGTCCTGCTAGTGATAATATTGGTTCTTTATACTTTGCTACTCCACGGGAAGAAGATTTTTAATTGATATTCATGAACTCATTCATGATCTTAATTATGATATGGGAAATGTTTTCAAAAGTTTTTAAGACAATTGCTTCCTTAACGGATTTGGTCTTCTTCAGTTCAAGTTCAATATCTTTAGAAATAATATCATATTCTTTGGCTAAAGATAATGCTTTCTCTTCATTGTATTTAAGAAAGATCTTGTTCATGCTTTTTTGATAAGAATTAATTTTAGCATAAATATCAGTTAATTTATTATTTAATTTAACCTTGTTATCATTAATGTGATCGATAAGTTTCTTGTATTCATCGGCCAGTTCTTCTAACAAAAATAAACTGCAATAAAAACTAGCAGTTTTGCTCGGTTGAGGATGTCCTTTCTTATTTAATAATCGAAAACAATATTCTGAAAACTTGTTAACGTTAAGTTCCATATCTTTCAGATATTCCAAATCAGTCTCTCTGTTTTTAATGGCATTAAGACTTTCATCAGAAATTGATTGGAGTAAATATAATATTCTTTTAGAGATTGTTTCAATATTATCTTCTTCGCTGATCCCAAGACTTTTAATTAGCAGTTTATCTTTTGATTGATCAACAATTTCCATACCAATCATTTGATCAACTCTTTTCTGGATTTCTCTTGAGATTGCTGTCGATCCAACTTTAATATCAATCTCATCAGCACCTTTCATATATTTAGCTGCAACAATTCTGCGCATTAAGCGATTTGGCTTAATGAATTCTAAATTGTCTTTCATCGTTCTACTAGTTCTTTCTGGACTAATTAACAGACCATCGTCTCTTTCTTCTAATTCTACTTCATCTCCCACTTTAACATTAATTTTTCTTACCCACTTGCTTGGTAAACTGACTACTAATGTCGCAGGTCCGAGTTTGACAATTTTTCTTTTCATTTAGTTGTTCTTGGCAATGATTTTATATAAATCTTTCTAAAATATCTATATATATATATAGATATATAGTATACTAACAGAAAATTAATATATTTTTCTCAGGAATCATTAACCACTTTTTAGGTACAATTAAAAAATTGTGGGGGAAAGTAAAAAATGAAAATAATGAATGTACTAATGTTTAGTTTAGTAACAGCAATGTTACTATTTTCAGTAGTTGGATGTACACAAAGTCCGACTGGAGAATATGTGAAAGTTGGAAGTGATGATCCAATTAAGATTGGTGTTGTATTACCAATGACTGGTGAAGCAGCTTCTTGGGGAGAAAATGCTTTTGCGGGAATTACTTTAGCTTTAAATGAAGTTAATGCACAAGGTGGAATTAGCGGTCAGGAAGTTGAGGTTGTTTTAGAAGATGATAGTTGTAGCGCTAGTAGTGTTGCAGCTTTTAACAAAGAAGTTAATGTTGATCAGGTTGATGCTATTGTTGGTCCAATCTGTTCCGCAGCAGCAGGTCCAGCAATTCCTATTGCACAAAGTGCTAACGTACCTGTTATGATGGTAGCAGCGTCTGCTCCAGATCTTACAAGTGTAGGTGATTGTATATTCAGAATTTACCCTAGCGATTCATTGCAAGGAGTTGTCGGTGCTGAATATATGATGGAAGAACTTGGTTATGATAAAGTTGCTTTGGTTTACACCAAGAATGATTGGGGAGAAGGTATGAAAAACGTTTTCACTAAATCATTTGAAGAAATGGGCGGCGAAATTGTTTACGAAAGCGGAGTGTTACAAACAGATACTGATTTCAGAACTGAAATTACCAAAATTAAAAACAGTGGCGCAGAAGCAATCTTTGCTCCAATCTATCCAACTAACGCGGTAGCATTTTTCAAGCAAGCAGAAGAACTTAGTTTAAATTTACCAATGCTTGGCGGCGATGCTTGGCAGGGTGAAGAAGTTTGGGCCAGCGGTTATGGTGACGGAGCAATTTACTCTACTGTAAGTATCGAACAGTCAAATGCTTTTGAAAACAAAATCCACGCTTTACCTGGTTATGAAAATCTAGAGATTTCCATTGCAGCATCTTTAGGATACGATGCTTTCATGGTAATGGTAGAAGCGATTGAAGATGCTGGCAGTACTGATGCAAACGATATCAAAGCAGCGTTAAGAGATACTTCTTATTCAGGAGAATCTAATGATTTGATTCAGTTTGATGAGATTGGTGACATTGCATCTGCTGGTTATGATTTCTTCATGATCAAAGATAGTGAGTCTGTACTTTTGAAGTAAATTTTACTTTTTTTTATTTTTTTTATTTTGTGGTTTCTGGGGTTGTTAGATGGAGGAATAAAAATGAAAAGATATACTGATAATGATGAACCTAGTAACCTTAAGATGCTATGTGTTGGAGCAGGATTTGTTGGAGCTTCTATTGCTACATTTTGGGGCGGATATGAAATAGGTACCGCAATTAATGATGCTATGAATATTGAAAGTACTGTTGGTAGGGGGACATTGGATGTTCTTGTAATGGGCGTAATTGCAGTTCCTTCTTATAGCACAGGGATTCTGGGTGGGGCCATAGTTGATGCTTTGTATAATCGTTTTACTAGGAATAGGTGAATGGGAAATGGAAGGATTCAAAGATTATTTGTTAGGGGTAGCAGTAGGAATGGCATCTATGTCATTAACATTTGCTATAACTAAAACATTATCTAATAATAATGTATCTCCAGATTATTTGAAAGATGAAGAAGTTTCAATCGTGGTCAAAGATACTGATAAAGATGGTTACAAGGAAACTTATCTCGATGTTAAACAAGATGATGGTAAAGTAAGAATTCCTTTGACAGATGATAACCTTGAGAAGATGGTTGGGTGTTTGGAGGAATGAAACTAATAGACACAATAGAGGACTTGTACTATAAAATTCCTGGAGAAATCAAAGCACAAGTAGTATTTGGTGTTTGTCTCTTATCTGCTATTGGTGTATTTGGATTTGTGGTTAAAAATTCTCCTATTGATAATCCTGATTATCTTAATTCTTTTGATAATGCCTTATCAATTCATTCATATGATGGGGACAAGGATGGATTACGTGAAACTTATCTTTCATATTGTATTAACGGTGGAAAAGAAAGAGAATGCTATGACGTTCCACTTACTTATGAGAATTTAGAAAAGTTGAGGGAAGAGTAGATGACATTCACGCAAATACTAGCAAACTCACTTGTAATAGGATCAATCTATGCTCTCGTAGCCTGTGGGTTCTCGCTAGTATATTCCACAAACAAGTTCATGCACTTTGCACATGGTGTGGCAGTAGTAGTTAGCTCTTACTTGCTGTATTGGACGTTCTCAATGCTGGGAATGCCTTTTGTCATATCATGTTTATTAACTTTAACCTTAACAAGCATATTTGGATTATTGATGTCCAGATTAATTTACAGACCGTTACAGCAGAGAAAATCGTCTAATGTTATATTATTAATCGCTTCCGTAGGATTATTAGTTTTGTTTGAAAATTTAATATTGATTGCGTTCGGGCCTAACATCAAAACGTTAGAATTTGTCCGGCCGTTAGCTATTACTATTTTTGGAGCAACAGTAACAGTACTACAAATTATCATTTTTATTGTTTCAGTTGTATTATTCATCTTACTTTATCTGCTGATGAAAAAAACTAAGCTTGGAAGAAATTTCCGGGCAGTTGCTGATAATAAGGAATTAGCTGACATAACCGGTATTGACAGTAAAAAAATTGCAGATTATTCTTTCATACTTGGTTCATTCTTGGCAGGAGTTGCTGGTATCTTGATAGCGTTAGAACAAACTTTGATGACGGCTATGGGAACTAATCTTATCATCAAAGGTTTTACCGGCGCAATTATAGGAGGGATAGGTTTTGTACCAGGCTCAATTATTGGAAGTTATATTTTGGGTTTAGCAGAAAATTTTGGAATTTGGTTTTTGCCTTCTGGATTTAAGGATGCGATTACTTTCATCTTACTGTTCTTATTTTTGTTACTGAGACCACAAGGATTGTTTGGTGTTGATAAGGGGGCGAGAAAATGATTGAAGCATACCTTATTCACATCTTAATCATGATTGGTATTTATATTATCCTAGCAGTAAGCTTGAATGTTGCATTAGGTTATACTGGATTATTGAACTTAGGTCATGTGGCTTTCTTTGCAGTAGGAGCTTACACTTCAGCATTATTGAATATTGCCGGAGTACCGTTTTTCTTCTCATTGATCATCGCAGGGTTGTTTGCCAGCTTGTTTGGTTTTATATTAACAAGTGCTACCAAAAGACTAAGGGGAGATTATTTGGCATTGACAACTTTAGGGTTTAGTTTTGTTGTTTATGCAGTACTTATTAATTGGAGCAGTTTAACCGGTGGACCTTTAGGCTTGCCAGGTATTCCAAAACCGGAAATTTTTGGAATAGCATTTTCTGCAAGTTGGTCTTACTTAATACTAGTTGCAATTATCACAGTTCTCTCAGTTCTTATCATGTATTTGTTGATGCGTTCACCATTTGGCAGATTATTGGAAGCTACCAGAGATGATGAAGTTGGGTTAAGAGTACTTGGTAAGAATACTTTTAGATTAAAGTATAAAGCGATGATGATTTCTGCGTTCTTTGCAGGGATTGCTGGTAGTCTTCTAGCACATTATTTATCTTACATTGATCCGACTCACTTTACAATTTTAGAAGTTATTTTCATTTTCACAATTGTAATTATCGGTGGGATTGCTTCAATCAGTGGTTCGATCATTGGAACTTTTATAATTTTCATCTTATTAGAATTGCTACGGTTTATTCCATTACCTGGACATCTGTTAGGTCCGTTAAGGATGGTTTTCTATGCAGTAGTATTATTGCTGATCTTAATTTACCGACCACGGGGAATATTTGGGAGGGTTGATCTAGAATGAGTCTGTTAGAAATCCGAGGAATCAGTAAAAATTTTGGCGGTGTGAAAGCATTAGATAATTGTCAGCTAACCGTTGAGCAAGGAGAAATTACAGCTATCATTGGTCCGAATGGTTCTGGAAAGACAACTCTATTCAATGTGATTTCAAAATTGATCAAACCTGATACTGGGAAAATAACTTTAGGTAAAAGAGATCTTACTAAACTTGAAGATTATAAGATTGCTAAAGCTGGAGTTTCAAGAACTTTCCAGGAAGTTAGACTATTCAAAAATTTAACGATTCAAGATCATTTGGGAATAACTTTCTCTAAGAAAGATGAAAGTATGTTGTGGAGTATCCTGAACCAGAAACGTAATAGTATTGATAAGATCAAAAAAGTTCTTGAGTTAGTGGGGTTGAACAAACCTCTTGAAACTTATGCTAATGATTTAAGTTACGGTCAACGGAAATTACTTGATCTTGCAGTTGCGATTGCTAAACCACATTACCTGTTGATGCTTGATGAACCTGTTGCTGGGGTTAATCCGAAATTAAGAGTTAAGATCAAAGAGATTTTGAGAAATTTGAAAGGTCAAGGCGAAACCGTAATTCTTATTGAGCACGATATGAATTTTGTGATGGACATTGCGGATTATGTTTTTGTTCTTGACGCTGGGAAGGTTATTGCACACGGCAAGCCTAAGGAAGTGCAGAATGACAAAAAGGTTCTTGAGGCGTATCTGGGAGGGTGAGATTAAAATGTTAAAAATAAAAGATTTACGTGCTGGGTACGGGGAACTTAAGATACTGAAAGGAGTGGACCTAGAAGTAAATGAAAATGAAGTTGTCGCTTTAATCGGACCGAACGGTGCTGGAAAGAGTACAGTTATCAAATCTGTGTACAGTATAGCTGACCAGTATTCTGGTGCAATAGTTTTCAATAACAAAAACATCTCAAAATTAAAAACTCATCAACTCCTTTCTAGAAGAGTAAGTTATATGCCACAAGGAAGAATTGTGTTTGACCACTTAACTGTTCAGGAAAATTTAGAAATTGCTTGTAATCACATTAGAAATTCAGATATCATCAAGCAAAGGTTGGAAGAAGTTTATCAAAAATTTCCAATCTTGAAAGAGCGAAGAAAACAGCAAGCGTTTGCGCTAAGTGGCGGGCAACGACAAATGTTAGCGATTGGCAGATCTTTAATGCAAAAGCCAAGATTATTGTTGATGGATGAACCTTCTTTAGGATTGAGTCCGAAATTACAGCAAGAAATTTTTGCCATTATTGAAAAGTTGAGGGATGAAGGTCTTGCAATTCTGATTGTTGAACAAAACGCCAAGAAAGCTATTGAGATGGCTGACAGAACTTATTTGTTGGAAGATGGCAAGATTGCTTTAGTTGGTGGGAAAGAGATTATTCATAACAAAAAAATAAAGAAAGTATATCTGGGTGGAGAATGATAAGTTAACTCGACATTATCTCCCAGTCAAACTATACTTCATAATCTCAAATCTGCCGTCAAGACATGCAAAACTAATATTAATATCACCTGCTGACCAAGTTTGTTCTGTTTCAATTTCCCTTAAAGCATCATAACTATGTTCTTTACCTGTAGCTAGAGTTTCTAATTTCCCATAAGCTCCTGGGCAAAGATCTCCTCTTAAATCATTAGAACCTTTCCAACCTGTTGCAGTAAAAGTGATTTCTTGAAGTTCATTATCATAAAAGCGATAAGTCACAGTTAAATCCATTATATCACTTTTATTAGGAAGTTCAGGTTCATAACCAAAGAATGTTCTGTAATTGTTAAAATCTGTTCCAGTAAAGTCATCATTATCTTTAACCATCTCATAAGCTTCACTAATTTCATCACCAGTTTTTACAAATGGTCTAACTTCTTGCAACTCTTCATAACTCATTCCTAAATGTACTCCTTCAAAACCTTTTGGAACATACTTATTTTTTTTACTGATAACTTCACTAACACCATTAACTGTGCTTGAGCAAACACAGGTGCAAGTTTTTATTCCTAGAATGGCAGCCAGCAATATTCCCAGACCTGCTCCTGCGCGTATAAAATTTCGTTTGTTAAGCAGAGCAGTACCTGAACTAAAGCTTACACCTTGCTGTTTTCCTTTTCCTAACAGCTCAAGCTCTTTGCTTCTTGCCAGTTCCAGTTCTTGGTCTAATGTCATTTTATCTGTTGAGTTACAATTTCTGTAACTTGGTATTTTCCATTATTTTCTTCTAATGTAAATGTTAAAACATAATCTTCAGTCGCACGAGTTCTTGGACCATTCTCATAAGCGGTAAAACTTACCTTGTTACCAGTCTCTCTGAACATTAAAATGGAATGTTCTTGCAAATTTAACCTAATAATTCTTTCTTCAGGTTCTAAGCCTTTTTGTTCTTCGCTATTGGCACTTAAAATTGAGGTTAGATGTGAAACTGCTGCACTTGTTCTTGTTGAATAATCATCCTGAGCAAAAATGTTAGATTTATACTTAACAAACCCATGTTGAACTAGATTTTCCATTACTTGAGTTTCATATCTGCTGCCTTCCAGTCTTCCCATAAGCACATCAAGACGTGGAGTCATGCTATGAACTTCAGAAGCTCTAATGTGAGATAAAAGATCATCGAAATTTGCAAAATAAACTTGTGTTGATAAGTAAGCTCCTTTTGGTCCTTCCATGTTTTCTGCTAACTCATATGCTTTGTCAAGATTACCTTCATCTAAAAGAATTCTAACTTTTTCACTATCACTAATTGGCAGACCTAAACCATTCCTTAACCGTGGAGATACTCCTACAACTGTACCTAATGTCAGAACTCCAGCTAAAGCAACTAAACCCACACCAACAACAGCACGAGTGTTTATTCCTGAAAGATCAAATTCTGGCAGTTTGAATTTAAAACCTGGTTTGTAACTTTCAGTTAATTCTGTAAGATTATCAGCATTCTTTGGACTCTGTCCTGCAATCTGCAGTTTTTGGTTAAGTATGTTTGGATTATTTGCGTTATTGATTAAGAACATGATTCTTTCCTGCAGATTGCCATTAGTTGTATTAAGCTGTGGAACACTCATATTTTTTGTTAAACGTTTTACAACTTTTGCCTTTTGTATCTCAAAGAGACCAGCATTTGCCTTGTTTCTTTGCCTATAAATGTCCTGTATCCTGAGGAATTCTTCAGCAAGAACTAAAGCACCGTAATAGTCTGAGAATTGAAAGATCTCAGAATCACCTAAAAATTTAATATTGGCTGGATCAAGACTTTTAATCAGTTCTAAGTCAAAAAGTAAATTTTTTACAGTCAAACTGCTGGTATTCGGCGAATAAGTTTCCTCCTGACGGCCAGAATTTCCAAACATACCTGCAACTTTTTTTGTCAATGACCCTTGATTTAATTCTTTTGGCCGATTAGCATCATGTATCAGCTTTAGAATCCTGTCTTGTAAATTACCGTTGGATGTATGAAAGTTAGGTACTTTAACATTTTGAGCTAACTTTTCCAAAACTTCATTCTTATAGTCACTTCCAGTGCCTTGCTCCAGCTGAACCAATCTTTCTGCTAAGATCAGAGCACCATAATAATCTGAGAATGGAAAAACGTCTGTTTCATTAAGACAATAGATTCTTTCAGGTTCTAAGCTTTCAATTAAACCTTGCTCAAATAGCAAATCCTTAGTGATCATTAAGTCTGATTCCATTAATAACTCAATAATGCTTGTAATTTAAAAAGATTTTGTATTTTTACTTCTATTTAGTACTAACTTTAGGAAACCTTTAAATATTATTTATATTATTAAGATGATTATGGTTTTCCGAAGATTAGCAACTATAGTTTCTTTTTTAGGAGTGTTAGCTTTATCTTCTGGCTGTAATAAAGAAGCTGATATCAGACAGATAGAAATTATTGAAGATGCTGAAAAGCAATTGGAAGAAGTTAGACCGTTAGATTGTAGTAATGCTTTGGAGCATTTAGTACTTGAAGAAGAAGGGATATTAGTTTATGAAGACAGGGATGAAAGTACTGAATTATCAAAAATTCCTCAAAATACTTGGTTTGAACTTTGTTCTGGTGACGTGAGAAGCAGTTGGCAGTTAGCTAATTACAATGGGCAATTAGGATGGATTAAGCAAGGTCAGGAAATTGTTAGCAGGCAAGCTTTAGATAATGAAAGTATAAATATTAAAAATATAATGTTTTGTAGTGAGGTTATTAATGATTCTTGTTTAGAACTATCAGATTTATTTTTGAGAGGAGCTCAAAAAACGGTTTCTTTTTCTGCGGTCTTAGGATACCAAAATTATGAAAGAAGAGAGATTAAGATTAATGGAAATTATCAATTGTTAAGCAGTGATGGGGAAGTGGTTCGTTCAGGGGAAATTAATTTAGAAAAAGAACTTTCTGAGCAAAAAGGTTCTTCTGGAAAGTTTTTATTTAGTGATGAGATTGATCTTGGCGGTTTGGACTTAGGTAAGTATACATTAAGAATTGAACTTGAAGATACTAAAGGAGAGCTAGTGGAAGAAAGCGGATCTTTTGTTTACAATGATTTGAAAATTAAAGGGCTCAAAATTTGTAAAGGTACAACTAGCAAATGTTCAAGAGGAGAAACAAGTTTTTTAACAGATTATCAGATAGAAGGTCATGGTGGTGCAAGATTTACGGAAAGATTTTTGTTTCCCGATTTGTCTTTTTCTTTTAGTGTTGATACTTACCAGGAAAGAGGTACACCTAACGTCAATGTTTCTTATCTCTGTGAACCCGATACTCAATGGAGGAATGTATCAACTAGCAGATCAAACAGTTCTTATTTTGGGCAAATTAGTCGAGGTATTGGAGTTAATTCTGAAAGAACAAATTGTCAGTTTAAAGGCGAGGTAACTAATTCAGAGTTTCCTAGCTTAAGCACTTCTGTAGAGGAAGATTTTATTGTTGATCTTGGCGGTGCGGCAATAATTTATGTTCAGAGTGCTTATGGGAATATTCCTTCAGTAAAAGCATCATTATATGAAAAAATAGGTAATGATTATAGAAGAATAGACAGATTCAATATTAATAATGGATCTGGAAGATTAAATCTGTCTGAAGGTGAATATAAACTTGAATTAAGTCCATTTACTTGTCTTGCGAAAGATAAAACCAGTTCTTTAGATGTGCCTGCTCAGGAAAAAACTTTTTCTATTGAAGCCGGTGATTCTATAGACTTGCGTTTCAAGTTTAAACAATGTTATAATCGCTAAGGTTTTATTGTTCCGAGAATGTTAAATTTAATAAGAATAATTTAAAATAATATCTTACCCAATAACAATTCTACATCAATTTCAAAAAGGCTTACTGGAACAACCAAATTCCAATTATTAAGAACTTGTGGATGAACTTCGCCAATGATTCCAACTTCTTCACCTTCAAGCATAATTTTCCCAGCTCTACCTGAAATGAAATTATCTTCATCAGATTCTTTAACTATCAATTCAACACCTAAATCAGTGCCGAGAATTTCAAGCACTTGTTTGAGTTCAGTGAAGTCCGCTTTTTCGTGACATATAGCAACTGCTAAATGTTCTTTTTCTAAAATTCCAGTTTCTGTGGATTTATCTTTGGAAAATACTCTGCCAATTTCAAATATATTTAATGGCTGTTCTTTATCTTGATTGTCAGTTAAAGTTTTCAGCAAACTTACCATCAAATTATAACGTAAGGTATTATGCTCACCTAAAGAATTCTTGAGTTTAATAACATCATCAATTAACTTTTCTCCTTCCAGCATTTTTTCTGTAAGATCTTCATACTTAACTAAATGATAATTTTTGATTTCAAGTAATCGTACTCCAATGAGAATCTCACGCAATTTTTTCGCAAACCTTTCAAACTTATCTTCACTAGCAACAGTTGCAACTTTAGGGATAACTTCTTCGAAATTTTCATATCCATAGGCAATTGCAATATCTTCTGCAAAATCTATTTGATGTAAGATATCTGATCTGTACGCAGGAACTTGCACTTTTCCATTCTCATAGCCGAAACCCATCCGTGCCAGCAATTCAGAAGCCTTTTTTTCATCAAGTTCCAAACCTAAAATTTTGTTAATATACTTTAAGTCAAGTTCAATTTTTTCTGGAGTGAAATCAGGAAATAGAAATTTTTTGTCAGGATAGATTATTTCTAAGGAATAAATTTTTCCTCCCATATCAGCTAAAGTTGTGGTAAGAATATAGAGTGAACTCATTATCGTGTTTAGATCTGGACCAGTTCCTTCAATGAAAACATCAGTAGTAGTTTCGTCAATCTTTCCAACATCATGAGAATTGATAATAGGTGGCATAGACATAATTTTGTTTTTAGAATCAATAAAAACTGGATATTTGTCCCACCCCTCCATGATGTAACCATGTTCTCTACCTTTTGGATGTTTTGAAAGGATTTGTTTTGCAGTTAATTCTGTTGGAAACTCTAATGGTCGAAATGTTATATCTTCTGGTTTTTTACTAGTAAAAGTTACTGGGAAATTAATTTTTTCAAGCGGGTATAATCCTAACCCCCCTTTCTTTCTATTTCGGGTGAATGTTGTACCAAGCTTCTCTTGTACTTGGATTATTTCTTTAATCTTCTCATTGTCAAAATTTAAACCTTTAACAATACATGCAATCGCATAAGGCCATTGTGAAGGTAAATCCTTAACAGTTAAAGAACTTCCAAAACTTTCAACCTTATACTCTTTCAATCCAGTATTAACTCCAATAAAAGAAGAAAATGCTCTGGCAAAACCTTGCACAGAAAGCATGTCTGGCCGGTTAGGAAAAATCTCTACTTTGATTTCATTACCTTCAATCCCTTCAAGATCGGTACCTAGCATACTAATTCGATCTTTCAGTTCTTCAAGAGGTAATTTCTTCCCGACCAGTTCTTCAAAAACTTCTTTATTGACAGTTATGGTTGGCATTTAGTTAAGTAATCCTCCAAGTCCTGATAAAACCGAATTTCCTGTTAACATTGCACCACCTGCTGCAGTTGCGAACAAGAAAATAAGTCCTATAATCAGTAATATCATTAATATTGCAAGTATAATTGCTCCCGGCAACAATACTACTCCAACACTTCTTCCAACAGAAAGTTTTTGTCTTTTATTGATACCAATCACTTGTAATACTACTATGTAAATTGGAGCAAAATATCCTATTATTGGTATTCCATTAAAAACTGCTGGCGCTGAAGCATAAGCTACTGCCTGAAAAGTTTCACGGTAAGGTCCTTTTCCACCAAATAATTTAACGAATAAATGTAATATTCCTGCGCCTACAAATAAAAATCCCCAAGATATTAATATTATAAATGGGACAGCTATCACCATGATTAAAGCACTAGCAAATAATCCAAAACCACCAATTAAAGTTTCACTTCCCCCTTGAAAAGCGTAAGGTAACATTCTTAATGGTAAGGTTATTAGAAAAAACAATAAAAGCACTGCTGCCATAAGAACCTGCACTTTAATGAAAAACCAAGAACCATTTTTAATTTGGTTTTTGTTAGGTAACTGTTGGAAAGTTTCCATGGGGTTGAACACAACATTTTTCCAAGTTGCAAAAAATCTATTCATCATTTTTTTAAACCTCAATTGATTTGTTATTTTTATTTATCATAACCTCTTCTGATTGTGTTATTATTATTATTATTATTATTATTATTATATAATTACAATCTTAAATTGGAGTTGGCACATCAATAAATTCAACGCCAACATTAAATTTTTCTTTGATAATTGGCATCAAAGCCTTTACTCCCCAAACTTCAGTTTTGTAGTGTCCGCCAATGATTACAGTAAGTTGCAATTCCTTTGCCCAGGAGTAAGCACTATAACTACTATCATCTCCAGTTAGCAATAAATCTGCAGCTATTTCGCTAGCTTCTTTAATTGACATCATTCCACCACCAGAAACTATACCAATGGTTTTAATCTGTTCGTTATCCTTCTTACCAAATTCCCAGCATTTTGTGTTTATATCATTATTTTCTAAGATTTTTTTAACATCAGCTAGAGTTCCTGAAAATTGTCCAATAAAACCTATTGCAGTTCCATGATATTTTCCAAATTCTTTCAAATTTTTCAAACTTAGCAATTTAGCTAATTGGGAATTATTACCATACTTTGGATGGGCATCTAAAGGGAGGTGCACACCATATAATGCCAAATCATTTTCAATAAGGAACTTGACTCGTGAATAGTCTAGTCCAGTAACGGATTTGATACCATCCCAAATTAGGCCATGATGAACTATAAGCATCTGGCACCCCGCTTGGGCAGCTTTTTCAAAGGTTTCAACATTAGCATCAACTGCAAAGGCTACTTTTTTGATCTCTGTATTATCACTATTTTGAACTTGCAAACCATTATTAGAATGGTCTTCAATCTCTGCGACCTTTAGTTCTTCGTCCAAATATTTAGCTATGTCTTTTGCTTTTGTCATTTTTTGTATTTTTTTTTGTTTGTTTTAATGTATTTTAGTAAAAATAAATTATGTTCTATTTCAACCACGCTTTCATTTCTCTTAACTGTTTCAGATCGTTCTTGTAAAGATCTCTGATGTCAGTAATTTTCCAATATTCAGAAATGATTCTACCCATCCCTTGTCCCCAAGCAAGTACTGGACATTCAAATCCTAGCAGAGGTTTGACAACTTCAGGTCGGAATATTCCTGCTCCGCCAAGTTCAACCCATTCTTTTTTCACAGGATGATAAACGTCAACTTCAACACTTGGTTCTGTGTACGGGAAATGTGCAGGTCTCATTCTAACATCAGTATAACCCATTTTTTTGTAAAATTCACGAAGATAACCTTTCAAATGTTTCAAATTAGCGTTTGGGTCAATAACAATACCTTCAACTTGATAAAATTCAAACAAATGTTTCCAGTCTAAAGTTTCATTCCTAAAAACTTTACCTACTGCAAAAAATTTGGCAGGAAGATTTTTTCTTGTTTCTTCTTCAGTTCCTTTTTTCAAATAAGCAATAGTTTGTGCTGAAAGGACAGTAGTATGAGTTCTCAACAATAATTTTTCAGTTTCTTCTTTAGAAAATTTGTAGTTCCATCCTTTACTGTTAGTATCAGCACCGTTTTCGTGGACCTGTTTTACTTTTTCCCAGAAATCTGGCAATTTAGCTTTACCATTTAAATAAAAAGTGTCTTGCATTTCTCTAGCAGGATGATCTTGTGGAACAAATAAAGCGTCCAGATCCCAAAATGACGATTGAACATAATTACCATTCATTTCCTGAAAGCCCATCTCTAGCCAAATACTTTTAATATAATCTACAGCCTGGTTCACAAAATGTACTTTCCCAGGATAAATTTTAGGCACGTTGATTTCTACATCATAAGCACGAAATGATTGATCTTTCCAACTGCCAGTTTTTAGCATGTTTGTCGTCAATCGATTAACAACTTCAGCACTAAAATCTTCTTGACACAGTTTTTCGCCTAATTTAGTCAAAGTAATCTCATTTTTTTTCACATCATCAACTTTAACAAAGCCTTTTCTCTTTTTCAGTTCATCAAATGCTAATTTATCAAGATCTTTGATATCTTCAAGCTTAATTGGAAATTTGCGCATTAAGAATTTTTCTTCTGGACTAGCTTCTCTTAGTAATTGTTTACCTCGTTGTGTAATCTTAGCACTTAATCCCTTATCGCCTTTTTCAATTTCAATTGCGATTTTACGTTTAAGTTGCCCTAAACTAACGTTAAGTTCTTCTTTGGAAAGACCGGTTTTTTCTTGGATCTCATCAACACTTAATGCTTGATCTGATTTTTCGTTAAGAACTTCTAAGAATTTTCGTTCTGGAAGGCCTTCTTTTGAATATTTTAATCCATTCTGATCCAAAATTACAACTTTGAAAGATTCTTGTTTAAGTTCAATAACCTCTTTGTTAGCTAACCACTGCAAAGCTCGCATAATTTCAATTTCTTGCAGTTCAGAAAGTTCAATAATCTTATTGTAATCAATAGTTTCCTTTAATACTGGTAATATTTTCCGTTCTAATGGATGTAATTTAGAACTTATTTTACTCAAATCCTCATTCCCCATAATGAGAGAATAAGAATGGATGTTCATTTATAAAATTAACTCGGTTGTAAAGTTAAAAGCAATAAATTAAGAAAGAGAAAAATAAAAATTAAGGTTAAAAAAACCTTATTTTAAGGTATTCCAAACATGGTCAAACATGCTGTCCATAGATGTTGCGAAGAATGGAGTCTTTACCCAAATTCCTAAATCATAAGTTGGGTGAACCTCTTTATCGTTCAACATCATAAACACCAAATCTTTTCCATCAACATTAACAAACCTGGAATTAATTTTAGTTAAGTTTCTAATGTCAGCAATACCTTTCAGACCATCTTTAGCTTTTTTGTTTTCTTTGTTCATTGGAGCTGCAATCCTAACTTTAACTCCTCTTTTCCTAGCTTTTTCCAATGAAGATTTTAAACCTTCTGCTTTTCTTAAAAATCCTTGATCAGTGGTCATAATGTTAACACTTTTCTTAGAATTCTTAATTAAGTAATCTAAATGGTTGTATAAATTATGTCGGCCTTTCAAACATCCACTCAATTCTGTTGGATCAACTAAAGCAATTCCGTTAGAATGTAGTGATTCTAATTCATTTAATAATTCTGAGTTCTTAACGGTATCTAATCTTTTAATTTTTTCCTGAGCGTTAATTTGCATATTTTTCTTAACTCTGTTAACTACTTCAGTTGGTGGAATTGCAATATACTTGATTGGCTTACCTGTTTTCATTACTACAAAACCTTTCTTTTCTAAAGATTCTAGAACGTCATAACTTCTACTTCTTGGTACGTCTGCAATATCAGAAAGTTCACCTGCTGTAGAAACACCTCTACTAAGTAATGCTGCCCACAGTTTAACTTCGTACAAGTTCAAGTCGAAATATCTTCTCAATTCGACCAATAAATCGTCTTTTACAATCATTTTACCCCAAACCCCCTCTTTTTTTGAAACAAATTAAACTTGTAACAACCATCAAATTTTGGTAAATTCAATTTTTTGTTACTAGCTTATCAGTAAAAAGAACTACTATTAAAAGGTTGTGGTTTTGCAAAATAACGCTTAAGGGGTAAAAAACTTTTAAAAGTTTTTAAAAATAGAGGATAAATAACAATATTTTAGAAATTATTTTCAGAGAAGTATATTCTTTTTATACTAATGTTTACTAAAAATTGGAATCTCAGAATTAAATTTTATATCTTAAAATTGCGGCAATTCCACCTAAACCATCAATTTTTTTACCGGCATCATTTTCGCTTGAAATGATATGGACTTCACCTTTTAAGTTATCAACCATTTTCAGGGCTTCATCAATTTTAGTATAATCCCCTTCCATTCTTTCTTTTTGTACTAGTTTTTCCGTTAAGAGCAATCTTGAAACTGCACCAGCTTCAACTGCGCTAAGAACTTCTTTTTTACCGTAAGAATAAAGACCATTCTTACCGATTTCTTCCAACAATTCTTCGACTAAAAGCATTTCTTCTCTATTTCTGCTTTGTTTAAGTACTTCTCTAAGTTCTGGTCTGCGCATGACTTCATCTAAAGCCGGGTCACTAACGGAATTGCACACAACACTTACAATCTTTGCTCTGAGCTCTTTATCTTTAACTTGTTTCAATAAATCTTCTCTATAAAAAGCTGGAGAAGCTAGAATAATACTTTCAGAGTTATATCTTGCTTGATAAGTATCTAATGCTTTGATTATTTCTTGATAAAAGTTACTTTGTTGTGCCGGGCTAGGATTACCCTTTTTAGGTAAATCACTAGTAGCTTTACCAAGAATCTGGTAGCCTGACTTTTTAGTTAAAGCAAATAAAGCTTCTTCGCGATCAAATAAGCAAATCAAATAACTGTATTTTTTTTCACTAGCTTCTTTCAATTTATCTTTTTGATATTTCATCCAGTGAACTTTTTCAAGTAAGAATTCGCTACCTTCTTCTAAACTAATATTTTGGTAACTTCCTTTAGGATATTCTTCTGGACCTTGCGCAATTTTTCCATTAACTCTAAGAATATTATTTTCTACAACATACTCAACTTTTTCGGCTTCAATTGTTAAAGTTACAGTCTTCTTGACAACCGAAGCATTTTCATTATCACCAATTTTAATTTTTCGAGTAGTTTTACTTCTAACAAAATCGCCAGGATCTATTAAATGGCTAAGATACCATAGATCATCAGCATCGTTAATTTTTAACTTTACAGTACCTTTTTTGAAATCTTTGTTGATAATGTCCATTTTTGGTTTGTGCTTATAGTTAGTTTATCTGTTGCTTTATTTAATTTTTCTTGTTTTGTGACCTCAGGATGCTAACTTTTTAGCTCTTCTAAAGAAAAGGCTCTGTAGAATTGCTAAATGCATCTTCAAAACTTTCAATATTTTATCAATAGATCTGCGTTCCCGTACATGAAATTAAGAAACTACTTAATTTCAGTACTGAAAATCAATAGTTTTTGATTTTCATGTATGGGGCAACCCCTCGCGACGAGCCTGATTATGTTTATAGAAAAAGTTTTGACCTTTGGATGCAAAAAGCAATTCTACGGTGCCTCAAGAAAAGCAATATTTATATATCAGAGAGTACTTATTTTACCTTGAAGATGTTTAAGTCAAGTAAAAAGGGGCAAGCTGCAGCAGCAGCAATATTTTTAGCTATTGTGGCTGGTTTGATTATCATGTTCATTATTGTAGTATCTCCTGAAGAAAGAGCAAACATTTTGGGCGATTCTGATGGGGGGAGTGTTGAAGATACCAGTTCAACTGTTGAAGAACAAGTTCTCTTAAGTGAATATCCTGGAAAAATTGAATATTTGTCTTTGGATGAAGTTGAACACAGCTTGGCTTCAATGCGCATTTATACAAAAACTGAAAGTAAAATTCTGTTAGAGAAAAGTACACTTTATGCAAAAAATGGTATTTTTTCTGAAGAAGCTGCTGAATTTACTTTTGAAGTTGATGATTTAGATAATACTGATAGTGTTGTAATGAGTTTTTCCATAAGTTCAGGACAAGGGAATTTGATAATAACTGTTAATGGGGAAGAACTTTACAATAAACCGTTGGATGAGAACGAAAATCCAATAATCACTATTCCTGATTATTCATTAGAAAATGTTAACAATGTTAGTATTAGCGTTTCTTCACCAGGACTTGCATTCTGGAAAACTAATTCTGCCAGTATTGAAAGAGTAAAAGTTGTAGGAAGAGTAACTGATTTAAATTTCCAATCTGCAAGCAATACTTTCTTAATATCAGAAACTGAATATGATAACTTAGAAGCATTGGAATTGAGGTTCCAGCCAGAATGTGATTATGATGATGTTGGAAGATTAATCATCACAATTAACGATTATAATATTTATTCTGGAGTTCCAGATTGTGGTTTGAGTATGGTTCCAATCGAGTTTTCACCAGAACTAGTTTATCGCGGTGAGAATGATATTACTTTTTACACTGAATATGAAGAGTATGAACTTTATCATATGAAAATTATCTCTAATTTGGAAGAAATTGAGTATACTACTTATTATTTTGGACTTGACAAAGAAGAACTGGAATCTGTTGAAGATGAAGATAGTTTTGTTAAAGTAACTTTAGATTTTGTTGATGACACTTCTGAAAAGACTGGTTATATCAATGTAAACGGGGATAAAAGTCATTTTGATACTAGGGAATTGTCTTATACTATTGATATTAGTGATGATGTTGTTGAAGGTAACAATGCATTACAAGTGGTACCAAGTAAGACTATCGAAGTTCGCGAACTTACTGTTGAATTGAAGGAAGATTAGAGTAGCAACCTTTTTATATGCTTAAGTTTTTATTTCTTATTATATAAATTAAAAGCTAGACGATTGAACTAGATAGTAATGTAAAGAGGTAAATGGATGGCCGGCGAGAGTGCAGCAGCAGGAGGAGTGTTAAAAGGAATAGGTAGTGCAGCAGCTGGTGCTGGAAGTAAAGCAGCTGGCGCTCTTGGAGCATTGAAAGGTGCTACTGGTCTTGCTGGCGGTGCGGGTGCTGCAGCAAGTGCGGGTCCGGGAGTTATTTGGGGTGCAGGTGCTGCAGCGGGTGCAAATGCTGTTAGTGCTTTGAAGAATATTAGTTTTGTGATGATGATCATCGGTGGTGTTTATTTTTTCGTTAAACTTGTTGTCGGTTATTCAACCTTAACTTTAATACTTTCTTTTTTACTATTTATCTTTGCAGGCTATGCTGTTTCTAATAAGGTTCAAGTAGATAAATTTGCAGTATTTATACCAATGGCCATATGGATATTATGGTACTTTGTTTTTGGTGGAAATTATGACCCAAATTTTTTAATGTACTTTGGAGGAATTTCAATACTAATCCTTTTTGGTTCTATGGTCATCACTAAGGGTAGGGTAACTCGTCCAGAATTGTGGGGTTTGTTGCCAGTACTATTTTTTTATCTAGACGCCGGACTTATTCCTTTTCTTGTTGAAACTTTAGGTTTTGCAGTTAAAGATGGTTTTGAATACATGGTACTTTTTATGCCATGGTGGGCATTTTTTGGATTGTTAATGTTGCCTACTGAAGAAGGTAAAGGCAGCAATACCGTTATTAATGTTGCACGAGTTATAGGAATCCTTTATTTGGTTGTTGTAATACTCATTCCAGTGATTCCTACTGTGGCTTATGAAAATTCTGTAGTTCCAGGTCTTGAGGATCTTGAAGGTGCACAAGAACAGTTAAGAGAACAAGCACCGAAAACTGAAAATCCGGGCTGGTCAAATTTTATATGTACACTTCAGGCAATACAAAACGTTGCTGACATTGGTGGGTTTGATGTGGATGATTGCGTGGCCGAAAGGCAGCTTAATTCTCAAGTGAAGTATACTTGCAGCGATGTTTATGGTTTCACTGAAGGAAGTTCAGATTATAATCGTTGTTTAGAAGATGAAAAAACTAGAATTGAAGAAGATGAACAACAAACTGCACAAGGTACTGTTGACAGATCAATCTTGGAAAAGACCGAAGCTAGTTTTAAGGTTGACAGAAACAGTTTTCCAACAAAACGAGTAGTCAGTGTTGGCACAACTCAAGCTTTACAATATCCAATAAACTTAGAAATTGAAAACCCAAGAGAACAAGAATTAGGAATAACATTAATATGTAATTTTACTAAGACTGGTAGTTCAGACAATTCTGAAAGTTTCTTAGGTGAGATTTCTCCAAGTTCAAGTATTACTTTTAATGAGAAGTCAGATACTTTAGCGGCAATCTGTAGTCCACCAAGTGGTCAACTTCTGAATGGGAGTTATACATTAACTTATCAAGCAGAGTTTAGTGGCCTGGAAACTACTTCAACATTAACTAGAATGTTTGTTGAAGATTATGACGAAAATAATGAACTTTTAGCAGAAGCAAGAAGTACATACTTTTCAGGTACTAATGCTTTATCAAGTGCACCAGATGAATTTGCGCGGATAAATTTTGGGTTTGGTCAACCAGAAACTAATCCAATTATAGAAAAAGATGATAATTTACTTTTAGTATCATCAATTGAAAACGCTGGTACTGGAAAAATAATAAATGTTAATGATTATTTTATTGACTTGGAACCTTACATGTATAATCCAGGAGATTTAGATGTTAGTTGTTTGCAAGGTGGTACAGTAATTGTTCCTGATAAAACTAGCAAAGGTTCTGATATCCCTTTATCTCTTTGCTTCTTGGAATGGGGTGCAGAGATGGAAGATTTGATTGCTGCCCAGGATTTTGTAGTACAATCTTTTGATGCAATTTTGAATTATGATTATCAAATCAGTACACAAAATACAATTACTGTTACAATAGTTTGAAAAAGTGAAATTAAAAAAAATAAAATAAGAAATGAAAATTAAAAAAATTAAATTTACAATTGTAATCTGTGCGATTTTAATGTTAAGCTTACTTTTAAGTTCTTGTAGTTCTGAAGATACTGGTGCAGCCTTTGAAGGAACATATAAACAGGGTTATACTGGTTTGGTAATTGAAAAAGTGAAAAATTATCCTCCTGATGAAGTTTACCAAGCTGAAGATATTGAATTTCAAATTGAACTAAAAAATGAAGGAGCATACGATTTATCTAACGGTCATTTACAAATTTTAGGTTTTGATTCTAAATATGTTGACATATATGATTGGGAAGGTAAAAGTTTTCCAACTAAAGGTGGTGTGATGGAAGGCAGAAGTGTTACAAATCCGGTTGGAGATAAAGAAAATTTAAATTTTGAAGCTAGTGTATGGGACATTAAAGTTGGTGCTGAACGGCAAGATTTTCCTTATCTCATCACTGCAACTTATGACTATAGTAATGAGCTAGCAGTTGATGTCTGTATTGATCCTTCTGAACCGGATTATGAAGTTTATGGTGGCTGTACTGTAGGTAGTAGAGATTATCCAAATCCAATGAGGTTAGGCGGGCAAGGCGGCCCATTAGCAGTAACTGAAATTGAAGAAATCAGTACAGGTACTAAAGTTGAATTTAGAATTTTGATAGAAAATATGGGTAGTTCAAGAAGTCAGGCTGAAGAAGTTACTTTAATTAAATCAAATCTAGGTCAGGATACTATTGATTGTGAATTTAGAAAGACCGGAGATAAAAGTTTTGAGTTTGAAGATGAACAATATGCAGAACTAGTCTGTACAAAATATCATGATATTACTTCTTCATATCCAACAACGTTATTCTTAGAATATTTTTATACTTATAAAGTCTCTAAAGATTATACTTTAAGGGTTAGGAGTTAAGAAATTAGATTTTTAGTAAAGTGTGGGTACGATTTAAGCATAATTAGTAAAGCTACTTAAACAAAAGCTTTAAATAACTAAAAAGTTTATTATCGCTTTGATAGGTGTATGGCATTTAGAATCAAAAAAGGGTTGTTAGTTGTATCTTTAGTTCTCTTAGTATTTCTATTAGCATCTTGTAACAGGGTTCCTGCTGGTGAAGAACCAATGGAAACTTCTGTAGCTCTTGCACAAGTTCAGTCTGGAACAGAGGGTTTAAAGGCAAGTTTTGTTACAGGTTATCCTCCAAGTAAGATATATGACATTAACGATTTTGTAGCGATTGTTGAACTAGAGAATAAAGGTAATTATGATTTAAGTGCGTACGATTGTTATTTACAGATAACTGGGTTTGATGCTAATATTATAAGAGGCATTAATTATGTGCAATCTTGTGGAGATATTGATGGTAAAAGTGTTTATAACTTAGATGGTGGTTATAATCAAGTACAGTGGGAATCTTCTAACATTGATTTACCGACTGGAACTTATGAATACTCACCAAATTTAAATTTAGTTATGTGTTACAATTATCAAACTAGGACCAGTCCAAGCGTGTGTGTAGATCCATTATTTTATCAGATAACTTCTGAACAGAAAGCTTGTACTCCACAAAATGTGATGATGGGTGGCGGTCAAGGTGCGCCAGTTAGTGTAAGTTATGTTGGAGTAGAGATGACTGGAGATACTGCAATTTTTGAAATTAGTGTCCGAAATTCAGGTAATGGCAGAGTATTAAGTCCTTATGCAGACATTGTTAATTGTGGTGAAGCAAGTTTAGATTATGATGATTTGGATAAGATCTTGTACAATGTAGAAATGACTGGTGGAAGTCTAATCAAATGTACTCCTTCTGACTGGTTGGTAAGGATGAGTAACGATGCTGGTAAGATCATTTGTAGTTTCAGGATCAATGGTGCTACTGCGTTCGAAACCCCATTACAGATAACTTTAGATTACAATTATATAGAAAATCTTCAAAAAAGCATCCAAATCATTGAAACACCTTAATTTCTCGCTAGGTTTTAATCTAGAAGATTATTATATAATTTTAGGGCTGCTAAGCTTTGATTTTTCACATCAGCAGGGACATGATCTTTGTTTAGGTCATCTTTAGCGAACCATTCAAAATTTTTTAGTTCATTGTTTATTTTCAATTGTTCTGGATTAATCGCTTTACAAACATAGAATAAACAACAATGGTCATGGTCTCCAACAGAATGAACATTAACATAAAAAGGAGTAGCGAGATTGCATTTAATATTTCCCTCCGCGGGGATATTGCTTTTATTAAGTATTTCTACATCAATGCCAATTTCTTCTTTGATTTCGCGAAGTAATGCTTGATTAGGTGTTTCGTTTTCATCAATGTGGCCACCAACCGGAAGCCACAAATTTAATTTTCTATGGTGAATTAGTAAAACTTTGTTTTGATGAATTATATAACCTGCAATTACTAAATCTGTTTTCATGATAAAACTGAAAAGTCCGCGATATTTAAATGTTTTTTCATTGAGTCCTATATCGGCATTCCTCTTCAATTTTTAGCTTAGAAAAGCGAAGATTTTTTATAGCTAAACTCTTTTTTTCTTAGTTTAATACGTTTAAATACTAAATTATTGATCAAACACGATTAAAGACAAACATAAAGAGGTTGTTAGGATGGTTTTCAAAAAATTATTATTGGTACTGGCTTTGGTCAGTTTAATTCTTTTAACAGCTTGTCAGGGTCAACAAGTTGATACTACAAGTGGAGCTTTCATTGGTGGAACAGACGGGATTGTATTAAGTTTCGAACCGTTTAGTATTATGGAAGATGGTGTTTATACTATTTTTGATACTGAAGATTTTCCAATAGAATTGGTAATAAAAAACATGGGTGAAAATACTGTTGAACCTGGTGATGTGGTTTTAACCTTAATAGGCCCAGCACATGAAGATTTTAGTAATATTCCCGATTGGGAAAAGTCAAACACTGAAGAAATTGAGAAAATTTCTGAATTCAATCCTACTGGTGGTGAGGAAATAATCTCTTTTACTCCAAATGCTTATGCTAAGTATAACAGCGAAATTATTGGATATAACGATGTTACTTGGAACATTAATTATAAGTATGATTATGAAACAACATTAATCATTAATGATGTTTGTTTTAAGGGAGATCTAACTGATGAAAAGGTTTGCGAAGTTCAAGAATACAAGTCTTATTCAGTTTCAGGAGCACCAATTACCATAACTTCAGTTGAGGAAGATACTGCTGGGAAAGGAATTGTGTTGTTAAAAATACAAGTAAGTAATGTTGGCACTGGTGATTCCACTATTCAAAGTGAAGATTTTGATAATCGGTTCAGTCAAGTGGCTTACGAAATTGAAAGTCCAGAAGACTGGGAATGTAAATCTGGTGGTCAGTTGAATGAAGCTAGGATGATTGATGGAAAAGCAGAAGTTATCTGTCGATTAAATGAACCTTTGGCTGAGAGTGATCTTTACAGCGATTCTATAACTTTAACTTTCTCATACACTTACCAAGATTTGATTTTTGAGAAGTTAAGAATCAAAGAAAGTGCAAGTTAATTGTCAAAGAATTTTTATTTTTTCTTTATTTTAATTTAAATTTTATCACTTTAACTTTTGTATTCTTATTTACTTTTTTTTTTGATAATAATCTTGATATGCTCTATACATTTCTTCATCTGAAGAAAACTTTTCATGGCCTTCCCAATCTTTATCTGTTAGATTCTCAAAAGTTGTTTCTTTAACACTAACGATTCTTGCCTTAGCGAACTCTTCTTTAGTATCTGAATTTAGGAATATAAGATTATCACCTTTAGTCAAATCTTTATCATCAAATAAACGCCAAGTGGTTACTTTATGACCACTTAAAATTTTTTCAATCAAAGAAGGATGAAATTTTAGGTTTTTCATTGTGATTTATTCATCTTAAACAGATTTAGTTCCTTGCAACATTACAAATGCTAAGAAAGCTTCCAACTGTAGATATTCATCACTACCTTCAACTATTCTGAACTCAATTTCACCACATTTATCAATCAAAGTTACTTTTTTATCATCGGATATTATATTAAAATCTAATTGCCAGATTGCCTTTTGAACTTGTTTGATTACATCAATTCCAGAAAGACCATAGTTCAGCATAAGGTCTAATAATTTTTTCCGTGAGGTCAGAAAATCTTGTTTTAAAGCAAGTTCTAACACTTCCTTTATCTCTTTAGGTTTTGCTGCAGAAGCCATAGAATATACTAATTCTAAATCAAGATCTTTCTTGATAACTGCACAACTTTGTAAAACGTTCTCTAACTTTCGGCAGTCACCATCAGATATTTCATATAAAGCATCTTTTACATCTTCAGGAACGCTAAGACTTTCTTGTTGTGAAATCTTGTTAATAACTTCAATAACATCATCTTTGCTTAATGGTTTAAATCTAAACACTGCGCATCTTGACTGGATTGGATCAATAATCTTGGATGAAAAATTGCAACTTAATATGAATCGGCAAGTTTTGGTATAATTTTCCATTGTTCGACGTAAAGCTTGTTGTGCTTCCCTGGTTAAAGCGTCACTTTCGTCAAGATATATTACTTTGAAAGGTATATCTCCAATGGCTTTAGTTCTTGCAAAATCTTTAACCTTGGTTCTGATAACATCAATCCCACGTTCATCACTGGCATTAAGCTCCAAGATGTTTTCTCTCCAACTTTCACCAAATAATTCTTTAGCAATTACTAATGATAATGTAGTTTTACCAACGCCAGCCGGACCTGAGAATAATAAATGTGGCATATTGTGTGAACTAACAAATGCTTGAACTTTTTCTATAATCTCTTTTTGACCTTTAACGTCGCCAAATTGTTGCGGCCGATACTTTTCTGTCCAGATTGAACTTATCATTTTTACCCTCAGAATATTCTCAATGCTTTGATTATATAAACTTTTTGAAGTTTGAAAGTAAGTAATTAAGTTTTATTTAAGTAATTTGTAATTATTGTTTTGACAGTTTTATTCATTCTTGATCCCAATGATATCTTGCAGAGTTTTATCGTCGATAAAATAATGTGTTTAATTTTTAATTTTTCATGATCTTAAATTTTTAATTATCAGTGTTAACAAAAATATTTTTAAAAAATATTTTGAAAAAGGAAACTTTTAAAAAGGAAAAAAACTTTCTACACCCAACTTAGTAAATAAGAGGTGAATTACGATGGCTAAGAAAGTTATGAAGAAGAAGGCAGCTAAGAAAAAGACTGTTAAAAGGAAAGTTGCTAAGAAAGCAGTAGCTAAGAAAAAAGCAGTTAAAAGAAAAGTTGCTAAAAAGAAAGCAGTTAAGAAAGCAGTAGCTAAGAAAAAAGTAGCTAAGAAAAAAGTAGCTAAGAAAAAAGTAGCTAAGAAAAAAGTAGCTAAGAAGAAAACTGCTAAGAAGAAATAAATTTTATTTTTTTTCTTTTTTTTTCAATAATTCCAATTTTGATATATAAATTCTAAAAACTGGTTAGTGTGTTAAAAAACATGACTACTTTGTCCCAAAAAGTATTGCTTTCAATCTCAACTAAAATTTCTTCATAATAACTAAATTCATTACCTTGTTCATCCTGCCAAGCAAGTTCTAATGGTAAATAGTTTTCAGAGCCAAGTCCCAGACTATTAATCTCTAAAATAATGTCTTGTTGCTGGGTAAGTTCACTAATTTCCCAAGTGTTAATCTTCCCTGGCAAAGTTATTGTCATAGTAAGGTTTTGTGGTATTGTAAATGAATCCGGAATCAAAGAGATTGTAATTAAGAATTCTTCGCCATAATGAATATTCTCTGAAACTGAGTAAGAAAATTCTAATGAAGCTTGATCTAAGACTTGGTAGGTTAAGTATTGGCCTTTTTGAACCAGATCATTTTTTGCTGAGACAAAGACAGTTTTCCAGCCAGCTTCTAATGAACTTAATTCAACTTCATAACTATATTCTTTACTAATTGGCAATTGATCAATATTTAAACATTCATTTGCAATACAAAAATTAAGATTTTCGAGTTTGGTATCTCCTGAATTCTTTAACGAACAAGAAATTATATTATCTTGGTTAACTTGAACTTCTTCTTGGTATTCACAAGATAAAACAAGCACCCTGGAGTAACTATTCTCGTCAAGATCTTCTGGAATAAGATCTTCTACTTCAGATTTAGTGTAAGATACTGCACTTTTCTGTGAGAAGAAAGAATCTTCAATACTTAAATTCTTTTCAGTGGAGATTGTATAAGGAAATTCATATCGATATCCTTCATTTAGGTTTTGAGGAATCTTGATAATCCAGTATAATTCTTGTACTTCTTTAGGTTCTAATAATACTGTTTGTTTTTTATTATTAATAATTTGAATTTCTTCTGGCACGGTTAATGTCAATGTGCTTGCTGAATAATATTCCTTTTCATTTTTGATTATTGCTGTAATCAAATTATAACTGCCAAAGGCCAATTCTTCTCCCAAACTTGACATTTCTAATGAAAATTCTTTATCTATCTGATCTCCATAACCAACAACATCAACATCAAAGTCAAGTTCTTTGCTGACAATATTAACGTTATGGGCAGTCCATTCGTAAAGTGTAGAAGCTTCACTAGGATCAGCATCATCTTTAAGTTTAACATGAGTGGAATCAATATAACCATATTCCCCAAACGTAGGATCAAAACTGACCCAACCATGATTAGGAAAATAAACTTCTGCCCAACCGTGGGCTTGCCAAGGTTCAGCAAATAATGGTGAGTTAGTATAAGATACTCCAGTTACAAACCTAGCGGGAATTCCTTGTGATCGACACATGGAGATGAATAAAGAAGTCATTTCGTCACATACCCCTTCTTTGTTTTCTAATACCCAACTTGATTTTTGGCTGGATTTAGCAGTCAATGAGTTCAAATCATATTCAATGTTTTCTTCTACCCAAGAGGCCAGTAAAAAAACTACTTCAAAATAATCGTCACTATCTGCAGTAAGTTCATTAGCTTGAGCAATAATACTTGGTTCATTCCAATCAATAATTTCAGAATCTTCTAAATATAAATAAAGCTGTTCTTCTTCAATTTCTTGTTCAGTAAATTCTGTTGGAAAAAATATTTTTTCGCTGATCTGGTTGCGGTGATAGGTAGTTCTTACTAATGATTGGAAAGAATAATCCTTCTCGCCAAGGGTAGGGTCTTTCCAATAGAAAACAACTTTGTTTTCTTCAACTTCACCACTAGATTGGAAACTTAACAGTTCTTGTCGGTAATCTTCTTCGGGATAGAGTAATAATGTAGTGGTAAGTTCACTGACCTCTGGATTATTTCCTGCTTCGTAAAGAGATAGTTGCCCGTTAACATCTAAGCTGATGTCTAAACTATCATAAAAGTAAAGATTTTCTGCAACTGCTGTGCTAACTAGTATTAAGCTAATAATTATTAACAAAAGGATAATTTTTCTCATTTTTGTGAAGGTATTAATCAATAATAATCTAAACGTTTTAAGTTTTTTGTTTAAGTTATATGATAAGTATTGTAAAATAGGTTAAAAATATATTGCTCAGAAAAATGAGTAAAAAACAAAAAGCGATTGCACTTTTATCGGGTCTGATCAATTATCGACGTAAAGCTTATAAATTAATTTTCTACTTAATCATTTAAATCCCTTGTAAGTACCTTCAGTTACTAAATTAAGCTTTCGCTGAAAGATGAAATATTTTATGTTACTTCATTATGAATTAATATCTTGGTGATTTAAAAACAATGAAAAAATTCAATTTATTAGAACTTCACGATGAAAGGATAGATGTAAGACCTTTTTCATGGATTTGTTTTGATTTAAACAATGAGACTAGGAGAACTATCAATTTTATTTTAAGAGATATTCTTCAAAAATATCAATATAAAAAAGATTTAATTAATTATCTCGCAGAACAGTTGAATTGTTCGTATGATACAATTGAAAAATATCTAAGTTTTCGTAAAAGCTGGTTTTCCATACCTCTATTTTTAGAATTGCTGAAAATTTCTTCCAAAAGCAAAAGTAAACTTGTAAAAGAGATTAATTCTAATATAAAGTTACTCAAGACTGCAGGCTCGACTTCACAAAAAGTTAAGGCTTTGAAGCAATTAACTATCCCCTTATGTGAAATTGCGGGAGCTCATGCTGCTGATGGCACGCTTCCATTGAGAATTAATATCATTTTTAAGACTAAACCAGAACTTAGTTTAATTGATGATGTAAATAAGAAATTTGGTAGGAAAGTAAATGTTTGTTATGATTCTTCTATAAAACACTGTTATTTTACATTTTGTTCTAATGAAGATTCAATTGCTAAATTACTTCCAATAGTAAAAGATTATGGGTGCTTTGAGAGAATTAAAGTAAGTTATTTCTTAAGGATAGTTGAAGGTTCAAAATTACCTTTGGAGAAATTAGCAAAACAATTTAATAATTGCTTTGAAATTGTTTATTCTCCTCAAAAGTTTAAAGAAGTAGGAGCTTGGCACCTTACAATAGGAAATAAGATAATTATTCGCCATTTAATAAAATTCTTAGGCTTTAATCACGGAGCAAAATCTAATTCTGTAAGTATCCCTTCAATTATTAAAACTTCTTCATTAATTTTTAATGATGCATTTGTCAGGGGTTTTTTGCAATTTGATGGTTCAGTGGAATTAGATGGAAACATAAATTTACAAACTAAAAGTAAATTAATGTCAGTAGATTTAGCTAATTATTTTAATAAAAAGAAAATTATTTCCAATTGTTCTAAAAAAGTTGACAAAAAAGGATGTTACACAATAAAAGTAAGGAAAAAAAGTAATAAGGATTTATCTTTTTTATTTTTTCCTGGGACTACAAAATATGAATTATTAACTAGAAACTATTCTTACAAACCGGCATCTCTAGTAGTAGCAACTGATTATTTAAATCGTTTCTCACACTCAAGCATGAGTGTAAAGCTCGGTGATTTTTTAATGTTGTTTAATTGTAAAGACAAGACTCTTTATGAGCTCAAATCTAAAATCTCCAGAGAAACCGAAGTTGGATATTCGACTCTATACAAATATTTAGAATTTTTGTTAAGCTGTGATGTTTTGGAACGTTATAAATCGGGCAAAGTCTATAAATATAAAATTAATAGTCAAGTTCAAAAATGGAGGATTCCAATAAAAAGATGAAAAAAGCCATATTACTCTTGTCAGGGGGATTTGATTCAGTAGTTGCAGGGTACCTAATGAAAGAAAAATTAGACATCATTGCAGTGCATTTCCATCAAGTGCCGTTGACCGATGAGAAAGAGTTAGACAAAGTAAAAGAGCTGGTTAAGAAGCTTGGCGTTAAAAAAGTTTATTTAGTGCCTTTTGCTAATGTGCTTAAAGAATTAGTAAATAAGTGTCAGCATAAGAATTATTTCATCTTGCAAAAGATTGCCATGTTCCAAGCAGCAGAGATGGTCGCTGAAAAAGAAGGCGCTAAATTTTTGATCACAGGAGAAAATCTTGCGCAAGTAAGCAGCCAGACATTGAGTAATCTTGAAGTTATCAGCAGCCAACTAAGCTTAGAAATTCTCCGGCCACTTTTGACTTACGACAAACAAGAAATCATTGAAATTGCCAAAGAAATTGAAACTTATGAAATTTCGAAAGGACCAGAAATCTGTTGTTTGCTCGGACCGAAACACCCTGCAACTAGATCTAAGCAAGAGAATATTGAACTGGAATTAAAAAAGCTAGACCTGAAGACTTTACAAGAAGAAAGTTTAAATAAAGCTGAAGTGTTAGAATTGTAAAAGATGGCAAAAACAATGGCTAAAAGTAATAAAATTAGTGAAGTAAACAATTTTACTAACTTTTTATTTGAACTAGGTGCTCTCAAACATGTTAAAAGAAGTGGCTGGTGGCTGATCAATGTTAAAGATCCAGAAAATGTTGCTGAACACAGTTTTCGGGCAGCGGTTATAGGTTATGTTCTTGCAAAGATGGAAAATGGCTCTGGAAAAAGTAAAGACAGCTTCAAAGGAAAAGATAATATTAATGTTAGTAGTGTTGATGTTAATAAAGTTACAATGATGTGCTTGTTTAATGATTTACATGAGGCAAGATTAAATGATTTACACAAAGTAGGACATCGTTATATTGATTTCAGAAAAGCTGAAACTGCTGCACATGGAGAGCAGACCGAAAATCTTGGGGATGTTGGCGAAGAGATATTTGGATTTCATGAAGAATTTCAAGCGCAGAAAACTAAAGAATCTATCATCGCTAGGGATGCTGACCTGCTTGAAAATGCCTTCCAAGCAAAAGAATATATTGAAATTGGATATAAAGATGCTCAGAACTGGATTGATAATATCAGAGAAGTTTTAGTGACTGAAAATTCAAAGAGAATGTTAAAGGAAATTGAAACCATCAGTTGCAATGATTGGTGGAAAGACTTGAAAAAGGCTGAACGGTAGATGAAAATGAAAGATATAAAAGATAAAAATAAAATTCTAAAAGATATTGCTTTGGTGCAGATTGCTTTTGGTTGTGTATTCCTATTTTTAGCACTGGCTGGATCGTATTATGTTGCTTATGATTTACTTTTAGGGGATTTAAATGATGTTTATGATGATACTGATGATGCAATTCTAGTCTCAGGAATTAGAGATATTGCTGAATCTTGGGCAGAAGTAGGAGAAACTAATAATAACTATTTAATGTCAAAATATAGTTTAACTGAAGATGAATATCGTAATGTTCAGAAAGATAACAGTTCTGAAGTATATCTAGAATATTCAGCATCAAGTTCTAAAATTGTTGCGCAATTTATTTCTGAGGTAATAATGCTAGCAAGTATGATTAAGGCATTTGGATATCTGGTTTGGTTAATATCGTTATGTTTGGGGGCGTTAGCAGTATTGTTAATAACTCAGGGGTTGACAAATTATGTTAAGGTTAAGTAATTAATATATCTGACCACATACCCACTTGAAAATCAGAGATTTTCTGTTTATTTCTAGCGAAATACACTGGTCAAGTATACAAATTCTTTATATACTAGTTTAACTAGTAAAATAGAGAAAGAGAGCTACGCAAAACTCCCAATAAAATTCTTTTGCCTTACATAAAGAAATTTAATGAGTTACGCTATACTACTCTTTTTCTAACTAACTCCAAGTTTAAGTAGGTGGAAACTTGGAGGTAATAAAAATGAATTCAATTAATGAAGATTTGGCAATCCCTCATTGGGAAACTCATTGGTATCAACTTAAAGATACATTTCTATTTGAACTAAAAGATGATCTACTAGAAAAATTAATCCTAAAAGGAATTAAAAAAGCTGGTAACCTGTCTCTGCTTTGTAATGAATTGAACTTGAGTAGTCCCACATTTTATAATCTGATAAACAATAAAGGTGTTAATATGGTTTCTGTTATGAAACTTAAGAAATTGTTGGATTACTTAGGGATTAATTATAATTATATGAATGATAAAATCTTGATGACTAAAAAAGGGAAAGTTATTTCTATAAAAAATCCAAAATTTCCAATAAACCTCAACAATGAAGATGGTGCTTATCTTTTAGGATTAATTGTTTCTGATGGTTGCATTTTCAAAGATAAGAAAGCAAGAAACAAATTTAGAACAAAATATGCTGCTGGTGAGGAGCAATCTGCAGAGAATTTTATAAAAATAATAAATAAATTATTTGGCGAGGTTCACATACAAAAAGAATTTGTAAGAAATTGTATTCTGCTTAGAATTGGCTCATCTATAATTGGTGAGTCCTTATTAAGAGTTGGAGCAATTTCTGGAAGAAAAGCGACAGTTGATGGTGAAGTACCTTGGTTGATAAAGAAAGGAACTAAAGAAATGAAAGCGAATTACTTGAAGGCAGCGTTTGATGATGAATCTTCAGTGTACAAAGATAAGAAAGGAAATTATGGGTATATCACACTTTCGCGTTATAGGCATCTAAATAATTTAACTAAAAAACAAATAAAAGAATTAGAACTGCTTGATAAGTTTATGTTGATTAACAAATTCCCTACAGGACATATAACCAAGGTTATTACAATCAAGAAAGCATCAGGACTAATTGAAGATAAAAAGTTACTGAGTGAGTTAAATAAAGCTCCTAAACTTTTGCAAGGAGAATCCAAAATTCTTAAGGAACTTGATATTAAAAACAGAATTTTTGCAGGTCGCTTGAGTAGAACACATGCTGGAAGATACAGTCTCTGCTTTGATTTACATATTGCTAGGAAAGGTAGCCTCACAAAATTTTATAAATACATTGGATATTCATTAGACAGAAAACAAAACAAATTAATTAACCTTGTAGTGGGGTGACGATGAAATTAAAAGTATATAATACTTTAACTAGGAAAAAAGAAACATTTGAACCAATAAATTCCAAATCTGTGGGCATATATTGTTGCGGGCCAAACAAAGTTTCTAAATAAGAAATTTTGGGCATGCTGTTTACAATTATGCACATATCGGAAATTTGCGTAGTTATATCTTTGAAGATGTTTTGAGAAGAGTTCTGGAGTTGAATAGTTTTAAAGTTGAACATATCATGAACATCACTGACGTTGGACATCTTACTTCTGATGCTGACACTGGAGAAGATAAATTATTGAAAGGTGCTGAACGTGAAAAAAAGACTGTTTGGGAAGTTGCAGATTTTTACACTAAAGCTTTCAAGAATGACATTAAGGAACTGAATCTTTTATTTCCAAAAGTATTTCCCAAAGCCACTGAACATATCAAGGAACAGATTGAACTGATAAAAAAATTAGAGAAAAAAGGTTTCATTTATCAAGCGGGCGGAAATGTTTATTTTGATACTTCTAAACTGAAAGATTATGGAAAACTTGCACGATTGAATCTGGAAGAAGATGGAGAAAAGGCAAGAGCAAGGGTTGAAAAAGACATAAACAAGAAAAATCCCTATGATTTTGTGTTATGGTTTACCAAATCTAAGTTTGATGAACAAGAAATGAAGTGGGATTCTCCGTTTGGGATGGGTTATCCTGGCTGGCATTTGGAATGTTCAGCAATGAGCATGAAATATCTAGGCGAACAATTTGACATTCATTGTGGTGGCATTGATCATATTCCTGTACATCATACAAATGAAATTGCACAGTCAGAAGCTGCAACTGGTAAAAAACCGTGGGTTAAATATTGGTTACATAATGAATTTCTCGTTTTGAAGAAAGGAGAAAAGATGGCCAAGTCTGGTGATAATTTTGTCACTTTATCTACTTTGAAAGAAAAAGGTTTTGTTGCACTTGATTATAGATATTTCTGCTTAGGAACAGTTTACCGAAAGCCGTTAATGTTTGACTATGAAGCTTTAGAGTCCGCTAAAACTGCTCGAGAAAAGTTGGTTGAGCGAGTTTTAGATTTGAAGGAAGAAGTTAAAATTGGTAAGGGAAAACTTAATCCTGAAAAATTTTCAGGTGTAGCTAGAAGATATCAAGACCTGTTTTTGGAACAAGTTAGTGATGATTTGAATACTCCACAAGCTTTAGCAACAATGTGGGACTTGCTTAAAGACAGTACTGTTAAGGATAACGAGAAGTTATGTTTATTGTATTATTTTGACCAAGTGTTTGGATTGGGTCTTGAAAATGTTAAGGAAGAAAAGATTCCTGCTGAAATTCTGAAACTTGCAAAAGAACGGGAAAAAGCTAGGCAAACTAAAGATTGGGCAACTTCAGACAAATTAAGGGATGAACTGACCAAGAAAGGTTATTCTGTTGATGATCAAAAGGAAGGATTTAAGGTTAGGAAAATTAAGTAATTGTTAAGTGCAATTTTAATTTTTTCATTTTGATATAGTTTTAATATTTTAATTATTAATTTTAGTCCTTTATTTAATGCTTCATTAGGTGTTTTCTCTCCTTTATTTTATATTATATAAAACAGAAGCTTTATAAACGGAAAAGTTATCCTTTAAGTGATGTTTAGTAAGAGTGGTGATAGAGGTAAAAGTAGTGCTAGTTCTAACCTATTTTCAAGGCTCAACGCAAGAAAAAATGCGCTCAACATACTCAACAGATCAAATAGAAAAGCTCAGGTTACAGTTTACATAATTTTAGGAATAATTTTGTTAATTGCAGTAGCTTTAATCATTCTTTTACAGCAAGAACTTATCAAACTTCCTGGTCAGGATTTAATTTTAATCCAGAAAGGGGCAGTCGAAACTTATGTTACTGATTGTATAACTAATGTTGGGGAAGAAGCGTTACTTTTGGCTGGAAAACAAGGCGGTTATGTTAAAGTTCCAGAACGTTATACTGATGATATCACTTGGAGTATCCAACTTTCACCGTTTATGTATGTTCCGTTATGGGCAAATGGTGCTGAGATTGATCAGCCAAGTTTAGATGAGATTAAAATTCAAGTTGATGATTATATAGAAGAAAATGTTCCTTCTTGTTTGTTCGATCCAGAAGTTTTCCAGGAAACTTATGACATTGTAGAAATTAGCGACATTGAAGCAGATACTGAATTTCTTAGTGGGAAAACTCAGTTTAATGTTCATTGGAACTTATTGGTTAAAGATAAAGAAGGGGAATTGGTAGCAGAACTGATTGATCATACTGCTGAATCTCGGATCAGGTTCAAAAGTTTATATGAAATGGCTGACGCAGTTCTTGACTCTGAAATGGATACTTTAAAATTAGAAGATATTACTCAGGATTTGATCGCGTTAGAGCATGAAGATGTACCAGTTGCTGGAATGGAAATAAGCTGTAACGAAAAGAAGTGGAGAGTAGATACTGCTGAAAATACTTTAAAAGATATGTTACGGATAAATTTGCGTAACCTTAAGATTGACGGGACAGATTATCAAGATTTCCCTGATGACTTACCTTATTATCAAAACCATTATGTGTGGGATATTGAACATTATGATGAAGACATTTCTGGAGTTTTTAAATTTGAAAATACTTATCCGTTTACTTTCCAGGTAACTCCTCGAGAAGGAAATTATATGACCAGTGATCGTCTAGGCGGAGGAACAATGTTATCTTTCTTATGTATCCAGAATTGGAAGTTTACTTACGATGTAATTTACCCAGTAATTATTGAATTGCGTGATGAACAAAGTGGTGGAGTTTTTCAGATGGCATTTACTGTAAACCTGATTGGAAATTATCCTTACAAAGGTCCGGCAATTGCTAGAGAATCGCAAAATATTCCAAGTGTGACTGATGAAGATTATTGTTATAACAGTCCAAGTTATGTTCCGATGAGTATAGAAACTTATTCTTTAGTTTCTAATGAAGCAACAGGTGTGTATTATAGAGAACCTTTAGATGGTGTTAACATAAGTTATACTTGTATCCGTTATAAGTGTGAAATGGGTCAAACTGAATATGACTTTGAAGAGCGAGGCGATGTTGCTGGACTTAGTGATCAATTCCCATACTGTGCAGCAGCAATCATGCGCGGTAATAAAGAAAGTTATCTTGAAACTTGGCAATATGTAGTTTCAAGTGACGACTTAGTTGTGGAACTTGAGATGAGACCACTAGTTGAATTTAGTATGGCGGATGTTGAAGTTGTTAAGCATCAAGTTGAAGAAAGAGATTGTACTGATGAAGAAATTGAAATGCAAGGTGAAGATGTGTTATGTTTTGACATATCAGATGGTAAGGCATTAGATGATGATGAAACTGCTTTAGTAACTATAAAATATTTCCCGGGAAGTGCACCAGTAGCCCCAGTTGAAACAGCTACAAATGAGACTATTGGAAATGAAACTGGTACGGATCTTGAAACTGGCGGTGCCAGTTCTGATGTATTAGAACTAGGAGAGTTCTTGCAAGGTGGTGCTGAATTACATAAAGTAGAGCTAGTTTATTCACCAACGTTAGATACTGAAATCTTAGAAGAAACTAAAGTGCAGTTATTGTCTGGTGCAGATTTTGAATATGATGTTTTGATTTATCTTGTTAATGAAGAAGATTTGATCGGCGGTTACCGCGGTCAGTGGTTATTACCTTGGACCAGTTTGCAGGAAGGAAGTATGATTCAGTTCCATGTTCTTGAAGTTAGTCCGAGCAATGAAGATTACTATTATGAGTTCCTATCGAACATGGATGATTACAGCCAGGAATTGCCTGTGCCAGAACTGATTTGATTTATGAAATGGTAGAAAATAAAAAGTTTGGTATGCATTGGAAACTTTGGACAATCTTAGTAGTGATTCTAGTTGTTAATCTACCATTAGTCAGTGCAATACAAATTTCTGGAATTACTGAAAAGGACCTTACTGAAACTGGAATAATTATTGAATGGAACACTGATGAAGAAGCAGACAGTTTTATTTATTATGGGGATAATGAGTTCAGTTTAACAAGAGTAGAGAGTGATACAAGTGCTGTTACTGATCATAGTCTTGCAATTGACGGATTGATGCCAGGAACAGACTATTATTATTATGTTATGAGCAACGGCGTGGCAGAGAACAATTCTGGCAATAATTATAATTTCCAGACTTTGGGAACGACTGAAGCTAGTGGAGAAAGTTCTGGAGAAACTGTAACTACTGGCAGCAGTTCGTTAAGTTTGAGCGTGGAACATCCAGAAATTGTTGCTGGAGAATATTTTGACATTAATGGAAGTACTCTGGCAAACGCTGAAGTTAGAGTTTATGTTAATGGCGGATATCATGCCAAGAAAACTGCTGCTTCGGATGGAACTTTTCAGTTCCAGAATGTACCTTTGAATGCTGACGAAAGTAATGTTCTAGACTTAGAAGCCACCACAACTGACGGTCAGGTCCAAACATATTCAGGAGTAGTTTATTCTGATAATACTCATCCAGAAATTGCTCTTGAGACTTATAGCGAAATTGCACTTGAAGATCATGTTACATTGAAAGGAGCAGTCAATGAAGAATGTAGTATTGAAATATTTGTAAATGGAAATTCAATTTACAATACTGAAGGAACTAGTTTTAGTGAAGAATTACATCTTGATGAAGGCATTAATAAAATTACTATTGAAGCGACTGACCGAGCAGGTTGGGTGGCAAGAGAAAAGATTGAGATTGATGCTGACACTCAACCGCCAGACGTTGAAGCAGAATTTGAAAAAGGGAATGAATATTATCAAAACAGAGCAACAACTAATCTTCATGGAACTACAGAACCAGGTTCCACAGTATATCTATTCATTTACCGACCGTTAAGTTATCAATACGAACCTGACTTTAGGGGACCGTGGTTTGCAGTAGAAGCTGGTGAGGACGGAAATTTTACGTTTGAAAAAGTTAACTTTGAAACTGAACCGTTAAGTTTTGAAGATTTTGAGTTTGAACTGGTACCTTCAGGCTTAGAAGGTGTTTCAATTTATCCAATCGAATCTGTAAGTCAAGCACAAGAATGGACCTATAACGTTTATCTTATCTCTGTTGACAAAAGTGGAAAAAGCGGTTATTGGCATGATGTGGTTACTGTCCATACCTGTTACTCGTCAAATTTTGATTTTCAGATTACTAGCATTGCTAAGTTCCAGCAACCAATGAGATTAAACCCTGATTTGATTGAAGATGGCCGAGAAGTTGCAACTGCAGTATTCAATTTAAGTTATGTTGGCAGTGGAATTGCTGAACGCGATATAGTCACCGGTGAAGAAAATAGGGACGCTTTCCAGGTTAACAGTGTCCGGTTTGAGAAAGCTTGTAC
The DNA here is from genome assembly GCA_043812455.1 of archaeon. Classification (GTDB taxonomy): domain Archaea; phylum Nanobdellota; class Nanobdellia; order Woesearchaeales; family GW2011-AR9; genus JABHQR01. The sequence goes on along the minus strand of JBDRMB010000029.1, from coordinate 30,888 downwards.
ACAGTCAATGATGGATGATGAACAGTTTGGTGTGGGTTGTGCAATCTTACCTAGTTCCGGACCAAAAGTTTTAGACAGTCCCGACAAGACAGCATATTACTTAACATGGGACTTGTTAACCACAGAAGGTTTAAGTTATGTTGACGATGATTTCTGGAACGATTTTAAGAAACGGCAGGTAGTATTTCCGTTAAAGGTTATGGTTAATTATCAAGAGTATGATTCTTTAGGCAACTTAGGAGAATCTAAAACTCAAACAAGTTGTTATGATTTAGGATATTTTGTTGACATTCCAGTAGACAGCGAGAAACTTATTCCTGACTGGATGGCCAATGAAGGAATCAAAGTTCTTAACGGTACGATAACAGTTATTGACAAGATCTTACCGGTGCTGGAAAAAGTTATTCTAGTTACTGGTGTTACTTGTTTCGTTTCTGTCGGTGTTAAGACCGTGATTAGGTTCGCAAGGATATTCAGTTCTAAAGCAGAATATCTTACATCTAGAAATAAGCCTGAAGATGAAAGATGTCCGTTGGATCAAAGTGATTTGTATCTTGATACGACTAGGGAAAAGTGGGATGAGTTAGCAGCAGGAAATCCTGGCGCTAACAATTTACCTTCTGATTATAATGATGGTAAACACAATTTAGAAGATAAATGTGAAAACACTGCAAATCTCTGGAAAGCGGAAGAAGCATTGGACCAAGCATATCGTTGGACATGTGATCGGTTCTTATGCCGAGCAGTACCTGCTGGATGGACTTCAGAAAAAACAGAAGAAGAGATTGAAGCTGCGATTGCCACTCAGAAAGGTTGTGCAGTAACTTCTGGTTGTATCCCGTTACGAAAAATTGAGAATTGCGGGCAGTATGTGAAAAATACCTTGCCTAGTATTCATCGAGTTGACACTACAGCGATACCTGCTTCAGGAGAATGTTGGGAACGGTTTGATAATGAAAATGTGATAAGTAGTACTGGTGGTACCATTAGTGGTTCTTTATATTATTTTAATGGTAAGAACCCTGATAATTTTGTCAGTGAAGAAAACGGAATTTATCGGTTAGAAAAGATAGTGAGTGGTAATGGTCTGTCAACCGGTTTTGAATCCCAAACAATATTAGTTTACAAAGAAGCTAACGGTGGTTATTGTGGTGCTCCTGACACTACCTGTAAAGCAGTTTGTGCAAAGAATTCTGGTTATAAAGCAGTGACTGATGGGTATACAATTAAAGATGGTTCGGTTAGTGGAATTGTAAGTACTGCTACTGCTTCTACAGATGAAGCAATTACTGGGCAGGCTGCTAGCGCTGACGCAGATATTGTTGTTGACCCTAGTGAGGCACCATCTGAAATTATCTCTAGTACAACAGGAGGTTCTTGTTATAGAGTAGGAGAAGACGACCAATTAGTTGGTCCTTCAAGAAAAATGGAAGGTAATATGATCTCTGGCGGTCATACTAAAGATTGTTTTGTAGGCAGTGATGGGGAAAAGTACCAATGTGTCTGTGAAGGTTCCGAAAAGAAAATTACAACTACTGGATATAGAGAAGCATTAAAGGAAGATGGTGTTGCAGAGAAGTTCAGTTACCGACAAGATCGATTATACACTGAAAGTAAAGGTTTCAAAGGAACACATTATTCTGAATTAAGATATTATGACGGCAGAGACCTATCTGGTGCATTCGGGTTAGATTATCTTCCAGATTATGCAGTACCTAGCGAATTGAAAAAGAAAACTCAAGTTAACCCGCACACTCAACATATTAGTGCATTCCAGACAGTATGTTTAACTGGAATAAGAGCACGGTTAGTAATGTTACGTAGCATCTTAGACGGATTAAGAAGATGTATTGAAGAAGCGAAATATACTGGATTCCATGACGCTGGAATGTGTAAAACTTTATTCTCGCAACACGTTTGCGGTTTGATTTACAAACTTATTGCTTCTTTCAGTGGCAAGTGTAGTCCATTAAGTTTGAAAGATGCAAACAAAGGTAATCAAACTACAGCTGCTGAACTTTTTGGTGCCGGAACAGAATCAATCTATGATTCAATGCAATATTCTATTGATGACTTGCAAAGTGATTATGGCAATTCTGCACTTAACGAATATTTTGCCAGCGGAGTGCAAGGTGTAGCAGAATCAATCTGTATGGCGGCCTTTGGTTTTGACTGGCCAATGGGCTTTGACTTTATTGAAGATGTAGCTTATTCAGTTCCAATGAAATCTAGTGTATTAGTGTTCCCAGCGTTCAGAGAACTAACTAATTATAATCCTCAAACTTTAACTGCGCAGTTCAATTATGAAGTTGGAACGGTAATCTTCCCAGGTTGTAAAATTGCCTCATACCAAACTTATTTGAAATGTGTCGGACCGGAAGATATGGGTCATCCAGGAGTTGATTGTGGCAGTCAAGGTTGTGATTGTCTTAACGTTGGTAGTACTTCACCATTAGCTAGCGAACGAATACATTATCTTGATGGTGGTCGTGGTTCTAACTTAGAACAGGGTAGTGTGGTAGAATTGCCAATTGAATCCCCGCAAAAGGTTGACAAACATTTCAGGTACGATCATGTAGTTGTTCATCTACAGTTAGATCCTTACGAGAATCCAGATGCCTGTTTTGATGAGGGATATAAAGATGGTTTGTTTTATTTCCCGATCACTGACGCTTCACCCCCTGGTGTAGTAAGTTGTCAAGTTGAAGCTTCTACTGGACAATATTCCTGTCCAGAACTGGCAGGTCTGTTCTATGGTGAAGGTCTGGCTTATCTGCAAGATCCGTACATCACTTGTTATGATAAAAATGCTGGTACTTATGTTGACTGTGATACTCCTAACATGTTATTGATGGGCGATGAAATTAAAGTTAAGGTTCACATGAACACTGACGGAGAAAATTATTGTTTAAGGTTAAAGACCAGTTCTGCTGGTATTGATGAAGCTAACAGAGAAAGAAGTTATGAAATACCAGCTGGTGCTGCCGGGTTTATGGGTCCGGTGTTTAGTCTAGGTACTGTTAATGAAGAAATGTTTGGCGGTTCAAATGCTGGTCTGGACAGGATTAGCAGTAAAAGTAATAGTGGCTGTCCAAGAAGTATTGACGCTTCTTATACTTCCGGGACAGTTGCTCCAGGTCAAGAAGTCACGTTTGGTTTTTCTAAGAGTGGAAATGATTATGTGTTAGATAATGTAAATTCTGCTGCAGGAATTAGTGTTGCTGGAAGTCAATACCAGTTAACAGGTGGTAAGTTGGTAAACTCTAACGGTGATGATGAGTTTGGCATTGATGAGATTAATAATATTGTATTTACAGTAGGCAACATGCAAGTAAGTGGAGTGTTGGGCAGTGCCACTGGTACTGGAGCGTGTGTGTATAATACCCAGCAAGGCAGGTCAAGTACAAGTTCCAATGTAAGAACAGTGACTGTAACTGCAGATTTACTTGAACCTAACAGTTTAGGTTCATGTTACGGTGCTAAAGACAGAGTGCCTACTGTTGCTTTAGGAAAATCTAGCCATCCTGAGAGTATCACGGTTCAGAGAGAGCATGAAGTTCAAGAAGCTACTAGCGAGATTTATACTTATTTTGAGAATCAAAGATATGAAGATGTTATGCAGCTTGCCATTGTGAAAATGGATGAACTACGAGGATATTTGGATGAAGCAATAGGAATTTATTATTATATGGCAGCAGTCATTGCTCAGTTGGGCAGTAATTGGAAATCAGGAGATTACAAACCGTTATTTGACCGCTTCTTTTTACGGATGGACGCTAACGGTTATGCCTTACTTGATTTTGATGAAGATGACATTAACACTGCCGAGTTCCAGAAGATCAGGAAGTATATGTGTGAAGTTGGAAAAGAATTGCCTGACAAAATTAATCTTGATGATTATGACAGTTCCGGATATGGTTGTGATTAAATTAAAAATGAACAAAAAAGCAACAATTGCAAAAGAAGCATTGGTAGTCTTAGTTACAGTGGTGTTAACTAGTGCAGCAGTGTTTGGACTAGTTAAGTTAGGATTATTGAACGTAGAAGAAACTCAAACTTCTAACACTGGTGCAAGTATGCTCAATACAGAATTCATGCCTTTTGGTCGTGGTGGCAATGTTGTGATCCAAAATTTCAAGTTTTGTGATGAATATAGCAGTGCTACTGGGTGTAATACTGCTGCTTTAAATTTTCTTCCAGGTGATGAAGTTCATTTCTTTTTTGAAGTTTTAACCACACCTTATTATGGGGATATCATCTTAGTGGAAAATTATCGGTTAATTAGTCCTTCCGGAAAAGTATTGTTAGAAGTTGAAGAAGAAAACAATTATTATTATGAAACTACTAGTAACAAAGATGAAGAAACAGTTTACTATTCAGATTATTTCATTCTTTCCAATGAAGATTATCCTGGAACTTATACTTTAGATTTAGTGATAGAAAATCCTATGTTAGAGAAAGAAGTAGTTTATTCAAAAACATTTGATGTGATCGTTGTTTCATATTAAAAATAAAATTTTGTTAATTTGGGTGGTAAGTAGGTAGTTAAATGGCGATAATAAAAGAAATTAAAGCAATGGAAATTCTTGATAGTAGAGGCAATCCTACTATTGAAGTGGATGTTATCACAACTGATGGTAAGTTTTCTGCAGCAGTACCTAGCGGAGCTTCAACTGGTGTACATGAAGATCTGGAATTGCGTGACGGTGGAAGCAGGTATCTTGGTAAAGGTGTATTGAATGCCGTAAAAAATGTTGAAAAGAAAATTGCTCCAAAACTTATTGGAGTTGAAGTATTCAGACAGCGTGAAATTGATGATTTCATGATCAAGTTGGATGGAACAACCAATAAATCAAAATTAGGTGCAAACGCAACTTTGGGTATTAGTTTAGCATGTGCACGTGCAGGTGCTGATTATTATAACTTAACTTTGCCAGAATATATTAACAATCTTTTGTCAAGAGATAATGAACTGTTAATGCCAAGACCATTCTTTAACGTAATCAATGGTGGAAAACATGCCGAAGGTTTTCTTAGATTTCAAGAATTTATGATTTCACCGCGAGCAGATAAGTTTAGTGAAGCTTTACGGATGGGTTCTGAGATATATCATCATTTGAAAAAAGTTATTGAAAAGAAGTACGGTAAGAATGCTGCCAATGTTGGTGATGAAGGCGGATTTGTTCCACCGGTTAAGAAAGCTGAAGAAGCATTGGAATTGTTAAAGACTGCTATTGCTAAGGCAGGTCATACCGGTTATGTTGATATTGCCATGGACGCAGCAGCTTCGGAATTTTTTGTTAAACGTGGTCGTGGTGGTTATTACAAACTGCCTAGGAAGAAAAGTGCTGACCAATTAATAGATTATTATTTGCAGTTGGTTGGAAAATATCCAATAGTTTCAATCGAAGATCCCTTCCAGCAAGAAGATTTCAAAAGTTTTGCTAAGCTTAGGAAAAGGTTGAGCGAAGATTTTGCAGATAAAGAAGTACAAGTTGTTGGCGACGATCTTACTGTAACTAACGTTAATCGGATTGAAATTGCAATCAAAGAAGACAGCTGCAATTGTCTGTTGATGAAAGTTAATCAGATTGGAACTTTATCTGAAGCTCTTGATGCTGTACGGATGGCTTACGATAACAAATGGCAAGTGATGGTGTCTCACAGAAGTGGCGAGACTACTGACCCTTTTATTGCTGATCTTGCAGTTGGTATTGGTTGCGGTCAGATTAAAGCTGGTGCACCTTGTAGAGGGGAGCGGACTGCTAAGTATAATCAACTTTTGCGTATTGAGAGGTTCATGAGTGAAAGATGAGGAAAGTTTTGTTGGTTTTGATTGTAGTTGTTTTTTTGGTTATGTTAAGTAGTAGTGTTATTAGTGCTGGTTGCTTAGAATCTGAGACTGGAACTAGCAATTCTCGTTTGAACACTTATCTGTCTGAATGGGAAAAGGCTTTAACTGATGATAGTGTTTGCGGAAAGACTTGGATCGGAGTTTCTTCTAATAATGGTGCTAATGAAAATTATCTGTTAAGTACTGCTGGAAGATTGACAATAATTTTTGTTCCTAGCAATATTGACTTCACTAAAAGTGTTGAAAAAATTTATTTTTTTCATGGTATTGAAGGGTTTTATTATGCTGACGGAACTAATCAATATGACGATTTCAATAAACGGTTAGCCCCACAAATTAAACAGATGATTGATGATAATAGAAATTTTGTAATAATTTTCCCTGAACTGCCATGGTCTGCTGGTGATGAAGGGGGAGTAAGACATGTAGATTCACAGTATGCATTGGTATGGAACAGCCAAGATTCTGATTTAGGTAAACTAAATGATGAAGTGATTGGAATAATTGGGCAATTATCAGGAGTTCAACAAATTCCTTCTGGAAGAATTTCAATGATTGGTCATAGTGCTGGTGGTTCAGCGTTAAGAAGAGCAGCATCTTATGGGGATATGGCTGAGATTGGTGTTGACCGAGTGGTTTTTTCAGATGCAGATTATGGTAGTCAAACTGAATCTGTTTGGAACAGTTACGTGAAAGATAATCCTAATGTTGAATTAAATCTTTTGATAAGTTATCCGGTTAGATTTGGATATATGCCTGATCCTTATGATAATACTAAAAGTTTTATTGAAAATGAATTAGGGATAACTGATTTTGATCCTGCAGTAGCACAGAGTTTTGATCCAAATATTAATTATCTGCCACTGGACATGTATCATGAAGATATTGGTACAATGTCAATATCATGGCAGTCTGGTAATGTTGTGGGGACTTATGTAACTAACCGAGGTTCAGGTGCAGTAATACAAGTTTATGCTCAATCTTGCAAATATCAAGATACTTGTGAAGAACTTGATAAAGTGTGGGGTTTAATCTCTGGTGCAATATCTTCTAGTAACAGTGAAAAGTATTGGGGTTTCGGACCAGAGGGCGGTGCTTGGAAAACTTGGGATGAATTGTATGGGCAAATTGAGTACAGTCCAACCACTTCGAGTGTTACTGGACCTTCACCACCCACATCTTTTGATTTAAGTGCTGTTCCTGAAAGTCTTGATTGTGATTATTTAAGAGCAGGACGAGCGTACGAAACTCAAGAAGCTGTTGAAAGAAGATTTGTTAGTCTTGAAGGGTTAGATGGAATTACTTGCGGAAGCGGAGTGGCATGTTATGGGACATCTGACTTGAGGTCAGCTTTAGAAGCGGTTGGCAAAGAGGTTGCTACTCAAGGGAAAAATATTTATGTGTCTTATGCTTATAGAAATTTGTATGGTCAATATTATTTCTGGGAAGGTTGTTCCGACTCGAACCAGTATCACAATTCCGATTTAGTTTGTGATCCAACTGGTTCAGACCCTTACACTAGTTGCCCTCATTTAAGTGGGTCTGCAGTAGATATCCAGTTAAGAGATTCAAGTGGCAAGCAGTTGCCACGGGAAGAATTATACAATTTCATGTACAGTAAAGGTTGGGTGAGATATACTGGAGAAACCTGGCATTTTGAATATGGTTCTACCAGTTGGTTTGAGTTTAAGGATAATTGTGAAATCTCGGATAATCCTTATGAATATTCAAGGTACACCAGTCGGGAAGGATATTGCGATGTTGTTAAGGGTATAAATTAAAAATGAAATTTAACAAAATTAACAGAAAGTCGGCCATGGTTCTTTTTTCTTTACTAGTTATTCCGATGCTGGTTCTGAGTTATAGTGATACTCTTTATACTGATGACGATCTGAATGGTGTGGCTGATAATGGTTGTTTTAAACATGTAGAAAATGGCAAATATTTAATGGTAATTAATGAAGAAGATGGCTCTGGTTGGTATTATAATTATGTACTTTTAGAAGTTGCAGGCCAAGAAGTAGGCAAATATTATCTTTATGGGAACTATTATGATTGTAGTGAGTTTCTTGATAATACTATAATTTATCCAATGGATTCTGAATTTTCAACAGAACAGTTAGCAGAAATATGTTTAGAATTAGGTAATACCGGTTTTATTGCTGATTTTTCTTATCTTAATGAAGGTTTTGTAGAATCTGAACCTGCGGCACAAACAGAAAATACCTATAAGAGTAAGGTATTTGCAGTTTATGAAGTTCCTGACTATGAGTTTTATGTTGGAGAAGGGTACCATCCATTTAGTTTAACTGAAACACCTTGTCTTGGTTATACTGAAACTGAACAAATAACTTCAAGTGAAACACCAGAAACCACTACTGGAGATAAGTTAGAATCTTCAGTGCAGAGAAGTGGGAATACTGCTGCTGATAGGGATGTTAACAAAATCGCTGGTGCAACAATATCTGCCGGACAGGAAAATTGTAAAAATCAGGAAACTTGTCAAGAACTTGATAGGGTCTGGCTTTCTGTAGCAAATATAATTGGGACTGAAGATACCGTTTGGGATCCAGTAAGATCTACTTGGAAATCTTTTGAAAATATTTATACTGGCAAAACAGAAGATGTTGTAGTGTTAAGTTCTGAAGTTAATGTATACTCCGGAACATTGGAAGAAGATATGAATAATCTAACTGATAATCAACTTGGGTTTATTGACAAATTGAATGAAATCTGTGGAGAGCTTGACATTAATCCTGTACATTTATTGGCAGTAATGAAATTTGAAACAGGAGGAACTTTCAGTCCGACAGCAAAAAATCCCGGAAGTAGTGCTGTTGGTTTAATTCAGTTTGTTGAAAGTACAGCTAAAGGCCTAGATACAACGACTAGCATCTTATCAGGTATGACAGCAATTCAACAGTTAGAATATGTTAAAAAATATTATGTTGATATCAAAGAACACCATCCAAACTTTGATGGGCAGGATTTAGGTGATGTTGCTATGGCAGTAATCTGGCCAAATGCTGTTGGAGAAAATGATGATTATGTTTTATTTTCTCGAGGTTCTGATGCTTATAGCAAGAATAGTGATCTTGATGTTAATAATGATGGTAAAGTTATCAAAGCAGAATATGTTAATTGGGTAATCAAGAAAAGTGAATATTATGAATAGATTATTTTACAACAAAAGCTTCTTGAAAATAATATTTATTATTGTGATCTTTAATTGTAACCACTAAAAAATATGTTCCCGGGATACTGTCAGAACTTAATGTAAAATTATTACCACCAACTAGAATATTAGAAAAACCATGATTATCATCCTGGCTAAGAAATTGATATATTTTACCTTGTGATGAAAAATCGCGTATAATTTCTCCTTCAGGATTAATTACTCTATAATTTTTAGTTAAGTCTACTCTTCTTCCTGGAGTATCAGCTAAAAAATTAAATTGAAAATAAACAGTATCTCCAACATTAAACCCGTCATCATAACCACACTCAATATTGTTCGTTTGGCAGAATTTGAATGTTCTGATTTTTGATTCACTATTTTCATATAATCGAACATGATTTGGTATCAGTACGTTATTAGCTATTCTTCTATCAAATTTACCTTTCTCAATTATTGAACCTGGTTCAATATTTGCCCATGCTATAGACCCACTTTTTAATTTTATCATTCTTCTTCCGCCACCTGTGATATTATCACATGCAGTGAAAACTTCTCTAGGATTAAAATAGGTTAATACTTTACTACCATATGCTTTATCGTAAATTGTGATTCCATTTCTTGCACTGTTTGAAACAATGTATATATCTTGGCCTTGACATTCACTTAAGACTATATCATCTAAAGCAAACTCTGCCCAACCTTCAGTACCATTTTTCCTGATGACGTGCCAACCTTCCTTTTCCTCATTGGAACATAATTCTAATGTATCAAATCTTTCAACATCTCCAACTTTGGTTGCACTTATTCTTGGACTTTTTCTTAAAGTAAGAAGAACCTGTTCAGTAAGCAAGTATTCAGTTGTTCGTCCTTGGCATTCTGTTGGTAAAAGATCTTCTAATTGTTCTTCAGCATCTGCAATAATTTCTATTGGTTTGGTTTCAAAGTCTGGACCTTTATTACAACCTGGACTTAGAGCTAAAGCAGCCATAAATGCAATACTTGAAAGATATCTGGAAATTATTGGTCTCATTTTTAACTTAATCTTCTGCTAAGGTTTTTGATTGTTTTAGCTTTGTTTCTTGGATCTTTTATTCTTTGTAAAACCTTTAGGAATGGTTCAATTTTTCTTTGATCACTGGTAGTTGTTTGGTGATGACGAAATTGGGATTCTAATTCACTTAAAACTATAGCTAAATATTTGTAAGCTGGTCTGATCAAAGACATTTGACCAGCTAACTTTTCACCTTCAATGAGATATCTTCTATTTTCTGACCATCGCCAACCTGGTTGGTCAAATTCGCCAAAATATTCTGCTGCACTTCTTAGTTGACAACTATTAAGATCAAATTCATAACCAAAAGTTTTTGAATTATCTGGTTTACGATTTAAGTAATCTAAAGCACCATCAAACTCTTCTATCTTTTCAAACAAAGTTACAATGTCATCAATGACAAGATCTTTTACCCATCTTAATTCTTCATAGGCATTATGATAATTCCGATGAGTTACGTTTAAAGATAATGTTCCTGAACTTTCAGCACCGGTAATTTCTATCATCGCTGGAGATTGGGGTACGTAAGTTAGCCTTCCTTCTGGAAGTAACTCTAAAGGCATTCCTCTAACATAATTGTGAGTGACATCATCAATAATAGATTTAATTACTGCTTTGAACATACCTTCTTGCTGATTTCTTAATTTTAACTTATAAGTTCCCACTTTGAAGTAGTTCTTTAGGTAAATTGTATTTAAAACTTTCGCACTTAACGGATGTGTTCCAAATCTCGCTGGCGCTCGACCACCAGCTTCAAAATGCTTACTTCTTAAGTTGTTTGTGCTGCGTTCCCGTAGGGAGCATCCCCTCGCGACGCACTTAATGTTTAATTGGAAGGCATTTTGACTGATGCTGGTGGACTCTTGGAACACACCCACACTTTGAGAAAGTTTTTTATTATCTAAGCCAATAACTCTTGTTATGGATATTCAATCATTCTTTCGATTTCTGGACACAAAAGATTATTCCGATAAAGATATCACTAAGTTTGAAGAAGGAATTATTTTTGCTAGAGAAATCTTAAGCGATAAAAAAAGATTGGCTGGAGATGATTATTTTGATCATAGTTTGCGCGTAGCGAAAATATTAGCAGAAAATGGTGCTGCTCCTGAACTTATCTTGGCAGCAATCATACATGGGACAAGTAAGTATAAAACCGATCAGGAAATTAAAGAAAAGTTTGGTCAGGATGTTCTTTCTTTAGTTAAAGGTGTGGATGAAATAACTACCATCAGGAAAAGAAACATTAAACTTACTGCAGAAACGATTAGAAAAGTGCTTTTGGCAACAGTGAACGATGTCCGAGTTATTTTCATTAAACTTGCTGATAAGTTAGATAATCAAAGAGATATTGATGCCTTACCTAAAGATGAACAAATCAGAATTTCTCAAGAAGTTCTTGACATTTATGCTCCGTTAGCTTATCGTCTAGGGATGGAAAGAATCAGGACTGAGCTGGAAGATCTGGCTTTCAAAGCAATCAATCGAAAAAAATTTCAAGAGATTGCTGATTTTTTAGAAACTTCACGAGAAGAACGAGATGATGATGTTAATGAAGCTATTGATAAGATTAAATCCTTGAAAAATGTTGAATTTATTGACGTCAAAGGAAGGTCTAAACATATTTACAGTATTTACAAAAAAGTTGTCAAGAAAGGAAAACGGTTACAGGACATTTATGATTTTTTAGGGATAAGAGTAGTTGTAAAAACAATAAATGATTGTTATGCAGTACTTGGTTTTCTGCACGAAAATTTTGAACCGATTGAAGGAAGATTAAAAGATTACATCTCTCATCCAAAACCTAACGGTTATCAGTCAATCCATACTGCACTGAAATGGAAAGGTAACAAGTTCTTAGAAGTACAGATCAGAACTAAAGAAATGGATGATATTGCAGAAGAAGGTTTGGCTGCACACTGGAGATATAAAGGTCTGAAATCTGATTTTGATTTTGAGAAACGAATGGAGTGGATGAAGGATATCCTCAGCCTTCAAAAAGATGCCAGTGCAAGGGAATTTCTGGAAAATGTTAAGATTGACGTTTTCAATGATCAGATTTATTGTTATACCCCTAAAGGTGACGTTAAATACTTGCCGTTGGGAGCAACGGTATTAGATTTTGCGTACATTGTACATGAAGAAGTAGGTAATCGTACTGTCGGAGCTAATGTAAATGGTAAGTTTGTTCCGTTACGTACTCAATTAAAAAAAGGGGATGTTATTGAAGTCTTAACTTCTAAGAAACAGTTGCCAAGACGTAACTGGCTTAAATTTGTGATCTCATCTAGAGCTAAACAAAAAATCAGGAAAGGTGTGAAGAAATATCAAAAATTACCAGCATTACATTATCGGATCTTAAAACCACAAGTTATGGAAGAGTACGAAACTTTGGTATATTCCCCCGAATTTAAGCAGGCCTCTTGTGTTCTAGCGAGATGTTGTTATCCTGTTCCTTGTGATGAAATTGTAGGTTTGGTTACTAAAAGAAGATTGATTTCTGTACATAAAAAAGAGTGTGAGCAAATTGAAAAAGAGGAAGAACGATGGGTCAAAGTAAGTTGGAAAGATACTCTTAGCAAAAATTTCAAATTTTATGTAGTTGCAGGAAACCGGTCAGGATTATTAGCAGACTTGTTGCATACCATTGTCAATGCTAAGTTTGAAGTCCGGGAAGCGAAAGCTAAACTTCTTGGTCAAGATTCTGAATGTTCTTTTGTAATTGTACCTAAAGAAATGGAACTTATTGAAGTTCTTGTTAATAGGTTATTAAAATTAAAAGGAATAAAAAGAATATTTTTTGAATGATCAAGCAATCCACTTAACCATGTCAATCATTCTATTACTATAACCCCATTCATTATCATACCAAGCAAAAACTTTTACCATGTTCTTGTTAATTACTTTGGTCAATTTGCTGTCTAGGATTGCGGAATAAGGGTTGCTGAGAATGTCGCTTGAAACTAGTTCCTCTTCAGTATATTCAAGTACACCTTTCAGTTCTTTCATCGCAGCATCTTTGAATGCCTGATTAACTTGTTCTGTAGTTACAGATTTTTTCAATTGGCAAGTAAAGTCTGAAATCGAACCGTCAACTATTGGTACTCTGATTGCTCGGCCATCAATTTTTCCGATTAAGTTTGGCAAAACTTTGGTAGTTGCAATTGCTGCTCCGGTTGTGGTAGGTACCATATTTACTCCAGCCGCTCGTCCTCTTCTAAATTTCTTTGCTGGACCGTCAACTATCCGTTGTGTTGAGGTATAAGCGTGAGTTGTCGTTAGGAGTCCGGATGTGATACCAAACTTTTTGTCAAGGACCATTGCTACTGGTGCTAAGCAGTTAGTTGTACAGGAAGCGTTACTTACAATATGGTCAGTTTTTTTGTTATATTTTTTGTGATTAACTCCATACACAAAAGTTTTGATGGCATCATCTTTTGCAGGTGCTGATAATAAGACTTTTTTTGCTCCGGCTTTAAGATGTTTGCTTGCTAGTTCTTTTGTCAAGAAAAATCCAGTACTTTCAATTACAACATCAATCTTTAATTCTTTCCAAGGTAATTGTTCAGGATCTTTTTGTGCAAAGACTTTCAAAGTTTTGTTACCTATTTTAAGAGAACTTTGAGTGCTGGTAACTTTTTCTGGAAATCTGCCATGGGCAGAATCGTATTTTAGTAAGTATGCTAAGCAGCTTGGATCAGTAAGGTCGTTTACTGCCACAAAATTGATTTTTTTATCTTTATATGCAGCTCGGAAAATGTTCCGGCCGATTCTTCCAAAGCCATTAATTGCAACATTTATCATAGGAATCACCTCTTAAGTGTAATATATTTGAGAAGAATTAGATGTTTAAATATCTTTGGTTATGATTTGCTTAGAGAGTAGCGCGGACTCGCTTTTTCTAAGTGTTAATCGAGTGCGGTGCCCTCCCGTAAGGAGCAACACCTCCCGCAACCAATATGTTAATCTATATATCACTCGTGTATTGGTGCTACTTCTACTGATTCTGTAAGTTCTTGATAGAAATCTTGTAGTTTTTTGGCGGCTGCCCTGAACTGTTCTAATTCTTCTGCGCTTAGGTCCCATTCCACAACTTCTTTTATTCCATTTTTGTTTAAGATAACTGGAACTCCTAAAGAAACGTCACTGCAATAGTAATCATTTTCTAAGTTTGTTGAGCATACTACCAGTTTGTTTTGATCTTTAACAATAGCTTCCACTAAATCTACTGTGTTTGAAGTAGGAGCAAAAACTGTACAACCTTTCTTTTCAATCACACAAAGAGAAGAATATTTTAATTGTTCTTTGAGAGATTGTTTTTCTTCATCTGTAAATTGTTTTAGTTCTCCGTTAATCTTAACTTTACTGAATACTGGAACTTGATCATTACCATGTTCGCCAATAACATAAGCTTCAACTTTTTTGTCAGGATGGCCCAGTACAGTTCTGAACCGCGCAGAATCTAATTGTGAACTAGAACCAATAACTTTGTGCCGGTCAAATCCAAACTTGTGAATGTGATGATTGATAATATCTAATGGGTTACTAATTGTAATAATAATTGAGTTAGGGGAGTGGTGTTTGATTTGTTCTAACACACTATTCATGATTTTGATGTTAATTTTAGCTAATTGTAGTCTGTCTGTCATGTCTGGTGTTCTTGGTTTGCCGGCAGTAATTACAATAATGTCAGAATTTGCTATGTTTGGATAATCTCCATCATAAACTTTGGTCTTGTTCTTAAACGGCAGGGCTTGTTGAATGTCCATTGCTTGACCGCAACACAATTCTTTAGCAATATCTACAAGAACAAGTTCATCTGCGAGGTTTCTAGTAGCAATTTCGTATGCAATTGATGCTCCCAGGTTACCAGCACCAATCAGCGATATTTTGGTCATGTACTGGTTTTGTGCGCGGGAGTTTTAAAAGTTTATGGATTAAAGCTTTATTTTAATTTGAAGTAAGTGTCTGTAATTTCTTCTAATTTTCCTCTTATTATACCTCTACTTGCGCCTAAATGTTTTCCGACATAATATGGGTTAACACTGTCAACTACAGGCATTGCTATCCCTGCTGTTGGAATCTGTTCAAAGAATCTTTCAAATTCTTCATCTTTTTCTCTCAATTCATAATCAATTACAGAACTATAAGGTATTCTTTGCGATTCGACATCTTCATCAGATAATTTTTGTGGGTTAAAAGTAACAGCAATCCATTTTCCTAAATCTTCTTGTTCAAGTTTCATTTTCTCCCTCCAGAATTTCTCTTAATTTGTCATCAATACTTTCGATAAATCTTATTTTTTCCTCAGCAAGTGTATCGCATTTTTCTTTCATGTGTTGGTACATATTTCTAGCTGCTGTTGGCAAATCGTGATCAATATCTGTATATGTTTTTTCATCTGAGGATTCAATATAATATGATAAATAATGATCTCCAATTTTTCTGATAATTCCTCTATACGATGACGGTACTCTGCGACTCCAACATTCTTCTGAGAACATACGGAAGTAAAACTCAACTACAATTTGTTTGTTTTCATTATACTCTCCGTCCAGTGTTGTTTCTATCCAATCCCAACCGTTCCGTGGTTTCATTTTTCTTTCCTCTCATGATTCCAATAAGCTAATTCCCTTGCTGGTGCGGATAAGTACCAAAAAGATTGACAAAGTAAACTACCTTCCTCAAAACCATGATCATTACCACAATAATTAGCTTCAATCTCTTCTTTTGTTACTCCCTTGTTTAGTTCGATTGTTAGGTTTTGATATATAGCAAGGTTTCCACCAATTTGAGAAAGTAAGGCAAATGCTCCAATCATTACAGCTGTGCCAAGCTTACTAACTTTTTTCTTTTCTTTTTCAGCTTCTTTTTTGAGAAGATATTTGATTGCAGAATGTTTATGTGGTATTGGAAACTGGTCGCTTCTAGTAAAATTTTTCTTAGATACTACCTGAAATTTAGAATTTTCAATTAAATCAGAAATTTCTTCTTCACTTTGTTGATAATCTATATTACCTTCGTTATCAATAATTTCTGTATTAAAATGAATATAGAGATATCCTCCTGTTTTTAATACACGGTACATTTCATTTAGGGCTTTTGCTTGGTCATCAAGATAATGAGCAACATTTATCATATAAACCGCTGCAAAGGTTTCATCTTTGAAACTGGTATCCTGAATATCTCTTCGAAAGAATGTGCCAGTTGGACTTTTTTTAATTGCTTCTTCAATTGCTTTTGGATTTGTATCAATCCCAATTATTTCTCTTTTAGTAATATCTTGAAGACCCAAGTGATCATATCCAGCACTACAACCCGCGTCTAGAACTGGGCCTTCTGGTAATTGGCTCAATTCCTCAATGAAATCTGGTTGGTAGTATGGACTATGAGATTCCCAAAAAGGTTTTCCAGTAGAATATTTTGTCATAAGTTCAAGGTTTTTCATTCTAATAACTCTCTGGTAATTGTTTACATTTTTCAGAACTTGCGGTCCGAATTTCTCCTTTCAAACTTAAAGTATAATGACATTGGCCAAGTATAGAATCATATCCTGTACTGTTAGGAATTATTTCATGATATCCAGCAGAAGTAGGACTCCAATCTTTATCAAGCAAATATCTCATAGCACCTAATTTTCCAATATAAGCACCGTTATCTAATTCTATGAATTCATGAAAACCAGGAGATATTGGCAAGTTGACATTATTTATCACAAACTTTCTAGCACCAAGTTTACCAAGTCTGGTACCATCATCAAGAGTTCCTGACTCTTTTAACATGTAAGTTCTCTCAATTTGTCTTTCATTTGCTTTTTCAGGAAAGTTTCTTCTAACATTATCATGGGTTAAAGGAACTCGAATGTATTCGTCAATTACTATTAAGTTAGTTTCCCTCTCCCCATCATTATCAACATCACTAACAACAATTTCGAGTTCTCCTTTCTTGTAATAATCTTTATCAACGTTAAGATTATCTCTAAAAGATACATATGAAAAAGCTGCAATCCCTAAACCTAGTGTTGCTGCAGCTCCAAAACAAAAATGTCCCCAATCTCTACTATTCATTTTCTCCACCTAAAACTTGTTCACAAAACCAACATAACCTGTAACATTAGGCTCGCCAGTACGTAAGTTCTGGTCCATGGTAATCCAACCTTCTACTGGTGTGCCAGGTACGGCACCGTAAGCTTCCAAAACTAAGTTTGGATTATGTTCTTCAGCAACTTTGTCATAAGAATATCCTGCACCAACTCCCAAGAATATTTGTGGTATCGGTCTGACATAAAGATGAGCTTTTCCACCAATAGCTTCTTCACTATTGTTTGCATACACTGCAACAGCTGCATGACCTTTTTCACCATCTACAGCAAAAGCGTCGAAAGGTGCCCAACTATCCTGTACAAAACCAGTAGTTACTGCTCGCATTTCTGTTCTGTTATTGATATGGCTATAAAAGTCGTTAAATCCTCTTCCTCTGCTGTAACCTTTTGGAACAATTATTGCTTTCAAGCTTTGAGTGTTATTGTCAATATCAAAGTGTGTTCCAGTAAAGATTCCTGTTCCGCCAACGTTATACCAACCATTGGTGGTATTGATATCACGCTCTCCTAATTCTCCACCAATACTTAGGTACAATTCTCCGTTACCTACAGGAATTATTCCTGCAATGAAACCGTGAGTGTCAAATTTAGTACCGTCATACCAAGCTTCAAAATCTGCAGTAAAATGTTCTGGAGTAAATTTTGCTCCTGCAAATCCTCCCATTTTGCCACTAGTACTTTGAATTCCGCCAGCTCTAATAATTACATTATCTGCTGGTAGAACTTCAACCATTTCAGTAGCACCTAGGTAATTCTCAGAGCTAATACTTGCATCTAAAGTTCCACTTAATCTGACTTTTCCTGCAATAGAAGGAGTTCTTAATCCTAAACTATGATCACTTTGAGGAACTTCTTGCCATGGGCTGTTGACAGCTTCATAATGTACTCTTCCTCCGTTATCATGATTAAATGTTACTATGTTATCAATGTTTGAACCGATTAAGTTTCCTTGAAAAAATGATTCATCAGTTTTTTTGGGATCTTCCTGGGCTGCTTCCACTGATTCTTGCTCGGCAGCATAAGCTGGCATCATTGCACCAACTGTTAAAGCACCAGCAATTAATGGTGCTGTAATTTTTCTTTTGATTGTGTTAAGTATTTTCTCTAATTTCATTGTTCTCACCTTTTGTGTTCTTACTCTTTTGTAGTTACAATGTTTTTGGAAAGAAATGTTTAAACTTTATGTTTAAACTATATATTTTAGTTTAAATGTTTAAACTTTGGCAAAAGTTTTAAAAATACACCAAACAATAACAACCTATGCGAAGAAAGCTAGTAAAACAAGGAACAAGCACTTTAATGATCAGCTTACCTAGCAAATGGGTTAAAGAAAACAAAGCCCAAAAAGGTTCAGAGATTGATATCGAAGCGGTTGGAAATAACCTTATCATTTCAATAAGTGGAATTGAAACTAAATCAGAAATAGAAATTAAATTAGTAAACTTAACAGAATCATCAATAAGAACATTAATTACAAACACTTATCGAAGAGGTTACGATAAAGTCAAAGTATTTTACGACAAACCATCTCAATTCAAAATTCTTAACGAAGTGACAAAAACAAGACTATTGGGTTTTGAAATTGTAAAGAAAGCTAAGGGATATTGCACAATAGAAAATATAACTGAACCGACTGCAGACCAATTTGATACAATCTTCAAAAAAATATTATATAATATTACTGAACTGTTTGAAATAACAAAAGATAGAATTAACGGTAACGTAAAGAATGACGAATTTATTGAGGTTGAAGAAAGAATACAAAGATTTGACAATTTTTGTAGGAGAGTTATTTCAAAAAAAAGAATTCAGGCAGACAATTCTGAATTCTTATGGGCATTCATGACTTTGATTAATCAAGGGCAAAGGGAAATTTATCATTTGAACAGTAAATTGTTAACCAGTAAAATACCCATTTCAAAGGAAATTATTAAACTTTTAGAAGATAATCAAGAAATATTTGAAATTATAAAAAAGTCTTATCTTAACAAAGACATTCATCTTTTGGCAAAAGTTCACGAAAAAGAAAAAGAGTTGTTGTATTGGGATGGATATAACCTTCTGAAAAAGAAAACAGGTAAAGAAGCATTAATGGTATACCATCTAATGGCTTCAATTAGGAACTTCTACCTGGCCAACAGTCCCCTCTCTGGGCTCATCATGTGATTCTCCTCGCAACGCTTGACCTAACTTAATTGTAGTTTCGTAGAATTCTGGTCCTGGGATTCCTGGCCGCCATTGCGAATATCTAGTTTCTTCGTTAAGGATTTCATTAACCATGGGGATAAAAGTATAATAAATCATTTCTCCTTCAGAGTCCTGAGTGACTATTTGTAATATCCGTTCTTCTGGATTGTCTTTTTTTGGTAACCATAAAGAACCATAATGACCTTGAGGAGTAAATTCTTTGTGATAGTCAGTTCCAAGCAAATCTAATTCAAATGTTAAGTTACCTGAAAGATTCTCAGGGGTATGATAACGATTCCTTATCAGATTATTTATTTGGATAGCTGGTCCAAGATCTCCACGCATATATTCTGCAGACACAAAAGCTTCAGGATTTCCAACAACTATAGGAACACGATTTCTTAGTATAATCTGACTGAACTCATCGAACCTTAAGTTCTCCATACCATCAATAATATTATCATTTAAATATGAATCATCTTTTGGAGAGTAAGCCTCTATGATTAAATTATAAGTTCCGTCAGGCAAGTTCTCAGGAATAATAATGTTTGGAAATTGGTACAATCCCATAGCTCCCATACCATAAATTATAGAATTATCATGATCTCTTGTATGAACATAAAACTCCTCTTGAGCAGGAAAACCTTCGATGTATACTCTAGTGAAGAATGAAACATTGCACTGTCCAAGAGCACCATTATCGGCTCCCGCCACTTCTCTAAAAGAAATTGATCCTGACAATTTTTCTCCAGGGTTAACTTTTAGGAAATGAGACTCGGGATAATTATCATAATCTCTATCATTATCAAGACCTTTGCGATTAAGAATGTACAATTTTAAATCAAGTTCTGTAAGATTGTTATTAATTTCAAGATTTAAGCCATCCCATTCTGGCTTGACATAATATTTGGCATTTTCTTCTGCAACTGCTTGAGTTTCTTCAAGTTTTTTTTCTAAGTGATGCATTATTCCAACACCACCAATTGCAAAACCAGTTGTCGTAATCAATAGTGAGGATAATATAAGTCTTGAAGTTAAATACTGATACCAACTTGGCATATTTTTCTCATTTTCAAAATCTTTTTTCAATTCACTGATTTTTGAATATCTTACTTCGTCATCCAAACTTAAACTTTTTTTGATAACTTCACCATATTTCCTTCTGATTCTCCATGGTAATCTTTTGAGAGCATAATCTAAAGTAGCATTATGTCTTGTTCTGTCAACAATACCATTCTTATCAAGTAAACTTTCACCTGTAAAACAAGAAATCCCTGTACCATTATCTGCATCATACTCAAAAATATGTTCCCCTGTCAAAGCATAAAACATCTCTGTTCCAATTGCATAAATTTCTGAAGTTTCTCTGTATTCATTTTCAGAACCATTGAAGAAAACTAATGGATCACTTACCCAATGACCGCCAGCAGTTGGCATATATTTTTTCTGAACTTCATTTTTCTTACAAGCGTTTGCAAAATCTGTAATTCTGACTTCTAGTTCATCATTAACTAGGATATTAGAAGCTTTTAGATCACGATGGTACATTCCACAAGTGTTAATGAAATAATTTGCACCTTCAATCACTTGCGAAAATACAGTTTCAAATTCTTTAAGTTTTAAAGGTTTATCTTGAACTCTTTCTTCCAAAGATTGAGATTCAAAATGTCTTTCAACAGCAACAGTAATTCCTTGCGTTTTGCTGAAATCAAAATAATCAACCAAACGCATCAAGTTGTGTCTTTCGGGGTTTGATATCTCAGATAAAGCTCTGATATCATTAGAGGTATCATAACCTCTTTCAACATGTCTTTGAGCTCTAGGACTTTCTAATTCACTTTTGTCTACTTTAATAATTCTTTTTTCATTGCCTGGACCCCATTCTGCCATGTAAAGATCTCTTGTTCCACCAGATTTCCAAAATTGAATATTTTTATATTTCTCAGAAGGCAATAATTGTTTAATGAGATCTTCAACTGTTCTTACTGGTCCTAATAAGTCTGGAGCTACCATTATTCTTTAGCCTCCTTCAGGATATTAAATTTTACTTCAACAACAGTTCCTGGTTTAAGATCTTTCTCGATAAGTCTAGGTATAACTATGATTGCTTGATTACCATGTTTTGCTATTTTTTTAGTGATTGTGAACTGTTTCATTTTATGTATAAAATATACATATTCCAGAACATACTCTCTTTATAAATCTTTTGGTTTGTAACTACTTTGAAGTAGTCTAAAATAAACTAAATGTATTTAAGTGTGGTAAGAAATCGTACTAAAGATGGTATCAAAACCAACACCAATACCAAACACTGAAGATATGGAATTCAAAGAAGGGTTCATCAAAAGGTATTCCGCACTTACAGATTGGGAACAGTTCAAAACATTCTCATTATCATTCCTTAGAAGATCTATCAGAATTAACACATTAAAAACCACAATAAAAGAAACCAAAGAATCTATCGAAGCAAAAGGATGGATTCTCGATCCCATTCCGTGGTGCAAAGAAGGGTTCTGGATCAGACATACTGATAGAAAAGATGTAGGTAATCTCTGGGAACATCACGTTGGAAAAATTTACATCCAGGAAGCTGTCAGCATGCTACCTCCGTTAGTGTTACAACCACAGCCGGGAGATATTGTGCTGGACATGTGTGCCTCTCCCGGAAGCAAAACTACACAAATGGCAGCGATGATGCAAAACAAAGGACTGTTAATCGCTAACGATTATCAAGGAATCAGGTTACAACCGTTAGGAATTAATCTACAACGCAGTGGGGCGACAAATACAATCATAACCTTAATGTCCGGTACGAGGTTCAGAGATTTTCAATTTGACAAGATTCTTGTAGATGCACCTTGTTCTGGTACAGGAACAATCAGGAAAAGTTTGAAGACAATAAGGATCTGGAATCCGAGCATGGTAAAGAAAATTTGTCGAGAACAAAAGCGATTAGCAACTACAGCATTCAATAACCTTAAACCTGGTGGAACAATGGTTTATTCTACTTGTTCTTTAGAACCAGAAGAAAATGAAGGAGTAATTGACTATTTATTGACAACTTTTCCAAACGCAACTTTAGAAAAAATAACTCTTCCGGGTTTGAAAGTTGGAAAGCCAGTAACTGAATTTGAAGGAGCAATATACAATCCTCAAGTTAAACACACGCTAAGAATCTGGCCACAGGATAATGATACTGAAGGTTTCTTTGTAGCTAAGATTAGGAAAAGTGCTTGAAAGGGTGCTGTTCTCAACAATACCACCCCAGACAAGAAATCTTTTTAAGCACAATTTCTCTCAAAATGGACAATGTATCAATTAAGTAAAACTGAACTGGAATTAGTGGAAAAACATTCAAGCGTATTTCTGAAAGTGCTTAAGGATTGTCTGAAAGTCAAGGAAGAAAATATTCTGATCATCACTGATAAGGGGCCTGGAAAAGATAGCAATTTAGCGTTAATGCTAGCTTATGGATATCATTATACTGCACAGAAAAAGAAATGGAAATCAGAATTGTTGGTGCAAGGTGTAAAGAAAGGGTTTATGCAAGGTGAACCTCATGTAATTCAAGCCATTAAAAATTTGCCAGAAAACAGTATCATTATCTTAAGCGTTTCAAATAAGTTGGGCCGGTTTGGTGATAAGAAAAGTTTTCGAAAGTTCTGTGAAGATCAAGGTCACAGATTCGTTTCTGTATCTGGATTGGGTAGTGTAAAGAACAATTATTTCAACTTATTCACTGAAGTTATGGGAGTAAATTACAGGCGTTTGAAGAAACAAGGTGAAAAGATCAAAAAGCAGTGGGACAAGGCCAAGATAATCCGGGTTACTACTAAAGCTGGTACAGATTTAACTTTTAATGTTGAAGGGATGAACGCTTTATGTAACACTGGTGATTTCTTTAATGAAGGTGCTGGTGGTAATGTTCCTGCAGGTGAAGTTTACATTGCTCCACAAGGGAATTATAATGTTAATGGTAAAGTTGTTATTGATGGCAGTATCAGACATGAAACTGGAAGTAAACTTCTGAGAGAACCAGTTACTTTTGAAATTGTTGAAGGAAGAATTGTTGCCATGCACGGAAAAGACGTGCCTATCTTAGAAAGAACATTTCAGAAGTATGAGAACAGGGCAAAATATCCTGGTAGAATAAGACTTATTGGAGAATTAGGTATAGGGATTAATCCTGTAGCTGTCTTGATGGGCTTAGCAATAATGGATGAGAAAGTTCATGGTACTGCGCATATAGGTGTGGGTAGCAATTATTGGTTTGGCGGAAGTATCAGAACAATCTTTCACGGAGATATGGTCTTTAAGGATCCAACATTTTACATTGATGGGAAAGAATTGAAACTTTAAAAAAGTCACTTCTATCAATTAATGTACCAAGAAAGAAATAAAATTGTTTGAATTTTATTCCAATTTTTTCTTATTTTTTTGTTTAGGTAAAAAATTATCATTGGAAATTATACTTCTACCTAATTTTTTTTCAAGATCTTTCCTTGCCCTTTTAGCGATATTACCACCAATGTTCGCTGATTTTTTACATTCTTTAAAACCTCATGATTGAGTTTCTTTAGTAATATCTGTTGTTGCCTTTTCTCCAAACATTGTTAAGATAAGTTCCCAATCAGTCATGTGATCACGAAGATTTTGGTTTTTCTTTTGGAGTTTTTTAAATTGCTTATATTCTTTAACAGTTTTACCAAACGTAGCCTTACTAATTTCATTGGTTAAGATTGCAAATTCTTTTTGTTCTTGTACTCCTCTACTAATCCACTCATCTGTTAACTCCTGCCTGACCGCAATACCTCTCAATCTTTTATCTATCCATTCCCGAGGATAGCCTTTAAGTTCATAATAATCTTTTATTCTGTTTTGTCCAAGTTCAGGATTTTCAATTTCTTGTATTCGTTCATGTCCTACTTGTGCTAACCATCGTTTGAAAGGTTCTGCTTTTTTGGATGGGATTGATTGAATAATTCTGAACATATTTTTTGTGTTAGCGCAGTCTGTTTCCCTTAATTTACCATCTTGAGCTAACAATTTCAACTGTACGATTTTATCGTACGGTTCGAATCCTTCCTGGGAAAGTTTTAATTTAAGGTCAGACCAATATCTCTTAGGTACAGTACTTGTTTCCAAAGCACACACCACATCAATAACAGAAAAATACCATTCTTTATTATACCAAATTCTTCTAATTTTCTTGTCTTGGAATACAACTAAAGATTTTTCAGGATCTTCCATATAAATATCATTAGAACTACTTATTTATATATTATTTGTGAACTTGACCAGTGGGTGTGTGGTTTAAATGATTATTTTCTCACCTTTCAATAACAGTATCAGTGATCAAATTGATTATCTTGGAAGGTCTGCCGCGCAGTTTTCCATTTGATATTAAGAAATCTACATGTAATTCAAGGTCAAGATCCAAATCTTCGACTTGAGTCATGAAACTTTCCCCACTTTTGTTAACTGAGGTTGTTACTATGGGAATATTCATCTCAGTAAAGAAATCACCCAATTCATGTTTAGGCATTCGAACTCCAATTGAACCATTAGTTGGATGGACACTCTTCGCCAAACAATCTTTGTTTTTCAGTTCAGCAATGATTGTATATGGACCAGGTAACAAACTTAAATGTTCTTTCTCTTGCTTTTTTGTAACTTGACAATTATCTTTGATCCATTTAACTGATGGAACCCAGACAGAAAAAGGTGCCACTGGTCTGTTTTTAATCTCTCTAATTTTTGCAACAGACTTTTCGTTAAGTGCATTACAGCCAATTCCATAAATTGTATCTGTTGGATAAATAAAAATAGCACCATCTAGAATTCTTTGCGCTAATTCCTTTTTTCGCATTAAAAATTCTCTTCGTGTTAAAATTTCCATTTTTATCTTCAGAAAATTGGTTTGCTTTTAAATCTTATTCTTCCCTGTTAAGTTGGAAATAAAAATAAAAAAAAGAACACACTTCAAATGAAGTGTGCAGGGGTGTGGTTGGGACTAAAGAGGCAATGGCGTTTTGGTTAAGAATATAATGGTGCAGCAATATTCTCAGATACTCTAAAATAATCTTCTAAATCAGTTTGTCTGGTAAGGAATTGCATTTCAGTTTCAGTATTATTGTCATGCAAATTTTTGTATTTTTGTAGTAACATAATTATTCGATCTTTAGTTTTCATCTTATCCAACCTCCACTTAATTGGTAATCAAAGACATCAGCTTGTTGTGTGACAGTTTGTCTTGTTAATTCCATAATCTGTTTTTCAAATAAATGTTTGATATTTTCTTTGCTTAGGTTACTCATTTGAATCACCTCCAATGCTATTCTTACTGAACTGGGTGGTTTATAAGTTCTATCCGCACCTGTCCAGTGGGGGTGTGGGTTTATAAGTGGAGCCTTGAAAACAAGAAATTTTTAACAAAGAACAGTTCTGGCACTAGACACACATAGTAAGAAAAAAGCGGGAGTGGCTTCCTAAATAACTAAAAAAAAATACCCTTAGCAATTTTCTGCCCAAGAATTTCCAGATCTTTCTCATATCCTTCCAAATCAGTTATCTCTTTTCTGGCCACACCATCTTCCATTGCTGCTTTTGCAACAGCTACTGCCATCTTTGACAAAATTCGTGGATCAAATGGTTTTGGGATAATGTAATTGTTACCAAAAGATAACTTTTCAGAATAAATTTTTTCCACTTCTAACAAAACTGGTTCTTTAGTAAGGTCAGCTAAAGCATGAACTGCTGCCAGCTTCATATTAAGAGTAATTGCACTAGCTCTGACATCTAAAGCTCCCCTAAATAAGAATGGAAAACATAGTACATTATTAACCTGGT
Organism: archaeon; assembly: GCA_043812455.1. Classification (GTDB taxonomy): domain Archaea; phylum Nanobdellota; class Nanobdellia; order Woesearchaeales; family GW2011-AR9; genus JABHQR01. The sequence continues at coordinate 4,667 of JBDRMB010000029.1, read as the reverse complement.
TAGGAAAATCGCTTCTTCCAGTTGCTACAATGGCGTCTGGGATTACAGCTTTAACTTCATCGTAAGATATTTCCGGAACAGGATTAGCTAGAGCAAAAACTATTGGTGGGCTGGCCATAGATTTTACCATGTCTGTAGAAACAATTCCACCTTTAGAAACGCCGATAAAAACGTCACTACCTTGCAAAGCTTCTGTCAAAGAAACACTCTCTTGATCTTGAGCAAACTCGGCCTTATAAGGGTTCAGTTTTTGTTCTTTTGTTAACAAACCTTTACTATCAAACATAAATATATTTTTTTTGTGCGCTCCTAAAGAAAGTAACAGTTTGGCACAAGCAATTGCTGCTGAGCCAGCACCAGAAAAGACTATTTTTATATTATCTAACTTTTTCTTAACTAAAGTTAAAGCATTAATTAATGCTGCACTGACAATAACCGCAGTGCCGTGTTGATCATCATGAAAGATTGGAATATTCATTTTTTCTATTAACTGTTCTTCAATGTAAAAACAGTCTGGAGCTTTGATGTCTTCTAAATTAATTCCACCAAAGGTAGGTTCTAAAGAAGTAACGATTGAAACAAACTTTTCAGGATCAGATTCTGCTATTTCAATGTCAAACACGTCAACGTTAGCGAAACGTTTGAAAAGAACACCTTTACCTTCCATTACTGGTTTTCCAGCCAGTGCACCAATATTACCCAAACCAAGTACTGCTGAACCGTTACTGATTACTGCAACAAGATTTCCTTTGGCAGTATAATCATAAACAGTATTAGGATTATTTTTAATTTCTAAACAAGGGTCTGCAACTCCTGGAGTGTACGCTAAGGAAAGTTCGTCAGCAGTTGTGCAAGGTTTAGTGGGGATAACAGCAATTTTACCAGCTGGTTTTCTAGAATGGTATTCTAATGTGTTTTTCATAAGAACCAAAACTGCTATTGCTATGTTTATAAGATTTATGGAAAGGAACAAATAAGAAGATTTTCAAACTGCTTATACCAAAACGCCGTTAATTGTTGCTTCTTGGCCAGGTCTGCTAGTGATTCTAACTTTACCTAATTCAGTTTCGACAATAGCACCTTTGGTAAGAACGTTTCTCCGTACTAAATGAGGATTAGCTTTGTTTTCAACTACGTTCTTAATTGTAACTTTCTTAACTTTGCCGTCTTTACCTGCAACGTTTACTACATTACATGATAATAAGAAACTTTTTTTGTTATCGCCTAAAGTTCTTACAGTTTTAGATTTACGCTCAGCTAATTTGGTATTTGCTGGAAAACCTGCTAATTCAGATTTCTTCTTAGATCTACCTGCAACATATCTGCCGCCAGATATTTTCCTTCTTGACTTGTTTTGTGCTCTTGCCATTATCTTTTCACCTTAGGATATGCGTTATTTTTAAAGGTTTCTGTTATTTTGTTAGGTTAGCACTGACTCACTATTTTTTTTAGGTTAGCATCTTCAAAATTCTCAATTTAGAATTGATGGCTCTGCGTCCCCGTAAGGGACATCCCCCCGCGACGAGCTCGATGTAATGTAAAATAGAATTTTGACCTTAGGATGCTAACCTTTTAGTTAATATAAACTTAAACTACTTCTTTCCATTTTTCCTTCGGGGCATTTCTTTCAAGAACTTGTTCTTTAACTTTTCATTATTCTTCCAAACAAGTGCATGTTCAAGAACTTCTTCTAAAAATTCAACAGGGATAATCTTAACTTTCTTCAATTTGTTTTCGTCAATAACAATATCTTGCATATTAGATTTAGGCACAATGATCTGTTTTATGCCACTGTCAATTGCAGCTTCAATCTTGTATGAAACGCCGCCGATAGGTAATACTTCTCCCCGTACAGATAACGAACCAGTCATAGCAGTATCTTGTCGTACAGGCAAGTCTTTCAAAGCGGATATGATTGAAACTGCTACAGCAATAGACGCTGAATCTCCTTCTACACCTTCATATGTTTGTAAGAACTGAACATAAATGTCACGAGTTTCTTTAATATCTTCACCAAAATAATGCATAATAATTGCAGAGACGTTAGTAATTGCTTCTTTTGCAATTTCACCTAAACGACCAGTAGCTACAATCTGTGCCTTTTTACCACCAACTGCAGTTGCAGATTCGATAGGTAATAAAATTCCTGAATAAGATGAGCCAGAACCAATAACTGCTAAACCATTAACTCTACCAACTCTTTGGCCAACGGTAACAATAACTTCATATTCTTTCTTTCGTTCAATGTATTTGTCGGCAATTTGTTGTTCCAGTGGCCGAGCTAATAATTTAGCAGCAACAACATGCTTTTTCATTACAAATTCGGATTTATCTTCTCGAGCCAGGTCACCGGCAGCACGAACCAGACCTCCCAGGCCTCGTAAATGGACAGTAAAATGATCTTTTCTACTTGCACGACGTCGAGCTTCTCTGATAATTACATTTATGGCTTCCAATGAGAAGTGTGGGATTTTACCTTCTTCCTTCTTAACTTCTTGAGCAATGAACGTAGCCAATTTCATACGATTTTCTTTAGTATCAGGCATAGTTTCATTCATATAAATTTCATAACCATAACCTCTCAGTCTACTTCGTAAGGCTGGGTGCATACCTTTGATAGTTTCTAAATTACCTGCCGCTATCATGACAAAATCGCAAGGGACAGGTTCAGTTCTTACCATTGCACCAGACGATCGTTCAGATTGACCAGTGATTGGAAATTTCTTTTCTTGCAGAGCAGATAATAATTCTTGTTGACTACGCAGGCTAAGATTAGCAATCTCGTCAAGGAACAATACACCTTTGTTTGCTTTGTGAATCATTCCAGCAATTACTCTCTGGTTAGCTGGGGTACCTAAACCGCCACTTTGCAAAGGATCGTGAAGTACATCGCCAAGTAAAGCGCCAGCATGTGCGCTAGTAGCATCAAAGAACGGTGCACTTTTCTTATTAAAATTGTCTACAATCAATTTAGGAGGAATAGTTTTTCCACCACCTAAAGCTTTTGGCCCCAGATTCATCATGATTGAAAATGCTACTAGGAACATCATGCCACCAATAAAGAATGCAGTAAACATTACATCAGATTTGTAGTACCATCGTGCCCACCAGGGAGCAATCATAACAATAATTGCTAAAATAAATGATAAGAAACGCATGTTTTTGAACAATTGTTTAGAGTCCATTTGCGCTTTTTGAATTTCTTCCCTACCTTTGCCACCTTCAACAGTCTTAATGATTGGTTCATTTTCATCATTAGGGTTTGGGTAAGCAATGACATCTTGTAATTCAGATTTTGGTAATAGTTCAGATAAAGCAATACCAAGCATAGATTTTCCAGTACCTGGTTCTCCAATTAATAGAACGTGCCTTCGCTGAAGGGCTGCTTTTTTGATAATGTTAACTGCTTCTTCCTGGCCGATAACCTGGTCAACAACTTTTGCAGGAACTTTGATATTCTTGGTAGATTTCATGGTTTTGTTAAGAACTGAAACTTAATTATATGGGTATTTTAAAAATGTTTTGTAATAGTGACTAGGTAAGAATTACTTTTTAGCTTTATTCTTAAGTTTTTTACTGGATTTTGTTTGTTTAGAATTAATTTTAACCTTTTTGTTATCAGTACTACTTTCTTTACATCTTTTGTTCTTCCCAGCATCTTTATCAACCTTTTTCCGTTTCAGATAATGCTGGCCCGGAATGTCAGTAGCTATCTTTTCTCTATTTTGTTTAGTAATTCCTTTCTTAATCTTCTCATTCATCAAACTGATATAAATCTCACCAAACTCTTCTTCTTGCCTGGTATTAATCTTCCGTTGATTGTCCAAATGTAACATCGGAATGAAAGTGTACACTTTTTCTAACCTGCCTGGCCTTGGCGGGAGAAGTTTGGTAAATGTTAGTTCCTTTGCTTTACCCTCCTCTTTATCAGAATAGTAAGTTATCTTGTTATACAATTCTCTGATAATTTCCATGATATCAAATTTTCTATCTGGCATACTGAATTTGACAGGTTTATACTTTTGCAATATTTTCCTTTTAGATTCCATTGCTTTCTGTAAAGCGTCTACCAAGTCATGGATTGAAACTTTTCTGTCACGAGGTTGTGGATTACGAGGAATAAGCTTATACTTTTGTTGTTCGTTAGGTTTGTTCTGTCCAGATTCGTCCATCCAATCTTCAACTTCGTCCATAATTTCTTCTTCAGTTTCGTTGATTAACTGGTCAAGCAAAGCAATATCATGATCAATCAGATGTGCAGATTTCATCTTAAGCAAAATTGCTGCTGCCAGAAGCATTTTGCCAGAAATTTTAAGGTCATTCTCTTGCATCTCTTTGATTACTGTAATAAACCTCTGAGATAATAGAGTAACATCAATGTCCCAAGGATCCATTTCTTCAGATTTTACCAAATCATAAATCAAAGTTTTCCAAGTAATATCATCGTTCTGTAACAGAATATCAAAGATTTTATCTTGCATCTTTGCAAAGAGAACATTTTCGCTTTTTAATGTTTTGGTTTTTAGGGTATAGTCAAGTTGAGGGTCTTAGGTTCCAATGATGGAACCAAAGACTGAAGAAAGAGTTAGCACCTTCTAAACTTTGGAAGGTTGAAAACCACTTAACTCTTCTCTTAATCTCACGATTAAGGCGTTCAATAAACCAGT
>JBDRMB010000028.1:0-14280 GCA_043812455.1 archaeon | reverse complement strand
GTTTATTGACAATTTCCGAAAACTTTTTGAACTTATATGTTATTACTTCAACCATAAATAGCACCTCTTTTTTTGTTTTACCACTAAAAAAGAAATCATGGTGCTATTTATACTTATTTAAAAAGCAATTCTACGGTGCCTCAAAATACACAATCTTTATATAACAATTCTTATGCCAAAAATAGCAATGGAATTCACGACAACAATCAAATTTTTAGACAATATTGGACAGATTGCAAACATACCTGAAAGTGAGTTGAAATTATTGAAAAGTCCGCAACGTGTCCATGAAGCGACATTAGAAGTCAACGGTAAAACATACCCTGCTTATCGTGTTCAGTACAATGATGCTCGAGGACCTACCAAAGGTGGAATCAGATATCATCCAGAAGTTAATTTGGATGAAGTTAAAGCTTTAGCATTCTGGATGTCAATCAAATGTGCAGTAGCAGATATTCCTTATGGTGGTGCAAAGGGTGGTGTTACTTGTAATCCAAAAGAAATGAGTGTTGCTGAAATTGAAGAGATCAGCAGGAAATGGGTACGGGCATTTCATCAACATATCGGACCTACTAAAGATATTCCTGCCCCTGATGTTTATACAACTCCACAGATCATGGCATGGATGATGGACGAGTTCGAAAAAATTTATTGTGAAAAAGCTCCAGGTTTTATTACTGGTAAACCTCTTGAACTGGGTGGTTCATTAGTTCGTGATATTGCGGCCGCACTTGGTGGAGTTTACGTTTTAGAAGAAGCTGTTAAGAAAATTGGTTTGAATGGTAATAGGGTGGTTATCCAAGGTTTTGGTAACGTTGGAATGAATGCTGCCATTTTATTATCTCAAGCAGGTTACAAAGTTGTTGCAGTTTCAGATTCTAATGGTGGAATTTATAATCCTGATGGCTTAAACATTAATGAAGTTATTGAAGTTAAGAAAAATTTTAAGAGTGTGACTAAACTTGAAAGTGCACAACTGGTTTCAAATGAGGAATTATTGAAACTTGATTGCGATGTGCTTGTTCCTTCTGCATTAAGTGGTGTTATCACTGAAGCAAATGCTAATGATGTTAAAGCAAAGATTGTACTCGAATTAGCTAACGGACCTACAACTCAAGAAGCTGATGCAATTCTTCATAGCAAAGGAACTTTAGTTCTTCCAGATACTTTATCAAACTCAGGTGGTGTAACGGTAAGTTACTTTGAATGGGTACAGAACAATTATGGTTATTACTGGGATGCTGAAACTATCAAAACAAGATTAAAATATAAAATGGTAACTGCGTTTGACAAGATTTGGCAGAAGTACGATGGCAGTAGTCATGATTTCCGAACTAACACTTACCTTTTAGCTGTTGAGAAAATTTTAACTGCAGAACGGTTAAGGGGAAGAGTTTAATTTTTATTTTATTTTTAATTATTTTAATCTTCTAATCCTTACTTTCTCCAACAAAAATATGTATAGTATCATAATTACCTTCTATTGCATGAAGATAATCATAAGTTGGATTGTAACTTAAGATTGCTCTTTCAACGGAAGGAGCTTCGAAATCTACTGGACCTATCAAAGGCATCTCTTCATCTAATGCTTGACGGTACTCTCGCATGAAATTAAGTGCAGAAATTAGATTTAAGTTTGCTACAAAACCTTCTGGAGCTTTGCTCGGATCAATCTCGTACCATAAAGTTCGCCCACTTCTGTTTTTTACTGGAGTTCCTTTGATAGCAATTTCATCATCCCAAAATTTTTTTAGATTTTTTCTTAACTTTTGATTATCTGTTTCCTGTGCTCGTAAAAGTTTTCTTCTTTTAGCAAGAATTTCTCTAATTTCTTTCCGATGAGTCCATTCACCTTTTTCACCGTCATTTCTAAGCTCGTCATACTGAGAGCTTAAAGTTGTGTATTCATCAATCCTTGCTTGTTTATTCTGTAAATAATCGCAAATACTAAATCCTGAATTTTCAAACATTTCTTGGATTTCCAAATAAGTGTCATCATCTAAGTCTGCAAAAGCTTCTTGATGTAAAATATTATAGCGATCTTTTTGTGCTAACAGTTCTTGATCAAGGTAACTTACTTTTGATAGACCTGCAGAATTAAATCCGCCAGGTACTCCTAAAACAGTATACATAGTTTCTAAAAAAGCAATTTCCATAACTTGCACATCACCTCGAGCGTCGGCAGTAGAAACTAAATAAGGATTAAATTTAGTTTCAGTTTCCAAATGTGAACTAATTAGAGAAAATGGTAACCCCGTTCGAGCTTGATAAGAATCCACTGTTGATTCGTTCTCAGCAACTCTTTTCCAAGTATCTAAACCGTTATGATTGGGATTTAATCTAGCCATCTGTTCTAAACGTAAATCTAATGTTGAAAGTTCGATTTCTTCTGAAGGTAATTTTTTAATAGAAGTTTGTTGAGAACTTTGACTTGTTTGAGACATATCACAGCCGAGCATACCAGCTAAACCCAAACCTGCTGCTAGTACCAAAGGTATAGTTGTGCCTCGCATTTTAGTGTATTTGTGCTTATTTTAACTACTTATTAGTAGCGTATTGGCTTTATAAATTTTTTGGTCGAAAAGGGCCAATTTCAAGCAAATTTAAGCTCAAATTCTGCCCCCTTTTTCATTCGCGTCTTATTTGAAACAAAAACATTAAATACCTCCATAGATTACGATAAAAGCACAATGAAAAGAATACTTATTAAGAATCTTAAGGATAATATAGGGTCTGAAGTCCTACTAAAAGGGTGGGTACAAGAAGTTCGTAACTTGAACAAAATCAAATTCATAATTCTTCGTGATTATACTGGTGATATGCAAACTATTGCTTTAAAATCTAAAACGGAAGAACTTGATTTCAACAAAATTGATGATCTTACTAAAGAATCTGTAGTTGAGATTATTGGAACTCCAAAAGAAAATAAAGAATCACGTTGGGGAATTGAAGTTGTTATTAGTAAATTAGATATTGTTAATTTATCTGAAGTTCCACTACCTTTAGACAACACAGATAAAAGCAATTCTAACTTAGATACAAGGTTAGATTATCGATTCTTAGATGTTCGGAATTTGAACAAGCAGGCAATCTTTAAAATTCGAAGTAAGATTGCTAAGATTTTGATAGATTTCTTTGAATCTAATGGATTTACTAATGTAAATACTCCTAAGATAACCAGTTTAGGTGTAGAATCTGGTGCAGAAATTTTCACATTAAATTATTTTGGCAAAGATGCATATCTTGCTCAATCACCACAGATCTATAAACAGATGTTCATGGCTGCTGGTTTAGAACGTGTTTATGAAATTGCTCCAGTATTCAGAGCAGAGAAGTCACACACCACTAGACACTTAGCAGAGTTTACTGGTGTCGATTGTGAAATGGCGTTCATTGAAAATGAAAATGAATTGATGGATTTTGCTGAACTGATGATTAAAAATTTACTAGGTCGATTGAAAGAAGAAGCTGCTTTTGATTTGGAAAGATTGGGAGTTGTATTGAACGCTCCTAAAGAAATTCCACGAATTTCAATGGAAGATGCTAAAAAGATGTTAGCTGATCGTGGTAAGAAATATTCTGAAGATGATGATCTTGATCCTGAAGGTGAAGAACTATTGGGTAAAATTGTAAAAGATAAGTATGGTTGTGATTTTGTATTCCTGACAAAATTCCCATGGGAAGTTCGGCCATTTTATCATATGAAACCAGACACAGAATCTAAAGAAACTAAATCTTTTGATCTGTTGTATAAAGGTGTAGAAATTTGTACAGGTGGACAGCGTGAACACAGGTTAGAACAATTACGTGCACAGGCTAATGAGAAAGGTTTAAACCTAGATTTGATGGAAAAGTATGTTGAACTGTTTAAGTTTGGAATGCCGCCGCACGGTGGAATCGGTTTCGGACTTGATCGGATTACGCAAAGGTTATTGAATCTAGACAATGTTCGTGAAGCTGTTCTGTTGCCTAGAGATCCTGACAGGATGTTGCCTTAGGATTTTTGTTTTTATTCTTAACTTTACTTTTTTTTAACTTCAACTCAACTTAAACCATTCTTAATGTTTATATACTAAAATAGTATTCTTTGTAGTGTTAAGCTTAATTAAACATAGTTTAAGAAAATTCAATGAAACAAAATAAATTAACTAAATGAGGTTACAAAAATGGGATTTAAAGATCAATTCAAAAAAATAAAAGAAAACTGGCTGATTGTTTTAGTTGTACTTGTTTTATTCTTAGTACCAACATTCCTTAATGTTACTAGTACCGGAGTGTTAAGTAAAAGTTATGGTGGGTATGATTATGCTGTTGCAGAAATGGCCGTAGAAGATGTCCAATATGCTAGAAGTGGTGGATATTATTATCCTGATGAAAGTTTTGCACCAGAAGTTGAAGAACGACTGATAACTAAAACCGGAAATCTTTACACAGAGATTGAACGTGGAGAGTTTTCTGAAGCTTCTGATAGTTTGAAATCACTAATTAATGTTGCAGATGGTTACATCTTAAATGAAAATGTTAACAGATATGGTGAAGGAATTGCATCTTACTATTACGGTTATTATACAATCAAAGTCGAAGCTGGAGAGTATGATGATTTAGTTGTTCAACTGAAAGAATTAGGTGAAGTTACTTCTTTCAGTGAAAGTGCAAGAGATATAACTGAAAGTTATCTTGATTTAGAACAAAGTTTGGCAACTGAACAAGCACGGTTAGCTAGATATGAAGAAATGTACACTGAAACTAATGATATCAGTGACAAGATTGATTTGACTGATAAAATCTTTGACATTGAAAGAACTATTGCATACTATGAAGAAGCTTTAGAAAACAAAGACGCACAGGTAAGTTATTCTACAATTTACTTTGGTATGCAAGAAGAACAATCAAGTTATGCTAACATTGCATTAATTGGATTAGGAGATCTAGTTAGAAGTTTGATTAGCAGTGTTAATGATGTATTGAGTCTATTGTTCTGGGTTATACCTTGGGCAATAATTGCATTATTAGTATGGTTTGTTGTTAAAAGAGTTCGAAAGAACAAAAGTAAGAAAAAGTAATTTTTCTTTTTTTATTTTCTATTTTTTGTTTTTGTTGATTATCTTACTTTAGCATAAATAAAATCATCAGAATACTTTCCATCTTTAAGAAAATTCTTTTTCATGATCCCTTCTAACTTAAAACCTGCTTTTTCTAAAACTCTCGCTGATGCCTTATTGTAAGTCCTTCCCCAAGCATAAATCCTTCTTAATTTATGCTTTTCAAATCCATGTTTAGCTATTAACTTAACAGCTTCCGTTACAATACCTTTCTTACGATAATCTTTTCCAATCCAGTAAAATAGTTTTGCTCTTAATTCTGGAAGGATTTCTTCTAAACCTATCTCTCCAACAGCTTTTCCTCCAACTTCGATGATAAAAATGTCTTTACTTCTACCTTTTTTCGTTTTATTTTCAGAAATAATTTTTTTTAGATATTTCTTGGCTTTTTCTAAAGAATAAGGATATCTGAAATGATAAAAACTTTTCTCAATAATTGGGTCGTTCTTATTTTCATAATAACTTTTAGCATCTGACTTCTTTGGTGGGCGTAATGTAAAGTTTTTTGCTTTGATTATCATAAAAGTTAATAATAAAAGAGAATATTTAAACCTTACTTAACTTCAGGGTATGTCCCAAGTTTCGCTAACGCTCGACCACCAGCTTAAAAATGCTTGATTCTTAAATTATAAGGTGCTGCGTTCCCGTAGGGAGCAACCCCTCGCAACGCACTCACAGTTAAACCAAAAGGCATTTTTACTGATGCTGGTGGACTCTTGGGACATACCCTTAACTTCAACTTCGTTCAAAATTATCAAAACCTTCTTAAATAACCTTATTTAGCAATATAACAATGGCAAAATCAAACCTTTTGTTGGTTGATCTGAACGATAAACAGACTAAAAAGCTAGCGGAAACTATCACTAGCGGTACTAGTAGAAAAATCTTAAATTATTTAGCAGATAAAGATACTGCCACCGAATCACAATTATCTGAAGATCTTAATATACCAATTTCTACTGTGCATTACCACTTACAAAAGTTACAAGAAGCAAGTTTAATTGTAGCTGAAGAATTTACTTATAGTGCCAAAGGCCGAGAAATTAACCATTACAAATTGGCTAACAAATATATTATTATCACACCAAGAAAAGTTTCTGGCTTGAAAGCAAAACTGAAATCAATTTTACCAGTAGCAGGAATTATGTTAGGAATAAGTGCAATTATCAAGTTTGTTCAGATAATTGGCCAAGGGACTGTGCAAATTGGTAAAGTTATGGCAGAATCGGGCGTCATGCAAGAAGTTGAAATGGATCTTGCTGAAGAAGCAGTTGATGATACTGTTGCACCCTTATTAAGTAATAGTGCCCCAGAAGCAGTAAGGACTTGTGTTGATGTTGGTACTGGTGCTTACAATCAATGGAACTTCCTTGGAGACATTGCGTTATGGTTCTTTTTGGGAAGTATGGCAACAATTGCAATATATTTCTTAGTTTTAGCTATCCGAGAAAAATTGAATAAATAAGCACAAAGTTTATATATTCCGATACTTTTTAGATATCAATTGATAAATAAAATGACAACAGAAGCTATTAAATTTACAGAAACTGAAGTTATCCACAGAGAAGATAATAAAACTAAAAGGTATCCTAACCTAAGTACTGTTTTAATGGTAGAAGATTTTCTCAAAGAACATCGAGATTTGCCAATAAAAATTTCTGAATTAAAAAAACAATTGCCAAAACAAATTATGCACCAAACTTTACAGGTAATTTTAGATTATCTTTGGAAAAGTGGAAAGATTATTTATGGCCCTAAAGGTGTTCAATGGATTTATTCTGAACCCAAACATTTGAAAGAAATGTTTGAAGATACATTAGAGGTTTGAAATTGTTTACTGGTAAAGAAGTTAGAGTTTTGTTGAAAGGACAAGCTAAAAATAGTTATCTGGAATTAAAGAAAAGAGATAATAAGGAATCTCAAATTCTTTTAAAATCTATTAACAGGGTAATAACCATCCTGAAAGAAAATCCACAGTTAGGAGATCCTATTGCAAAAAAACTAATCCCAAAAACTTTTCAAAAGATCGGCATTCAAAATCTTTACAGAGTTGAACTTTCAAACTATTGGCGACTTCTTTACACCCTTGAAGGAAACAGAATAGAAATTTTTGCTTTTGTGTTAAGTATAGTTGATCATAAACAGTACAATAAATTGTTTGGATATAAATAAGAAAAAATTAAATTAGATTGTTGCTTCCCAAGCAACATATGCATCATAGATTTCTGGCAACGTCTTCCACTCAACTTGACCTGACTCTACATAAGGTTCAATTGCTTCTAACCAATCTCTTGTTACACTTTCGTCCATACCATTGCCAATACTGACTGCCACATACATTTGGTTAACTCGGTCAGACCTTGATAATGAAATTGATTCTTCCAACGAACTGATAAATTGATCTATATCATCTTGGTTGAATTGATCAGTCATATGGCCTGAATTTCCACCATATTGTTCGTACATACCTTCAATTACACCATCAGATGCTAAAATAACTAATCCTTCTTCAGCAGGGGTTAACCAGTCAGTACCAGTAGCTGCTCTCCAAGGATGAAGTCTTTCTTCAACGCTGTCTGGAAGAATTCCATGATAATCCTCAAGAAAATCTTTTCTGGTGTAACCTGCAGGAATATTTTTTTCATCTAATGATAAACCACACATCATAACTCCGCCAGTTGTAAATTCATAACCAGCGTCAAGTGCCGCTTGAACCCAGTCAACCTCTGAACAAATCCCAGAAACGTGTCTGATATCTAAACCAGTGATTCTTTCCATGTCAACTCTCATTTCTTCCATATCAGAAGTCATATCTTCAGTAGTATAACCTTCAAATTTAGAACCAGGACCACCAAGATCAGCATGAACGCCAATGCCATGACCTCGACCATACAATTCGTTTAAAGTATCGTCTCCATACAATTCACTAGCAAGAACTAATTCGTGATGGGCTTCAAAAGTTCCTTTAGCATCATATTCTTCCAAAACTGTTGCTAATTCTTTTGCTCGATCAGTCCAAGCATAATATTTAATTTCATCAACACTACCGTCTGGTTCTTCCCAACCTTCTAGATGGATCATTAGTCCCAAATATACAACACCTTCATCAACATCAGCACAATCTTCTGGACAATTTCCAATATCAAATTCAACATCATCACAGAAATTGTTTCCACACAATTCTTCTTTTGGGAATGGTTTTTCTAGTTCTGAAGGTGCTAGTTCAGTTTGATCATCTCGGCCAGTTGAACAACCAGAACAACTGATTAAAAAGGTTATAATCAAAATAATAACACCAATTTGTAAAACATGTTTCATCATTATCACCTGAATAATTATAATAAGAATGAGAATAAAGGATTATATAAAGTTAATCTAAAATTTAAAAAAAAATTAAGCAGCTAACTGCTGCAGATGTTCATTCCATCGTTCAATGCTTTCAACCAGAGTAGTATTAGTACTCGTCCATTCTTTTAGTTTAGCCAAAGCTTTTTTCAGTGTTGTAAAGTCCGCTTGCAATTTTGCTCTTAACTGATCAGCTCTGGCATGTTTTGGATCTTTTTCTAATTGAGCAATCAAAGCTTCATCTTTTTCAACGTCAGAAATATCTTTTTTCAATTCTCCAGTGTAAAAGGAAGTTGCTTTTTTCAAAATGTCATTAGCTATCTTAAGCTGTTTACGGTAAGTTTCTGCATTTTCTCTTTCATTTTTTGGTAAAATTTTCTCTAATTCTCCCAATAAATCTAAAATTGCATCTTCATCGCGAGCAGAACGATATTCAGATCTTGCAACCCAACGGTAAGTTCTAAGCATTTGTTTAGCTTTTTTAGCTGCACCGGCAGGTTCTTCTCTTTCAGCTTGAGCAAGTTCATTTTCCAATTCTTCAACAAAGCCAAATTCTGCTGCTAAGAATTTTATTGCATGTTCAGACTTTTTACTTAATTGTTCTAACTCTTTAACCATTATCTACACCTCTTATAAGTTTAATTTTTATAAGAGTAGTTAAGTTTAGCTCCTTTATAAAGATAATGTAACCTGAATGGGATTAAGCAATTCTACAGGACCTAACTTTACAGAAACTTTATATAAGTCAATTATTTATTCTAGAGGAACTATTTAATTGAGGTGTTTGCGATGAATAAAAAAAGTTTTGTTTTAATATTGATTGTTTTAATTTCCACGGTGTTACTTATTTCTGCTTGTGAAGAATTAGTTACTGAAGATTCACAGGAAACAGCAGTAGGGGAAGAACCAGTTGTTACTGAAGAAACTCCTATTGAAGAACCTGAACTGGTTGTAGAGCAACCAAAAGTTAAAGTTCAATGTACAAATAACGATGGCTGCGAATGGGATGAAGTTTGTATCGATCGCTTCTGTGGTAAGATGACTGACATTTATGATACCGAAGGTGATTGTGAAGAGAAATGTAACTTCAATGAAGTTCATGTAACTACTTCTGATGGTGATGAAGTTATATTGTCAAGAGGACAGGGAAGTTATACCATGGCGGGAGCAATTGCTTGGAAATTGATTAGTAGTGCAGACTATTGTATTAAGGAAGACCCAACGCCTGTAGCTATAGAGTTATCTTACAAATCTACTGGAGTTATAATTGGTAAAGAAATTGTTATTTTAGATGTTGGTGAAGAAAGTGAAGTTATTTCTCACCCAACAATACCTGGAAGTGACTTTACCTTAACTGTGGAAAGTATTAACGAAGAATGTTCATGAGGTTACTACTATGAAAAAAACTAAAAAAAATAATCTTACGAAAGAAAAATTGCGAATAATGATGTTAGAAAATGTTAAGTATTGGAGTTTTGCCATCTTGTTACTTTCGATAGTGATGTTTATCCTTTCTATATTTTTATCTGGTGCAGTTTCAACAACAGCTTTCTTACTTGGAGGAATCGTGTTGTTTATTGTTTGGATACTGGTGTACTTTACTATTGAGGAAAAGGTCAGGAAGTTGAGGGGTTAGTTATTTTATATCCTCTTTCTGTTCATATGAAAGTGGTCTTTCAAATTCATCCAAAGTGCCATAAGTCATCACAACTGGTGGCATAATTAGATCAAAACCATCTTTCATGACCCTCCGCATGTGATTAAAAGTAGAATTTTGCAAGTTTAGAATTTCGCATAGATCCAGATTACCAAAACTTCTATTCCCTTGTTGAAGATTAGGACTTCCTTTTTTATCCTTATTTGGAACACCTTCAAGAAAATTAGAGGTATAAACAGAACGTCCATCATACCTTTTTTCGGGTTGTTGAAACGAAACCCTGAATTTATGTTTTTTTCCTGATCTGATTCTATCAACAAATTGATTAAATTGATATCTAAGAAAACCCTCCTTCAAACCTTTTTCTTCGAAAAAATGACTATTTGCATAAAGAACAGAAGCTGCTCTTGATCTTTCTTCTTGGTCATAGAATCTAACAACTCTATCAACCATTTCATCAAATGTTAAATTTTCTGGAATTTGGTTCATTCTTTATTCTCCATTCTCAATCAAATCTAAAGCAATATCAACAAAAGTCATGTAAATTTCATTCAACTCTGCTCTTTCATTTCCTGGATAATGACCAAACCATCCTCCCTGAGAATATTCCTCATCATAAGTCATGTATTCCCATGATTTTGAAGGGGAGGCACCAGATCTTTCACCGTTTCTTAGAAAATCGCCATATTCTCTTGGACATTTTTCAGATCTTTCCCAAGGACTAGCACCAAAGTCAATATCTGCAAACAAACCATCTAAACAATCATCGGTAAATCCAAAGTCTATGCAAGAAATCCCACCGAGACAAATTCTTAATGCATCATTATTATTATCTATCTTATTGTCGCCTAACCTGTTTTCATTTCCTAATTCATTTGGACTTAATCTATAACGATTAAAAAGATGTTTTTCTTCAGGAGTAACATTATCTTGGTTTGTAGTGCCATCAAGATAAACAAGAGTTATATTAGTCCAGTCTAACCAAGGAATTTCTTTTATGTAATTATCACCACAGAAAACATAAGTGTCTTTTTCGCCACAAGTATTTTGAACTATTGCGTCTGGGTCTTCTTTAACAGCTTCTGCTAAAGTCATAACTTTTTCTTGGTTTGTTGGTTGTATTTCAGTATAATCTTGATTAACTGGTTTTTCATCATCTGCAAAAGCAGGAGTTGCTGCCATTGCAGCTATTAAGGTTAATACTTGTAGTGGTTTCATTTTATTCATTTTCTTATTCTCCCCTAACACATACCAAGCTCGTCCTGTAGATCCCATCTAAGAAACATAAAATCTCCAATATTCTCACGATTATTTTTATATTCTAATTCTAAAGAACAGCTGTAAGTATGAACTCTTCGATCATTAGGATCTTCAAGAGTGGATAATGTTGCTATTGCTCTTACATCATTTCCTCTTAACATAATCCGCTGTTGGGTTCTGAGATTTTTTTCAATATAAGGATCATAATGAATACCAGTATCTATATTTCTGACTGTTCTAAAACCCATAGACTTTAAGAAATCATTAAGATCCCTGGCAGCTTTTTTGGCATTGTTATAATCATTACATAGCCGTTCATAATCATGCACAACCATATCTGTATCTTCACTCATTTTTCTTATTCACCTAACCATGTATCGTGCATTATATCTCTGATCAACATTCTTAGTAACATAATCATCAAGAAGTTTAGCAGCGCCAAACACTAAACCAGTAGTTGCTACTGCACCTGCAAGTGGTAATAATCCATTACTTACACTAGTATCACCCTTAGAACTGTTAGAATACATTACTACAGCACCAACAGTACAAGCAATTCCACCTAAAACTGCTAAAGCAACTGCCCCTTTCTTTTCGAGATTATTACGAAAATCATGTAATAAATAGTCAGTTGTAAGATTAGCTTCGCGTAAACCTTCTGCAGTACAGTAAGTTTGTCTCCCCCTAGAATTAATGTCACGTAAAAGCATTAGATCAATCTTACTATCAGTAAGTATTTTTCCAATTACATCATCAATTATTTTTGTCATTTTTTTATTTCACCCATCCCCTCTAAATCCACCAAGTTATTATTACGTAGTAACAACCATCTTAGTATAAATATGTTTTCAATATTATCCATATGGGGAATAGATAGATTTATATAGAAACAAGCATATTTTACACATAAATGAAAAGAAAACTCATAAAACAAGGCCGAGGAGGAA
Source organism: archaeon (assembly GCA_043812455.1). Taxonomy (GTDB): domain Archaea; phylum Nanobdellota; class Nanobdellia; order Woesearchaeales; family GW2011-AR9; genus JABHQR01. The sequence goes on along the minus strand of JBDRMB010000028.1, from coordinate 1,969 downwards.
GTTTCACAATCAACCTGCCAAAAAAGTGGGTAGATGAACGTAACCTCAAATCCGGTGAAGATATAGACTTAGCAGTAGAAGAAGATAAAATTACAATTAGAGCAGAAGAAATCAAACAACAAGAATATACTCTTAAACTTGACATTACTAATTTCAAAGCTAAAACTATCGATATCCTATTAATGGAAATTTATAGTACAGGGTTTACTAAAGTATTGTTGACTTACAAAAACAAAAATACAGAGACAGGCAGTTATTATGATACTAAACCGGTCGCAGTATCAGAATTCTTAACAAAAATTGTCATTAACAACATTGGATTTGAGATATTTGAACAAGATGATCACTCCACTTTGATCAAACAAGTATCAAAAGTTGATGAAGAAGAGTTTAACATGACTATCAGGAGATTATTTATCTTGACAAAAGAGATTAATAACAAACTATTAGAATTTTTTGAAAACCGAGATACTAACCTTAATACCATTCAGAACGATGTTTTACACATGTGGAGGTTTGTATATTATGGGATGAGGTTGATTAGTTTAAATGTTGTTCAAAAAAATAAAACAAATCTGCATGCAATCATGGACCATTTTGAAATTATCAGTAGCACTTACAATTTCTTAATATCAAAATTAACTAGGAAAGACAAATTTGATAAAGATACAATCAAACAACTGATTCAACTTAAAGAATTATCTGAGATTGCTTACTCAACATTTTACAAATTCAATTTTGAAAATTATGCACAATTTGATAAAGAGTTAAGAAAATTCTACAAACAGTCAGAAAAATATCCTAAGAACTGTTCAGATAAAGAAATTGAAATTAAAAGATTGTTTGTGCATTGTGCACTGTCTTTACACCACATCATGAAGAATACGATAAAGATAGAGTTAGGGAAAAGAAAAGTTAGTAATGCATAGTTTAGGAATTAGAAAATATTAAATAAATTAAACTAAAATACAAGATAAATTGGGGGTTTTAATATGGCATATGAATATTTAGCGTTTCTGTTCATAAATCCAGTAACTATTGGAATTGTGATCATTCTCTTGGCAAGCCTGAAAGTTGTTAAGGAATACCAACACGGAGTTAAGTTTACATTAGGTAAATATAAAGGGATTATGAAACCAGGGTTAAGAATAGTTATTCCGATAATCCAAAGTTGGGAGAGAGTAGATTTAAGAGTAAAAGCAGTTGATGTTCCTGATCAAGACTGTATTACTAAAGATAATGTTTCTGTAAGAGTTAACGCAGTACTTTATTTCAGAGTTTCAGATTCAGAAAAGGCAATCATTAAGGTAGAAAATTACTTTTATGCAGTATCTCAATTATCTCAAACTACGATGAGAGATATTGTTGGTGAAGTTACTCTTGACGAATTGCTGAACAAAAGAGATGCAATTTCAAAAAGAATTCAACAGATCGTTGACGAAGCAACTGATCCGTGGGGTATCAAGGTAGAATCTGTAGATTTGAAGCATATTGAATTACCTAACGATATGAAACGAACTATGGCAAAAGAAGCTGAGTCTGAACGTGAGAAAAGAGCTGTGATCATTAAAGCAGAAGGTGAAGTTATTGCTTCCAATAATATGGCAAAGGCAGCTACTACTTTAGCTAAGGCGCCAGGAGCATTGCATTTGAGAACTCTGCAAAGTATTAATGATCTTTCCAGTGATCAGAGTAATACGATTATCTTTGCAATACCTTTAGAAGTCCTGAAAGCTTTTGAAGGATTTGGTAAAGGTAAGAAGTAGAGTTTTTGTTTTTTATTTTTTTATTAAATTTTAATTTATTTCTAAAAATATTAAATCTCTCAGGCTTTGTAGAAATGCCATTAGTGTTTTTAGCATTTCTATAATATCCCTCATCGCTCTTTCAATATTATAAGCTAAAACTTTACAGAGTAATTCAATTTTCTGTGTTTTAAATTTCCTGGCTCTCATCTTAGAGCCATATT
>JBDRMB010000027.1:0-61351 GCA_043812455.1 archaeon | reverse complement strand
GGTATGGGGTTAGACCCAACTCAGAATATTAATGGTACAATTGACGAAGTTAAAATTTATAATATCTCATTAACTGCAGAACAAGTCCTTGCATTATACCAAAACAGAACTGATTTAATTGTATCTCAGGAAACAAATGTTGGAGAAGTCTGGAACGCAACAATCACACCAAATGATGGTACTGAAGATGGTGCTACTGTCTGGAGCAATTCATTGACTGTTTTAGCAGCACCAACAACTTATTGTGGTGGAGCATATACTGGCTCTGGAAAATTTAATGTAACCAGTAATGTAATTTGTCAAAATGAAGTTGTTACAATAAATGGAAATATAACAATCGGTTCAGGAACTGCACCGGATTCTTACTTTAATAATGGAGAATTTGATCTAAGCAATAATCAAGGTGGAATTATTGATGGTACACCAAATACACTTGATGATGAAACAGGTTACACAGATAATTGGAACGAATATGCTTCTGAAGTTTTCAAAATTATAATGAATGAATCAACACACCAACTTCAACTATGGATGAACTCTACTTCAAATGCATGGCTTTATGCTATTGATATAGATAACAACTTAAGCACAGGAGATTCAGGCGGATTCCCGGGAACAGATGTTTTATTTGTAATCAATGATGGTGGATTTGGAGTCGGTGGACTATGTTATAATAAAACATTAGATGATTATGTTCCTATAACTGATGGTACGACTTGCAATCATGATTATAATGAGGATTTAAATGAAAACGCAACTATTTATTTTAACACCAGTGCAGACAATAAGATTATTGAGGCCGTTTTAAATATAACTGGGGCATGGATTGATCATAGAATAAGAAGCATCAATTTAAGTGATTTTGGTTCAGCATATACAGATTTCAAAAACGCATCAGGTTCATATGCTCCTGGAAATTTAACATTAATCAATACTACCTTTAACATAAATACAACGAGCAATGGAAGCAATAGAATAACAGTAAATAATGTTGGTTCAATGTATGTAACAAACAACTCAGTTGTGCAAGCATTAGATTCCAATAATGGTTATTATACTTGGATAGTTTCTTCATCTAATTTCTTTATAGACAATTCAACAATAAGGCACGTCGGTTACAATGATGGGGGTGGAGGCCTACCATCATCTAATTCTGGACTTTATCTAGCAGCAGATTGTAATGGTGACGTAATAAGAAATAGCAATTTATTAAATAATAGAATATCGGCATATGTAGTAGGAAACAATTGTAACATAACAAATAGTTATATTGGAGCAGATTATTGGGGAATATTAACTTTTACAGGAACAGGTTCTTATTTCTTAAATAATACAATCGTTGATCCGGTAATTCTTTTCAGTGCGGGCCATACTATTGATAATAATTTATTTAATGGGGCAGCAATATCTATATTTTTAGGAACAGATACAATAACAAACAATAGGTTTACAAATCTACCTTTTGCTAGTGTTCCTGCTATCTCTACAAGCACTAACCAGGGGGTTAACTTTAATGATAGTATTGTGATCAATAATACATTTGAAAGTAGTGTAACTATTGGTATGTATCTGAAGGCAGCAGATAACTGGACAATACAGGGAAACAATTTCAGCAGTACATGGGGATTGTATTTATTAAACCACAGCACTATTCATAATATCTCAAATAATAATTTCTTTTCATCAGATTATAGTTTAATAAACAACCAATCAGACACAATAACGGCGGAAAACAATTGGTGGGATACAACAGCTTGTGCCGATATAGACACCTTGATATATGACGATGATGAAAATGGAGCAGCAGGTGCAGTGGATTATGATCCTGTTCTTAATGCACTATATCCGGGAGGAACATCAACTAGTTGTACAACACCAGACTCAACAGCACCAGCATGGCAAGATAATCTAACAAATTACACCTCAACAACTAAATTTAACGATTCAGTATGGTTTAGCATAAATTGGTCAGATGACACAGGTGTAGATGCTTCAATCTTTTCCTGGAATGGTTCTTCATGTGGTGCAATGGAAAATATTTCAACATTAGATTGTGAAAGTAATGCATCATGCATACACAATATAACAAGAACAATTAATTGCACTAGAGGAGAAAATATCTGCTGGAAATTCTATGCAAATGATACTGCTGGAAATGACAATGTAACACAAGAATGGTGTTTTGTAGTTAATAATACTGCACCAACACATTCAACACCAATATTAAATGCAACTTCAGTTAACAACTACACAACAGATAACCTAACTGTTTATAATATCTCAACAACAGACGCTGATGGAGATAGTGTCAAGAACATTTTCAATTGGTACATGAACGGCACTTCTTTAACAGTCTTGAACATGCCATTTGAAGGTGGAAGTACAGAAGGAACAACAACACCAACTAATGGAACAACAAAAGATTACTCCCCATATCAAAACAATGCAACAATTGTAGCAAATTCAACAAACTCAGGACCTCAATGGAACTCAACAGGGGGCTACGATGGAAGAGGAGCTTATGAGTTTGATGGAAGTGATGATTATATTAATTTACATAATCTTAACACAAAAGGAACATTTGATGCAGAACAAGATTGGTCAGTAACAGGTTGGTTTAAAACTCCTAATTCTAATCAAATTCAAGGGGCAGTTTTTTCTAATAATTATGGTGATTATGAACTTATTAGAGTTATGGTAAATTATGGTAATCTTAGTATTTGGGTAAGAGATAGTAATAACCAGGGTCCACCTTCGGGTCTTAATGTAAATATAAATAATAATACTTGGTATTTCTTTGCCATAACTCATAATTTTGGAGGAGATATTGTATTTTATATAAATAATACAAATGTTACTCAAGAAGATACATTCTCAGGTGATTTTCATGCTGAAGCTCTTGGAGAAGATTATTATTTAGGTAGAGTAAGGTATAATGCAGGATATACAATTTTTAAGTATTTCAACGGAACAATAGACGAAGTTATGATATTCAATAGATCACTCTCACCAGAACAAGTATTAGCATTATACCAAAACAGAACCGATTTAATTGTCTCACAAGAAACAAACAAAGGAGGAGTCTGGAATGCAACAATCATACCAAATGATGGTTATGAAGATGGTGCTACTGTCTGGAGTAATAGTTTGACGATACTCAATTCTCCACCAGCTGCGAGTAATGTTGTCTTAAATAGCACCTCAGGAACAAATTACACAACAGAAAACTTAACTCTTTACTGGGATGCTTCAGATGCTGACAATGATGCAATCAAGAACATTAATAATTGGTACATGAACGGAACACCTCTAACAGTCTTGAACATGCCATTTGAAGGTGGATCATTAGATGGAACTATAGTAGGCACACCTAATGGTGCAAAAGATTATTCTCCTTATAGTAATAATGGTACTGTTTACAAAGCCCCATGGAACTCTACTGGGGGCTATGACGGAAAAGGAGCTTACGAATTTGATGGTGATGATTATATAAAAAATAATTTAGGGATTATAACTTCTTACCCTTTTACATTTTCTGCTTGGGTAAAAACAAATTCTTCAACAGGCCAAACAATTATTAGCATAGTAGACAAAGATGTGGATAATATACTTTATTGGGTTGGAATTGGTTCTACAGGATCAGCTAGGATAAGCGCAAACAATGGAACAGCTTCTTCAACAATTGGATGGGGCACAACATATGATGATAATGAATGGCACCATATTGTCGGTGTGTTTAAAAACAACACCCTAAAAGAAATGTATGCCGATGGAAGTTCATTAGGTACATTAACAACAGATATTTCTTATAATTCAAATGTAGATTCTTTTAGTATAGGGGTAAAAGGAGATAGTAGTCCAAGTGAATATTTTAATGGTACAATTGATGATGTGATGATTTGGAACAGATCTTTATCACCAGAACATATCCTAGCACTCTATCAAAACAGAACAGACTTAATTGTCAGCAACGAAACAAACGTAGGAGAAGTCTGGAACGCAACAGTAACATTAAACGATGGTACAGAAGATGGAACCACTGTTTGGAGTAATTCATTGACTATTCTTGAAACCCCTTCTGCTTGCACAGACAGTGATGGTGATGGATTTAATGCTTCAGGTATTGATTGTGGTATTATAGATTGTAATGATAATAATGCTAGCATATTACCTCCTTATAATGGGATGTCAATAGTAAATGACACAATTGTCTGTAATGGAACTTATTATGTAAATGCAACAGTGCGGGTGATTCAAATCAATTCAGAAAATCTAACCTTGGAATGTAATGACACAGTAATAATTGGGGATGGTAGTGGTAATGGATTAGATGTTGATAGTAAAAACAATATCACCATAAAGGGGTGTACATTTTATAATTATTTTAATGGAATGGTTCTAACAAACACAATTAACTCAAATATAACCAATAATAGCTTGTACAATATGAGTTATCGGGGAATGGACGTAAATACAGTTGTAAACAGTACAATCTCATATAACACAATAAAGAACATAAGCGATGTTGGAATTCAATTGGAAATAACAAGTACAGGAAACAACATATTTGGTAATGATATAACAAATGTTAGTGATGGAATAGTAATATCTGATTCAAGTACCAGGTGTAATTTGTATAATAACACAATAACCAACACTACTGGCCATGGTATAGCTGCTAATTCATATTATACTAATGTAACTGGTAACATAATATTTAATAATGGCGAATCTGGAGTAAATGTAGTCGACGATGTGGCAAACATAACTATCAACGGCAATGTAATACAAAGCTCTAATTATGGAATTAATGTGGAGCCAAGGTCGGGCAATGTAACAGTCTTTAATAACATAATAAGCGATTGTGAAGAGGGTATAACTTTAAGTGAAGCAGGCGAAGGGATTGCAGTTTATAATAATACAATGAATCTTAGAAATGGAATAAGTATATTTAATACTGGTTTAACAATACACATATATGATAATACAATAAACAATACTGAAGTTTATGCAATAACTTTATCCAATACCAGTAATTCAAATATAACTGGAAATGTTATTGAAAATTGTACAGTGATAGGTATAGACTTGGGAAGTTCAAGCAACAATAATTCAATATCATATAACACAATAAACACTACTTCAGAAAATGCTATAAGAATTGTTAATTCAAATGAAACAATTATCGCAAATAATGTTTTACACGATGGTAGAATATTTTTGAGTAGTGGTGAGAGAGCATTTGTAAGGAATAATTCAATTACGGTGGATGGAATAAGAATTAATTCTAATAATAACACAATTATTGAGAATCTTCTTTATGGTCAAAGTGGTGGTAGCGGATTTATAGGTATTCTTGGAGATTGGAATAATGTATCAGATAATACAATCTTTTCGGGATCACCATATAGTATCTCCTTAAGCGGTGCTTATAATAATACAGTACAAGAAAACAATTTGGAAGAATATATGTCTATTATTAATTCTAACGACAATAATATTATTGGAAATAATATATCTTTAACTGGTATTGGCATTACATTAAACAATGCTAGTTATAACCTCTTAAGAGAGAACATTGTTTCAAATGGTTCAATTACTCTTACAGGAGGTACAACTTCTTCGGAAGAGAATATTTTAATCAATAATACAATAAACACTACAAATTCAGAAGATCCAAAAATTGTTTTTTCAAACACAGTCTCTGCAACAAATAATATTATTTACCAAGAATCTGACGGTAAAATAAACTGGACTATAACTTTAGACTCTACAAAAACTGAAAATTCAAGTTTAAGTTTAGGCATTAACCCAATAATTACAAATAATTTCATATCTTTCACACCAAGTCATAATGATAGTTTACTTAACAGAACAGCAACATTAACTTTCTATAGTGTTGCTGGAGTTACAACCCCTGTAGCATACCGTAATGGTGTAGCTTGTGATTCATCTATCTGTAGTAATGTAACAGATTTGGGTGGAAACAATTACCAATTTAATGTTACTCAGTTCAGTAATTATAGTGTAAGTGGAGCTTGTGTTGATAATGATGGTGATGGTTTTAATGCTACAGTTATTGGTTGTTGTACTACAAATTTAAATTGTGATTGTAATGATAATAATGCTAGTATTATCCCTCCAACTGCAGCATTAACAATAACTGCCGATATAATGTTCTGTCCAGGAACATATTCTCTTAACACTACTGAAGATTTAATGGCTATCGCTAACCATAACACAGTCGTAGAATGTAATAGTACAATTATGGTTGGAAACAATTCAGGAACAGGAACAGGAATAGTTGCAAATAACAGAGAAAATATAACAATCCGGGGGTGTACATGGAACAATTATGGTGCTGGAATCTCTGTTTCAGGACTGAATCATTTAGTATACGATAACACAGTAATAAATGCATCAAGTAACCAAGCAATACGTTTGACCAATCTTAATCATTCAAATATTTCAGGAAATTTTATAATCAATGGCACTGCAAGAGGAATAAATCTAGAAGGACAAAACCACAATATCACAATATCAAATAATGTAATACAACATCTAGCTTCTTCAGGCATATTACTTCAAACTGGAACATCAAACATATCAATATTTAATAATAATATAACAAATGCTACTGCCGTAGGTATCAGATTAAATTATGCAGGTGAGGGCAATTTAATTTATGACAACATTTTAGTCTCATCTGGAATATGGGCAAGCAATACAGCCTATACTGTTCAAATTTATGATAACAGAATAAATCACACACAAGGAAATTTACAATTAACAAATACCAATAATTCAATCGTAACTAGAAATACTTTATTTAATGTGTCTAGTGGAATAAGTGTAGATGATAGCCAGAATAATACTGTATCAAATAACATAATATGGAGTGCAAGTGTAGGAGGAATAAGTCTTAATAGTTGTTTAGATATCTTTCTGTATAATAACACGGTATCTTATTCTTCTACTGCTATAACAGTACAAACTACAAACAACTCAAATATAACCGGTAATAATATACATGATAATCCAGCAACAGGTATAGAGTTAAGAAGTTCAAGCAACAATAATATAATATCCTCTAATATAATATATAACATATCGGGATATGCAGTATATCTCCATCAAGGATCAGCAAACAACTCAATCTTAAACAACAATATGAATAATATCTCTACTGATGTAATTAAATTCTACACTGCGGGTTCAGGCAATTTAATTCAAGGAAATATATTTAATCAAGACACAACTGCTATAAGTTTGAATTTTGTGAACGACACAAAAATAATAAGCAATACAATGAATCACACAATTCTGCCAATATATTCAAATACTGGTTCAAATATTACAATATCAAATAACATAATCTATAATGCTACAAATCCAGATTCTATTTTCTTAACCGGAGAAGATTATCTTGTTTATAATAATACAATAACAAGAAGCAGTGGTAATCAGATAATGCTCTTAATTGTTAATAATTCTAATATCACAGGTAACAAAATATACAATTGTTCAGCAAGAGCAATACGTTTAATGTATGGGGCTAATATTAACAATACTATCTCTTATAATATCATAGAAAACATTATTCCTGGTGTAGGAGGAATAGCACTTAATGGTCAAGTAGTAAATAATTTGATTTTTAATAACAATATAACAAATTCCACTTCTGGAGGAATAAGCTTAACAAATGTAATTGAACGTAACATTATCTATGATAATGTTTTAAATAACTCACCATTAGATCTTTATAATTCAAGTAATAATCTTATATATAGCAACATTATCATAGACTCTTCTATCAATTTAAATCCGACAGCTACAGATCCATCTATGAACAATACTTTCATTAACAATACAATTAACACAACTAATCCTAATGATTTCAAATTTAGAATTGGAAATGCAGCTTCTGCAACAAATAATATTGTTTACCAGAATTCAGATGGTAAAATTAACTGGACAATAACATTAAGTTCAGAGAAAACTGAAATCTCAACTTTAGAATTAAACGTTAACCCAACAATTAGTAATAATTTCTTATCATTCACTCCTAGTGGCAGTAGTAGTTTACTTAACACTAACGCAACTATTACATTTTATAATATTATTAACTTAAATGCAAATCCAGTTATTTATAGAAATGGATCCCTTTGTTCTTCTTCAATATGTAGTAATGTTGAAGATTTAGGAGGTAATGATTATAGATTTAATGTTACAAGCTTTAGTAATTATACTATAATGAATGGAACTACGTGCACAGACAGTGATGGTGATGGTTTTAATTCAACAGGTGGAAGTTGTGGAGTTGCAGATTGTAATGATAACAATGCAAGTATTTTTCCACCATCAGTTGGAATGTCAATAGTTAATGATACAATTCTTTGTAATGGAACTTATTACTTAAATGCAACAGGAGATGGTTTAATAACAGTATCTGGTGAAAACTTAACTTTGAAATGTAACCAGACAACAATGATCGGAAACACTTCTGGTAATGGGTTATATATACCTAACAGAAATAATGTTACTATTAAAGATTGTACCTGGAATAATTATAATGATGCCATTGTCTTTAGTGGTACAAATAATATAATAACAAATAACACAATATATCATACGAGTTCATATGGTATAAGTCAAGATGGTGGAACAGGTAACACTATCTCAGATAATACAATAATTAATACTACTAATGAAGGAATTTATCTAGAATTAACAAGCACTGGAACTAATATATTTGGTAATAATTTAACAAATTCTTCCCTATCTGTAACAGATTCCAGCACAGGTTGTAATGTTTATGATAATACATTGTCCGATATTACTGGCGATGCCATGATTATAGATTCAAACAATAATGTTACAAGTAACACAATAATTAAAGTTGGTGGTACTGCAATAGACATGTTAGATGGACGGACAAACATTACTATAGAAAATAACATAATCCAACATGTTTCAAGTGGAATTAATATGGAGGGGACTTGTACAAACATCACCATAGCTAATAATATAATAAATAATGGAACAAAGGGCATAGATCTTACAGGCGTAGATATCCTAGTTTATAATAACAATATTACAAATATCACAGAGTCTGGTATAGAAATAGAAAGTTCTAATTATACAAATGTAACAGGCAATACAATAACTGCAACAGCAACAGGAATTTATGTACATACTAATAGTATAAGTTCTATAATTCATGACAACAAACTAGAAAATCTATCTGGAAATGCCATATTTCTACAAAACACCGGTTCCAGTAACAAACTATTTGGTAACACAATTAATACTACTGGAAATGATGCTATAACTATTGATAATTCAAGTGATACTAATGTAACAGATAACACAATATTTGATGGTAGAATTTACTTGGTAACGAGTGAAAGAATTTTAGTAAAGAACAATTCACTTACAAATGATGGGATTATAGTTGATTCAAATAATAATACAATTATTGAAAACACTTTGAGTGGAACTCTATCTACTGGATACATAGGGATTAATTCTGACTGGAACAATATAACCAACAATACTGTAGATAATAAAGCTGCAACATATAGTATTTACTTGAACAGTGGTCATAATAATACTATTCAAGATAATACTTTACTTTCATATATGTTTGCATTAAATTCTCATAATAATAATATTATCGAGAATAATATAACTGTGCCCGGTAGCAATTCTTTAATTATCAGAGGTTCAGATTATAATTTAATTAAGAATAACATTATTTATGGTGGTCCAGTATGGATACACGATTCTGGTGCTACACCTGATGAAAATATTTTGTTTAATAACACTATTAATACATCAGATCCTGCCACTAATAAAATTCAAATTACTGCCAGAGGAAGCCTTTTTACAAATTATGTTGCCTATGAAAATCAAAATGGAGCAATCAACTGGACAGTTACTCTCTCACTAACTAATACTGAACAAGCAGAGTTAGGTATTGGTATAAACCCTATTATAACAAATAATTTCTTATCTTTCACACCTAATCCATCAAATGGTATTCTTAACAGAACTGCGACGTTAACTTTCTATAACGTTGCAGGGATATCAACCCCAACAGCTTATCGTGATGGTACAATTTGTGATGTTTCTATATGTAGTGCTGTTACAGATTTAGGAGGAAACAATTATCAATTTAATGTTACTCAGTTTAGTAATTATAGTGTTGGTAATGCTTCAACAACTTATAACATTACTGTCTGGATAGATAATGTAGAAACAGACCAGTTTAACAGAACTGCAGTACCACATCGTGTCTTGGTTAACATTACTCAGAATGGTCTTCCTTCTGGAAATATTACTGTAGGTATAGCAGAACAAAATGGTAGGAATTTTGTATTCCCATTGGTTGAGACAGGAAATAATTTTGAAGCTTTAGTAACTAATTTAACTAACTCTAGCGGTTTGGTAGAGTTTATCATTGCTCCAACGCGATATAATAATGAGTCTCCTTACAACATTTCAGTAAACATTTATTCAGGTGGTGGTGTTACCCAATCTAAAAATTTATCATTAAGTTCAGATGCTTTAAGTTTAGGTACAGAAGTTGTTGGCAAAACCTTGCCTGGAATTAATATCTTGAAGAACAATATGGAAAGTTGGTTATCATTAACTTTATTCATGAAATCTTGGGTTAATGATGGTAAAGGTGTTTATCAGTCAATTAACGTTTCACAAGTTGGTGGAAGTTCTACTACTTTAAGTCCAATTCAGGTAGGTGCAATTAATGTTATCAATATAACTCTACTTAATTCAAGTAATCAATCAGTGTCAGGTACACTTACGCCATTAGAAGATTATGGTTGGTTGCTTCATGCCAGTACTTCCCCTTCAGCTAATAATCATTCAACACAACTCACAAACTTTAATATTACTAATCTCCTTTATACAATGGGTACTTTATACAATGTTGATGCTAATTATAGTATTGCAGTTTACAACGAAACTGGCGAACTTGTAACTACTTTATACTTTGAACAGAACGACACTTTACGAGAACCAACAGATAGTGATTATTCAATTGCCACTACTGTTAAGAATACTCTTAATAACCAATTTGAAAGTTTCCTATCAGTTGCCCTCAATATCAGAGAATCTCTCTTAGAATCATCGTAAGATTAATAAAAGCAAAAATGTTTACTTGAAATTAGAAAATTAATTACAAAAATGAGCACAAACAAAAAAAAGAGGTTGTTTATAGTAAAAGTGTTCATATTAGTATTTTCATTATCTATTAGTATAATTGCTCTGAGTAGTTCAGTTTTTGCATTAAACGCTTCTTTAGTAGACAGCAGTGAAGATATGAGTACTTTACAATATGTTGACAGTGCAGACGCCTATAAAGATTCTGCTCCTAACTCAGATTTGGCACTTCTTATTTGTGATCCACCATCAAATCAACCTTATGTTGGAATTTCGTACGCTTTAAACATTAGCGGAACAATGAATTATACAGTAATTAATCAACGAGCAGGAAGTTCAACTTACTCTTTAGTGCAAGCAAGTCAGGTTGCAACTACCTGTACAGGTAACAAAACTCAAGTTAGTCCGTTCATTGTTTCCAGTAGCCATATTGATTCTAGTACTCCGGAAGCTTTCGTAGCAGCATTTCCTGGAAGGTTATGGGCATTAGTTTCAAGTAATGAAAATGGTGCTGGCACAAATTTTGTGTTTATGAACTATTCTAACGGTTGGCTTAACGGATCCTATAACAGTGTTGGTGCTACTTTTAATCAGTCAACAAGAAATGTTACTGTCAGTGCAAGTTCAATTACTTTCCAAGGAGTTAGTGGAAATAAAAATTTTAATGATGGCGATTATGGCTTGTCAAACAATAGGAGATTGATGGTTGGTGTTTGTGCTGATAATTATGGTGCAAACTGTAGCGATGGCCGACAATTAAACAGTAGCGGAGCAACTTTATCAGAAACTTTTTCTTCAGGGTTAAGCGCTGCAACTGTCAATGATCTAAATCAACACATCCGTTATGTTGTGATTAATGGACTTGGAACTCAGTTCTGTATTGGCCCACAGTTAGAAGTATCTTCAGTTACAGTAAATAGCTCTTTACTTGCTGGCCAGCCAGCAACTGTAACGGTAACGGTAGAAAATAATGGTGATGTTAATGTTACTACAGATTTTGCTGTTACTACAGTTGAAGAAAAGGGTGCACCAATACGCACTGCAGATGTTACTACAGTAACAACTGACCTTGCTGCTAATGGTGGTTCTACTTCGTTCAATTTTCAAATAACACCGGCCAGTGGTTCAGGGAATTATAATTATACTGCTACTATCAATGATACTGAAGCTGGAATAACAACTTGTGGTACTGCTCACGATTCTGGTTATGATACAGTTAGTGTAGCGGCTGTTGCTCAACCATTAATCTGGATTGATGGTATTCTTAACGGAAATTTCACACTTCCCGGACAATTCTATAATTTAACTGTACAAATGAACGATTCTGACAGTAATGTAGCATCTTATTTTGCGAACTGGACATTAAGAATTTATGAAAAAGGTGGCTATAACATGGTGGGACCCTTACAGTACAATAATGATACCAATGGTTTTTCAGGAGTATTCTCTGTAAGTGAGGCTAGGGTTTTAATGGATAATAACGGTTCTGCTAATGTTACAGTAGCTCCAACTGGCAATTTGGCTTTACAAACTCTTGACGGCAATTCAAATAATCAGTATTCAAGTAATTTTGAAAATTATTCTTTAGTGTTCAAGGTTTATGATGATAGTGGTACTGAACAACCAGTATCTTATAAAGGAACAATTTATAGTTGTACTAGCTCAGACTGTGAAGCACCGTTCACTTTTACTAACAGTAGCACATTTAACCTTTACACTAATATTAGTGCCACTAATTCATTGTTCCATAATGTTTCAACATATAATGCTGATGAAGTTGAAAATGTTTGGAATAGATTAAGGCAAATAGCTTTATCAATAACAAAAATATTAAAAACATAAAAATAAACCTAAACATAACCAAAAAGTAATAAAGATGTTTATTGAAAAGAAAAAGAGGAATGGGACAGTTTTAATCTTATTAATAATAACTTTAACTATTTGCACTTTAATATCTTTACCTCTTGTCTCAGCAGGGATTTTGGAAGGTGAATTGATTGATAGTCAGGATAATACTATCACTTTAAACTTTGATGATGACACTTATTCCTATGCTGACGGGACTAATACTAACCCAAATATTTTACTTTACATAAATTCCGATAATCCAGCGAATGATTTCCAAAACCATTTTTTTATTTTTACATATCAAGTACAAAATTTAGCCATTCCAATTACTGTAACTAAAATGTTTGTTGATAATGCAAATAATCCTTTACAATTAGATTTGGACTTAAGTACAGGGAAAGCCTTTTATCCAGGAATTGTTACAGTTGGTATCTCTGAAAGTTCAGATTTTTCTCCAGCAGTTACCGTTTATTATTCTCTTAATACAACAACTGGCCTTTTGGGCGGAAGTTATGGTTTATCTGTCAGTGATAATGGCAATACAGTAGAAGTAACAATTGATAATGTAACTGATTCTGATGGTAATCTAATCAATACAGTACGCAATTATATCATAATAGGGATTAAGAACGAAACTGCAACTGCCAGCCAAGTTTTCGATTCTGAAATTACTTATCCAGGAGAACAAGTAACTTTGGCACATCCTGGTGATGATTTTGATTTTATAGTTAATGGTTTGTTAATAACAGATTATAATGAAGTTACTACACCTACACCAGCCGGAACTACTCCTGGTGGTGGTGGCGGTGGGGCTGTAAGAGAATGTAATGATAATCAAGATAATGATTTAGATGGATTGGCAGATTACCCTGACGATCCTGGCTGTGAATCTTATTATGACGATGACGAAGCTGATGCTTCTATACCTGACGTTTCTAGCTTAGAAGCTTGGTATCAAGGTGAATTTGGACCTGAAGGAGAAATTAATGAAATTGTTTCACCTGACCTTTGTGTTGTTTGTGATTGGCCTGACGAGCCTGGTTTACAAATTCCAAGAACTTTCTGGGAAACGCTAATTGAAAATTATATTTACATAATTTTAGGAGTTTTAACTTTAGTATTATTGGGTCTGCTCGCAAAGTTAATGTACAAGCATGATGAAGCTAAGAAAATTGAAAAGAATTTGGAAGAACTGAATGAACACATTACTTCTGAAAGGGTTGCCGGAAAGTCTGATAAATTAATTAAAAGAGATTTAATTAAAGCTGGCTGGACAGAAAATGTTCTTGAAGAGTTCATGAAAAATCATCCTAAAAAAAAATAACCTAACAGTTATCCACTTCAATCTTCCCAGACTGATCAATCACTTTCTGGATCAGCAATTCAGTCTTAGTTAACTGTTCCTGGCACTGTTTAGTAAGCTCAGTTCCCTCCTTAAACAAAGCAATACTGTCTTGCAAATTCAGTCCACCTTCTTCCATCTTGGCAACAATCTCTTCCATTCGTTTAACGTTATCTTCAAAGTTTGGTTCACTCATTTGTTTTTCTCCTCCGTTTTGTTTAATAATTTTGAAATGAATTCTCCTTCTGCAAGGATAGTTTTCAAGTCATCACCTTCATTCAGAACATTAACATTTTTTACAACCTTTCCATTTTTCATAGTAACACTAAACCCTCGTCTGAGAGTAGCATCAACGTTTAGCCCTTGCAGTTTACTTTGCAAAATGTTAAGTTTCTCCTTTTTAGCTTGCAATAAGAGTTTCATCTCTGCTAATAACTGGGTTATAAGATGGTCTAACTGTTGTTGCCGGTTGCCTACAAAATTTTCTAAATGTCGAGTGAAAGTTTTTTGATAATCTTTTAGGGTATAAATCCAATCATCTCTCACTGGCACTGCCTGTTCGGCAGCAGCAGTTGGTGTTGGCGCACGCAAGTCAGCAACAAAATCTGTAATAGTGAAGTCAGTTTCATGTCCAACTCCAGATATTATTGGGATTTTGGAATTGTAAATTGCCCTTGCGACTGGTTCTTCGTTGAAACACCATAAATCTTCTAAACTTCCACCACCTCTTGCAATTATAATAGTGTCAATTTTTTGATGATGTTCTTCATTTAATCTATTGAGAGCATTAATTGCTTTAACGATTGAAGAAGTTCCAGCTTCTCCTTGCACAATTGCTGGTGCGATAATGGCTTTCACACAAGGAAATCTTCTTCTGATTGTGTTAAGAATATCTTGTAATGCTGCGCTGGTTGGAGAACTGACAATTCCGATAACTTTTGGGAATGAAGGAATTAATCTCTTCTGATCAAACAACCCTTCTTTGCCTAACTTTTCTTTCAATTCTAGAAATTTCTTATGCAACTCTCCTAAACCATCTTTTTTCATCTCGGTAACAAGTAACTGATAACTACCGCGTACTTCATACACAGTAATTGAACCTTTGACAATAACTTTATCGCCATGCTTAGGTTCAAAATTTAAACATTTTTTATTACCAGCTGCTCTTCTAAACATTACACAACTTAATTGACTATGTTCATCCTTAATTGAGAAATAAAGATGTCCAGAACCGTGTTTAGTAAAATTAGAAAGTTCTCCTTTAACCCAAATGTCGTTAAGATCTTGATTAGTTTCTAGGATCTTCTTGATAGAGAAAGTAAGTTCTGCTACACTTAAGATTTTTTTGTCTTCAGTTCCACTAAAATTATTTAATTTCATTTATTCTTAATACTATTTAAAATATTAAAAAAAATCATTTCAAAAACACAGCACCAAAATCTTTACTGTACGCAAAATCTTCGTTCTGATCAGCTTCAGTTTTAACGTTAAGCATTCCGTTAACTTTAGAATCTAATTCTTTAGCAATACTAATCACTAAAGCTTCAGGAGTTTTAGGTAATGTTGTTGCACCGTACTCTTTTTTACCTAAATGGCTTAACATAATATTTTCCAGCTTTAACTTAAGTTCTTCAGAAACTAATTGAGCTTTCATCTTATCCTGCATCATTTTCCAGCCAGCAACTACTGAACCTTGCATTATTCCAGACTTACTTACTTTGATGCTGGTACTTAACTGATGATATTCAATCTTTCCGATGGCATGGAACGCTGCACCTACAATTAGAAGATCTTTGTCAAGTCCTTTGCCGTGTTTAGGATTAACACTATTGGCACTGATACTATTATTAATCTCGGCAACTTTTAGACAAATCTTTGTTACTGCCAAACTGTGCTGCAACAATCCACCTATGTAAGCATGATAACGGTAATGTGATGCTGGGGTGGTCTTAAATTTTTGTACAAATGATTGGTCGTTAAGAAATGCTTGTACCAGATTTTTCAGTTCCGGATTTTGCACATTGTTAAGGATAGTTACTAATTCAGAAAACATAAGTTCAATATCTTTGTCTGTCTTTTTCAAGAAAGCAGTAGCATTATATTCTCCTGCTTGGAGCGGTCTTAATTCATGCACACCTTGGTTAGAACTGATTTCAAGATTATTATTGAATTCGTTAACTTTCCCTTGCAGAAATATCACTTCGTCAACTTTTATGATGTCATAAAGTTCTTGAACAATAGCCAAATCTTCCCCACCCCAAAATTTGAGGTCAATCTCTGAACTACTATCACCCAATCTCAGCTCAAATCGATATTTAGAATCGTTAGCGTACGGTTGAATTCCCCGTTTGGCTTTAACAACGAAGATATCATTAACAACATCGTTAGCTTGCAGATTTTTTATTTGTTGAACTTTGTTATACATTTTAAGCACCCCTCAATATATCTGTATCTTGAATATTTCTAGGCATTGCTACTTTAAATACCTTTTCCGAACCTGTCCAGTGGGTGTGTGGGTAGAATATGTATGTTTGAGAATAATGAAGAAAAAAATAAAAAAATTACTTACAAACCTTAATTGTTTCTTTAACAAGTTTTGCCATATGTTTGTAGATGCCTTTCTCTTTCAAGGAGTTATGCAACTTTTCTGTAAAACTACCCGATCCAGCAACCTTATCAAAAATCTGGTTTCCAGTCATACCATCCCTTAAACCTTTAGAGACCGCTTCAAGTGTTGCGGCATACATAATCCTTGCACTGTTTTCATCCATATATTCTAAAGATTTAATCTTATTTTCAACTTCTTTGGCTAGCAAACCAGTATCACAAGCAATCCAAGTTCTATCAGCTAAAGCGTTTTCTTCAACTTCAATTGCATCATTTCCAAATATATACCTTACAATTTCAGCATCTTCTTCGTTTCTTTTAGAACCAAAAGAATATGCCGCAACTTCATCTTTTACAAAAATTCCAGTCATCACTCGACAAATTCTTGATTCACCTAAGACATCTTCAATTTCAGAGATACTTTTTGCAGCTGCAAGAGAAATCACTAATTTTCCTTGAGCATAAGGTTTAATTTCCTTACAAATCTCTTCAATTAAGTAAGGTTTTACTCCTAAAATTACAATGTCAGAATTTTCTACAGCATAAAAATTATTTTTACTTGCTTTAACATCATAATTTTGTTGTAATTCTTCTAGACCTTGGTCACTTCTTCTTGTTGCAATTATTTTTTCATGTCCTTGTGAATTAAGTGCTTCAATAACTGCAGTTCCTAAAGAACCTGCTCCTATTATAGAGATGGTTTTATCTTTAACAAGGAATACGACCACCGGTTTTCCCGATTTCATTTTCGCTCCTCCTCTCAAATTTTTGTACTATTTGCTCTAATTTCATTTTTATTTCCTCCATGTATTTTTTTAGAAAGTTCAAATATTTATCTGTATTGAACTAAGAATCTGATGAAGGCACTTACTGTGCCGGTGATGGGTTAGGAGAATTAAAGCTAACTATCTTAGAAAGTACTAATCTCAATTTAATTCTACCAATCATATAATAATATATGCAATCAAGATATTTAAATTTTTCTGAGAGATTGGCACCGTAGAATTGCTTTTTAAATAAGTATAAATAGCACCATGATTTCTTTTTTAGTGGTAAAACAAAAAAAGAGGTGCTATTTATGGTTGAAGTAATAACATATAAGTTCAAAAAGTTTTCGGAAATTGTGGCTCTGTAGAAAATCTCGTAAGATTAAAATAACCCTGTAGAATCTCTTCTACAGGGGGTGGTGAATATTAGAGGTATTCACCATATGAAGAAAGAAAAAAGACTTGATAGAAAAATTTATTGCTTGTTTAAAACTGCTGGATATCCAAGATGGCTCCATCATTATGGGCCTAAAAAGTTCCAATCTTGGCTTCTCTGTTTAGGTTTAGTTATTAAGCAAGTATATCAGCTCTCATATCGGAGAGCTGCTAAGTTCTTAGCAGAATTTTACGATGTAAAATTACACTTTACAACGTTACAAAAAGCTGCTAGGAGATTTCCTAGAGCAATTTGGCAATCCCTTCTTACTGCGACGATAGACTTTGACAAAGTCTATCTTGCTGCAGCAGATGGAACAGGATTTTCTAGGACTGGAGCAAGCCAATACTATCTTAAGCGTATTGACGGGAAAGATCCAGTAAAAAGACATGTTCAAGCAATAACTCTCGTTGATGTGAAAAGAAGAAAGTTCTTGGCAGGAACTTTCTTCGCAAAGCCACATGGTGAAGCTAAAAGAATCCCAACTTTGCATAAGCAAAGTTGTGTCAAACCAGAGATCTTACTAATGGATAAAGGGTTTGACTGCGAAGATCTTCACCAATGGCTAAACAAACATGGCACATTCAGCGTAGCGCCTGTTCGAAAGGGTTGTAAGCGAGGAAGACATAGAAAATTAATGCGAGATTGCTTTGACTGGTGCTTATACTGGCAGAGAAATATTGTTGAATGTCTTTTCTCTGCCTTGAAAAGACTCTTCGGAGCTACTGTCAAGTATCGAAAAAGCCCCATGATTAATGCAGAAATGTTCTGTAGGCTTATAGCCTACAACATTGGAGCTAATGTCTTAAGACTTTTTCTACAGAGCCTATAATTCATAAATATTTAAATACAAGAGATAGTTAATTAATTTATGGCATATGATAGAGAAACAATAGACTTAAAGTTGACAAATCCTAAGGTGATCCAAAAAGAAAAACTTAATGATGCTTTAAGAGAATATTTTAAATCCACAAAGGAACAGTTTAGAGGTCATGTATTTGTTGAAGATTGTATTCTTCAAATTACTTTTGGGCCAGATTACATGATTAGAACTTCAAGAATTCTGTCAGACATTTCAGTATTATTTGACCACGCTGATAAACTAATCCTTGTTAAGGAAGGAGATAATTATTATTTTGCTACGAAATCAAGAGATGGAAAAAGATGCTTGATAGGAGAAACTAACATATCAAAAAAACATGAAACACATAGCGGACCTACAAGAGATGTTGGTTTTAGTTCAGGAGGAGGGGGTAGTATACCGGTTATAAGCACAACACCCAGGGATTACCAAGCTGACCTAGATGATCGTTATGATTATGACAGTTCGTGTAAATAATCAAAAACTAAAATGATAATCATTTATGCAACTTTTGCAAACAGAGAAGAAGCACAAAAGATTGCAAACCACTTGCTAAAAGAAAAACTTATCGCGTGCGCAAATTTCTCAGATGTAAATGCTTGCTTCAATTGGAAAAACAAAAGGAACAATGTTAAAGAAACTACTGCACTTATGAAAACCAGAGATGAAAACTGGGATAAAGTCAAAGAAGAAATAAAGAACTTGCACTCTTATGACACTCCGTGCATCATAAAAATTAACGCAGAAGCAAACAAAGCCTTTGAAGACTGGGTTAATAAGGAAACAGAAGAAGAATAAGTACTATCTTCTCTTCCTCAACTCCTTAACCAACAACGAGGTAACATCAATCGCATTAGTCGGGTGTTCAATACAATTTGTCGAAAGAACATTCTTAATCCCAGCTTTTTTCAGTTTACCAACAGCACCTTCTACAAATAGACCGTGTACACCAATCGCAGTAACACTTTTAGCTCCAAGATGTTTAGCTTTCTTAGAAGCTTCGATGATAGTATGACCAGTAGAAATAATGTCATCAACTATCACAACGTTCTTTCCTTTCATATCAATCTTTTTTATCATCTCTGATTCAACATGCCTACCACTAAACCTTGTCTTACGAAACACAGAAACTTCACAACCTACAATCTTTGCAATGGCTTCTGCCCATTGATATGATTCCCAGTCCGGACCGATGATTGCAGCGTTCTTGATTTTCTTTTTAACATAATCACCAATCACACTGTTAGCAGTCAAATTTGTGCCATTCTTGAACACTTCCTTCATCTTCCTGATCCTATGCAAGTGTGGATCTATTGTAATAAGTTTATCAAAATAAGTGTTAACAAGCTTGGCCATCACTCTGGCACTTACCACTTCGCCAGGGTTGAACATTTTATCTTGCCTCATGTAAGCTAAGTAAGGTGCAACTAGAATCACTTTTTTAGCTCCTTGTTGTTTTGCTCCTGCTGCTGCCCAGATTAATCTGAACATTGATAAATCTGAATTAGGTTGAAAAGAATGGACAATTACTACTTCTTGACCTTTCACTTTGTCACTATACTTCATGTACATATCTCCATCTGGAAAACAACTGATTTTCAAAGGATTATATTTACATTTCAGTTGCGTAGCAATCTTTTTAGCAATTTTTACAGAATTTCCACAGCTTGTAATAATCATGATTAAACACCTCTTAAATTAAAGTAATTACAATATCTAAAGAATATTTTATAATATATAAAACTAACTTAACTAAAACTATAAGAAATGTTTAAATAACAATTACTTATCATTAAAGCTTATGGCAGAAGAAAAAAATATGTATCATTGGACAGATATCATTGCAGATAAAATTATCCGTGAAAAGGGAGACAAAAAATCTTACACTGTAGCTGCAGGTATTACTCCTAGCGGTGTAGTTCATATTGGAAATTTTAGGGAAACGATTACTGTAGATCTGGTACGAAGAGCATTAATCAAACGCGGTAAGAAAGTTCGATTTATTTATTCTTGGGATGATTATGATGTATTCAGAAAAGTACCGCAAGGAATGCCAAAACCAGACATTCTAAAAAGTTGTTTGAGAAAATCAATTGTAGATGTTCCAGACACTTATGGCTGCCACAAAAGTTATGCTAAACATAATCAAAAGGCAGTTGAAGACGTTCTTCCAATAGTTGATGTTAATCCAGAATTTATTTATCAAAATATAAAATATAAAAATGGAGATTATGCTGAACAGATAAAAGAAGCCCTTGAACATACAAAAGAGATTAAAGATATTCTTGACAAATATAGAAAAGAACCTCTTGCAGAGAACTGGCTGCCTGTAACAATTTTCTGTCCAACCTGTAAAAAGGATACGATTACAGAACTTAAATGGCTAGGAGATTATAAATTAAGTTATAAATGCGAATGTGGCGCTACAGAAGAAATTGATTTCAGAAAAACTAAAATTGCAAAATTGAGATGGCGAGTTGACTGGGCAATGCGCTGGGCATACGAAAATGTAGATTTTGAACCAGGTGGTAAAGAACATTCTACTCCTGGTGGCAGCAGAGATACTTCTAAGGAAATAGTAGAAACAGTCTGGAAAAAAGAAGCTCCAGTCTATCAACGTTATGATTTTATCATTGTAAAAGGCGCTGGTGGTAAGATGTCTTCGTCTTTAGGAAACGTTATTGATTTGAAAGATACACTGGAAGTGTACGAACCTGAGATTGTTAGATACCTATTTGCTGGTACTAGACCAAATAGAGAGTTTGCAATCAGTTTTGATACTGATGTTTTAGCTGTTTATGAAGAATTTGATAAAGTGGAAAGAATTTATTTTGGCCTAGAGAACGTCAATGAAAAAATTAAGGAAAAGAATTCTGTAGCTTATGAATTAAGTTTCATTGGTAAAATTCCTAAAACCATTCCTTATCAGCCAAGTATTAGGCATTTGACAACAGTATTACAAATCAACAGTTTTGATATTGAGAAAACAGTTGGTTACTTTGAAAAAGAACTGAAGAATGAGCATGATAAGAAACGTCTTAGAATCCGTGCAGAATGTGCTAAGAATTGGATCCAGAAATATGCACCAGAAGACTTTAGGTTTCATGTCCAAGATAAAGTTCAAGTGACTTTAGGTGACAAAGAAAAGGAAATTTTGCACCAGGTAGCTGACAAATTGCTTGAAAAAGAATGGACTGACAAGGAATTGCATGAAGAGATGTACATTTTGTGTAAGAACAACGATTTCCCACCAGGTGATTACTTCAAGACAGCTTACCGAGTTTTGATTAACAAGGAGAAAGGACCAAGGTTAGCTAGTTTTATTTTAGAGATTGGTAAGGAAAAAGTTGCTAAGTTGTTCAAGGGTGTTTAGTTTCTATTTTTACTAATTTTAATTTTCTTTTTTTCTAAGATTCTAATTAAGATTAAATATCCTATTAATCCAACTAATGCTCCACCAATTATATCTATAAAATAGTGTTGTTTGACAAACACGATAGATATTGAAATCAAGACTGCCCATAATATGAACCACCAATATTTTTTATTGTGACGATAACAAATTAAACTTGATAATAATGCCATGGCCACATGCAAACTTGGAAAAGCGTTTGTAGTATGGTCAATAAAATATACTATACTTACAACCCAAGCAAAGATGCCAGTTCCAGGATCTGGTCCAACTATTTCTACAGGAAAAAATAAGTAGATAATATAACTAAGACTCATTACAAAAAAGTAACTTAGTGACACATTGTAAAAGTACCTTTTATCTTTTATGATAAAGTAAGGTAGAAATACTAAGACAAATACTGAAAGGTAAATTACAATTGCAAAAGGGACTAAAGGAATTATATGATCAATAGTGTTTAGATGATAATGTACTTTATCTAATGTTAATCTGCTGACCAGAAAGAAAGGAAAGATGTAATATAATAAAATGACAACTAGCATGAATTCTTTATCATACTTGGTGAAAAGGTCTTTTAGGCTCATTTTTTACCTTTAACATCAATCACCAAAAGAAAAGGAATGTGGGCGGCAGGGTTCGAACCTGCGTAGGTACTAAACCAATAGGTATCTTCCAGTAAGTTTATACCTTACCAAACCGGCCTAAGCTTGGACTAATTCTTGATTTGGATCATAGAATTTTCTATCCCGTTTGACCACTCCGGCACGCCCACATGATAAAAGACTCTTTTGAGTTTTTCTTTATTCCTAAGAGGTACGTTATTTAAAAAGATATCGCTATCTATCTTACTAATTCTTATTCCATAATACTTCTGGTTATATTTCTTGTTTAGCCAAGATTCTACAGAATGTTTTATTTTCAAGTTATTTAGAATTATACTTGTTTGATAAATTAATATTTTGCTTGAAGAAGTAAATCCTATTGTTTTTCCCCTTATTCCCCCATCAGTATCAAAAAGACCAGCAATGAAGGATTTTTGTAAGTTTAATGAATAAAATATTTTCTTTGGAATAACTACAGAAGAACACTTATTACCTGCCTTTATTTCTAGATCTTTTGTCAAAAAATAGTAGAAGCTCTTATTCCTGAACTGAAAATAATACAATTTCTTTCTACATCCCCTAAGGTCATATCGCCCTTTAATAGTACTTTTAGTTTGTATGATAGATTTAATTAAAGCTTCAACTTCCATCAAAAACTCCTTATCTATTACTTCTATGGCAATTTTGTAATCTTTAGATTTATCTGTTTTTGATTTACAAGAATTAGAAATATGACCATCTCCAACAATTGCTCCTGCAAGATAGGCAGTATTTTCATTAAGATCAATTTTATGAATTTTTTTAATATTCATTTTTTTAGTTTTCAAGTTTCTACAATCTTAAACTTGAAAAGTCTGAAAAATTATCACAATAGTTCATAGAATTGCTAGTTTATATACTTTGTCCGCACTTGACCAGTGGATGTGTGGTTTTTGCCTTTGAACAAAACAATTACTAGAATATCATAATCTTTATAAAGCAAAATACCACCTAAGCCAACATGTCACACAAAACGTTAATCATAGCAATTTTGCTTGCTTTAAGCTTAGTTTTAGCAAGCTGTAACCCTACTGGTGGAGCAACTGTAGATACTTCCGATTGTGCCAGCATGGAAGGTTCTGCTAAAGACAGCTGTTATTCTGAAAAGCTAGAATGTAGTAAAGTTGAATCTGATACCTTACGAGATTCCTGTGTAGCAGAACTTGCAGTGGAAGCTGATGATTTGAATGTATGTGACTTAATCCAAAAGGATAGCACCAAATATTACTGCCAGCATCAAATTGCACAGTTACGGGCTGATGTTGAAATCTGTGACATTATTGAAGATACTTATTGGCAAGAAAACTGTTATTACAATTATGCTTTGAATAATAACGAAGCTGAATTTTGCGCTTTAGTTGACCGCGAAGAACAAAATGAGGAATGTTATAAAGAGATTGCAGCGGCTACAAACAATGCTGAACTATGTCTAGAATTAAAAGACTTTGTTGATGCTGACCGATGTATTATGCACATTGCTAAAGAAGTTGTTGATGTTGAGATGTGTGATCTTATGAGTAACAGTTGGAACACAGATTTATGTTTATTACGAATGGCTCAAATTGGTGATAATGAGGAATTGTGTGATGAGATTGGATTTAGCGCTATGCAAAATGACTGTTATGCCTTTTTTGAAGGAGACGGTAATGTCACAGATGAAAGAGTATTAGAAGAAAATAATGAAGATACTCCTACTGATGATAATTCTGAAGAAG
Organism: archaeon; assembly: GCA_043812455.1. Taxonomy (GTDB): domain Archaea; phylum Nanobdellota; class Nanobdellia; order Woesearchaeales; family GW2011-AR9; genus JABHQR01. The sequence goes on along the minus strand of JBDRMB010000027.1, from coordinate 36,537 downwards.
TTTTGTAAAAAACAAAGTAATCAACAAAAAATTATTCTAAGCCCATTTCAACATTTCTTTTTATTTCCCCATACTGACTTTCATCCATTCTAACAGTATAGATTACACAATCAGCATTACGTAATTCACTTCCAGAAGAGGAGAATAATTTGTTATTAAGAGCCATATCAAAAGTTGCTGGTAACAAATCAACATCCCTTTTTTTATAAATTGCAACAACTGCCCTACCATCAGGATCTTTCCAAGTATCTTGTACATAATAATCATTTTCAGTAATTCGCACATGTTCCAACAGACCCATCCCATTTAAAGAAGCATTTACTCTGTTAAAAAGGTCCTGCCCACTCATTTCTTCTTTCTTATCAATATGAAAATATCTCATTGTAAATTTGTGATTATTAGCATCACTATTTAAAATTTGTGCACGACAGATTATCCTCAACCAGTTGCGAAAGATATTAAAAAATTAAATTATAAGATAAAATACAGACTTACTGGTAAAATCAAACTTCCCATTAAATGATTCTTTCCCACACCCAAATATGATGCTGTCAAACCAATCGCAGTAGCAGTAATTAGAATTATTAAACCTATAAAACCATCAAAAATAAATGTCAGAACTGTCACAAACACAATGATACTCAATATAATTTTAACATAACTTACTTTGCTGACAAATTTAGAAAATACTTTTGAAAGAACAACTGCCAAGACACTAGCGATCCCACCGACAATCACTGCAATTAACAAAAACAAGATCATGTTAGTAAAATCAATATTATCTAACAATTGTCTGATTGCTAAAATTGCTCCATTTCTCGATTTTGATAAAGCATAAGCAGTTCCGATACTAATTAGCATGTTTGCAGTATTAATTCCCCCAACTAAAGTCAAAAAGGTTTCTTCTTTAGCATCCTTAATAATTGAACTTGCCAAAATTGCTGCTTGACTGTTCCCAAACCCAGGTAGAAATGCTGCAACAAATCCAACACTCGAAGCAGCAGTTACTGCTTTCAAAGCACCTTTAGCTTCCAATTTTAATGGGATGGAAAAATCTTGTTTAGGTATTACTGCTTTCTGTACTAAACTAACTAACATTATTGAAAAACCAAATAATCCAGAAAGCATAGGAAAAAGAGGCTGATTCATGTTAGGGATGCTAAATACTAAAATACCTAAAACTCCTGAGATTAAAAATAAGTATAAACTTTGTAAACGTTTACCTTTGTCTCGATAGATCAAGATTGCCACTACAACAATTAAAATATAACCAATACCTGCTTTAATGAGTGGATAAATTATTCCCATTCCTAAAATAAATACGGGAAATAAACCTAACCCCATCAATAGCGCACCAAATGAACCAATTACGGTACAGACAATTGCATTATGTCCTTCTCCACGTTGCAAAAGTTTATGCCCAGGCAAGACGCTAAGTGCTTGAGCTTCATCAGGAGCACCTAAATAAATGCTTGGCAAAGAATCTAAGAAAGAATGAGTTATCGCTAAGCTGAGAATGTAAATTGAAAGTACTAATGGAGAGAACCAGCCCAACAATAATGTTGAGAAACTTATCACTAAAACTGAGATTAAATTTACGTGAATGCCCGGGATAAGGCCTGTGAAGATACCGGAGAGCACGCCAAGTGCCATAGCTAAGACTATTTCCAGTATCATTCCTTAATTTTTCTTTCAATTCCATTTAATTTTTTCTATACTTTAGTGCACCAACGCCATCTCCGTTGGCTAAGTACCTCCTGGGTGGTTAAGTACCCATTAATTTTATCAAATATAGTTCCATCTTTTTTGAACAGAGCTATCGCTATGTTTGAGAAGCTCGTCTCATTGCGGACAGCCTTCCCAAGGTGTGATTTTTGTGATGTCTTGCAGTTCATTTTTTGTTACTACTATTTTGTGATGAAAAAGGCAAAAGATTTATAAATAAGTAATACTTTTAGACATAACATGCGACAAAGATTAAGCATCACAATTGATGAAGATACTATGGAAAAAGTTCGAGATTCTCTTAGATCTAAGACTTATCGAAGTAAATCACACTTTTTTGAAATTGCTGCAATGAAATTGTTGGGGGAAGAAAGATGTCAGGATTAAGAACATTAGCAATACTTCTCAGTGGAATGGCTGCCGGGGCAGGAATACTGGCATTACCTTTACTAAAAGAAAGAACAGATAGACAAAGCCTTGAACAAGCTTTAGCTGACAAAGAAACAGAACTGCAAGAGCAATATAATTATACATCTGCTGGTCGAGATGGTTTTCATAGTAGAGAAAGTCCTATTGTTGGTATTTATATGCAAGAAAACAAAGAATTCCAAGAATTTGTTCCTCAAAATCATGCTTTGATGAGATTGCACAAAGCACTTTATCTTGGAGATGAACGTTTTGCATTTATTCCAGAAGAATATGCTGAGAAAGCTAGATGGCATGCTCTATTAGTATTAAGAGATTATTTAGATGAGTACAGAAGGGATTATGATTTATTCGAAGGCAATGCAGTAAAATTGTGTTATAATTGCCGAAGTAAAGTTTGGGAAGTGACTGAACCTACTTGGCACGTCAGAGCAACAGTAAGCGCAAATGATAGATTCGTTGAACTAGATGGGGTTAAGTATATTGCACTTAAGGAAGTGACAACAATCCATGAACTTGAACATGTTAAAAGAGCCTCCGAAGATGATGATATCGATACTTGTTTATGGGAATATGGTAGTGCAATAACTGAACTTCCCTCAACTTTAATGGAAATTATTGTGCAACATCAAATTGCCGAAGATATTGGAATTGCCCCAAGTAATGCACAGCTTACAACTGATTATAGAACTTTAACAATTAACGAATTAGCAGAAAAAATGGAAGAATTGGTAGGAAAATATGAGACAGTAGAAAAAGCATTAATGAGTCCAGAAGGAATTAGCTTTGTTTCTCAGTATTGGTCTAACGAAAAAATTGATAGTCCCCATCGTTATGTTTGGGATATAGATGAAATAGGAAATCCTGTTGAAGAATAGAAAATGAAACTAAATCAAATTATTGAAAATCTCATGCAAAAAGGAGGTTGGGAATTATATCATCATGCTTGTGGAAGACCTGATCTTAACGATACTGGTGATGAAAGTTGTTATGTCAGAGCTTTCTATAATGTTGCAAATCCTATAACTAATGGTAATAATTTGAAATCTTTTTTAGGAGTTTTTGCTGAAGCAGATTATGGTCTTTCTGGAACAGATAAAGATGATAATGAAATTGTGATGTATGGAAGATTTCCTACTAAAAGATCACTTGCAGAATTAATTGAAAGAACAGATGATAGTGCACCTTATTTTGTTAGACTTGAAATAAAAGCATCAGTTCCTGATAATTTTGGAAGAAGAGGAGCTACTCCTTCATTAACTATTGTAGCAGACCAAAGTTCAATTTTGAGCTTGGTTGAGTATCTAAAGGAAAATCCTAACGATTACTATGAAGCAATAGGAATGTTAGTTCCCAATGAAAGTTATCCTAATGTCAATAAAGGGATATTGCAAGAAGTTAAACCTGCAAGTGAAATTATGTTCTTAGATATGGACCAAGTTGTTGCCAACATGGAAAATGATCTTCCAAAATGGGAAGATGTTGTTGCTAAAAATCGTGAAGCATGGGACAAGTTAAGGGGTTTTGCTCAATTAGAAGTTGTAAGTGCTGCTCGTGAGAAAGTATGTCCTACAAGTGAATATTCAAAATCACCTGCTGTCCGAGAAAGATATGGGGTTGTAGTTAATAGGTAAGGAAATGAAAGAAGAGAAAGTTGTTTTTGTGGCAATACATCCTCATAATGCTTATGGTATTTATGACCGAAATGAAGATTATGCTAGAAAGAGAGATGAAAGACTATCAGATTTAGGACTAGAACATGTTCTCTTAGTGGATCAACCTGATGTACCCCAAGAAGAGCATAAACCTGATATTGATGTTGCAAAAGAAAAACTTGATTTAGATAGTGCATATTGGAAAGGTAGAGTATTTTTAACACATTCTGGAAATTATGCATCAGATTATGAATCTGGAGAAAGATTAGATTTCCAACAACTTTCTAGAATAATAATGGAAAGATTTCCTGCGGACAAATATGTCTTTTGGGGAGCTGAATTACATAGACCGCCTACTGATTTAAGTTCTCGAGATGATGTAGTTAAAACAATATGGAAACAAAAAAATAATGAACCATATGGTTGCGTGATATTTTATCATAAAACTTTAGATTTACCAAACAAAGCAATTGATGAAAATCACTGTCTTTTCTTTGATGCATAAGTCATCGAGAGCGCGTTACCTCTACATTTCAAAACCTTAAGTTTTCGCCTTAAGATCATTAGTTTTTCTACAACTTCTAGTATAAATAATTTGTACGCCATTCCGACACACAAAAACAAAAATTAGAAAATTTTAATGACCAAAGCCAAACTCAGCCTGTAAAGATACCACTGATAACGCCAATTACCACCGCAACAATAATTTCAAGGAACATTATTAAAACAATAGCTAAACAATAATCATAATTAAACTTAAGTTTTCTATAGATTATATATTCAACTGGCTATTTCAATATTTACTGCTAAATTTACCGTTAATTATTTATATTTCAACCATATATTAATATACAAATGGTTCTGAACGAAAAGGAAAGAAAAGTTCTATATTCAATTCGTGTTGCTTCTGAGAATGATCCAGCTAAACCAGAATTTCCACCAGATGATCCAAAATTCCCAGCAACACCAACATATAAGATTAGTATTCCCGGTTTTAAAGAAGTATGGCTTAAAGATGAAAGTCATAATCCTACTGGCACACATAAAGATAGAATGGCATGGGAAATGGTAGTTACTTACAAAGATTTTCTATTAGCAAAAAAAAATGATCAAGTTAAAGAAAAATTACCCAGATTATCAATCATAACTTCTGGGTCTGCTGGAATAGCTATCCAAAGCATGTTAAGCAAATACAAGTTACCGGCATTAAAATGTTTGGTTGACCTGAATTTAAATGAAAATATTGTCCATGAATTAGAACGTTTAGGTTGTGAGATTTATATGGTGGATCTTTCCAGAAAACCTCTCGATTGGAAAGATATCCTTGAACTGACAGATAATGCAAATGGTATTGACGTAACTTCGAGTGAAGGTTTAGACCCAGGAACACGATATTACGATTGGTTAAGCTATGAAGTTATTAACCAATCCCCTGATTATTGTTTCATTCCTTTCGGTAGTGGACACTTGTTCAAAAACATTCTTAATATCAACAAGAAAGAAGTTGCAACAACTAATCATGATCCTAGATTTACTGGTGATGTTAAAATCCTGAAAAATTGTAATTTCATTGGTGCAACGGTTAACGACCCAAAAAGTAAAGCAGACAAGCTTTACGCTCCACACCGGCCATTTACTTACTTTGATGAACAATGGTTAAGAGTTTACAAATCTGCTGGTTACTGCGGTCAAGAGTCAATGGTTTACTTATTAAGAGAAAAGTACCTTAACGAAGCTTTGCAGATTGCAAAAGAACAAAAAATTAATTGTGAACCTTCCGGCATCGCTGGTTTAGGCATGCTTTTACAGATGAAAGACAAAATCCCAAAGAACAAAAAAATCATGATCGTTAGTACAGGAAAATCTAAGTGTAAATTATGTCGATGATTCAATTGAATAATCCTTAATATTCCGATACATCGTTAAAAATGATGTTGTTATTCTTACAGCAAGAGGATCGCTAAGAGATTTTACAAAATTATCTATTTCTCTAGTTCTTTTATCAAAATCATTGAGTAATGAATAAATCAGTTCATAAGAATTATTTTCAGTTGCATTGATCATCCTTTGGTAATCCTTTTCAATACCCATAAAATATTTTTTCAATTCTTTTGCTTCAGGACTTTTAGCATCCAAAAATAAGAAAGATCCACCTATTACTTGTAACATTAAAGAAATATTTCTTAAATTCTGAGCAAAAATCCGTTCTTTATTAATTTGAATATGATTAGTTTGCATTGAATTCATCAGATTAGGATTCTCTAATAACTTTAAGATACATTTTCTGATTAAGGTAAAAAGGTTTTTGTTTTGCTCGTGCAACTTTCGCAGCTCAAAGAAATCTTCCTGGGCAAAATTTTTATTGAAAAAATTACCTAATAATGAAAAACTTGCACGATTAACAATATCCATTTTTCTAAGCAAGACTTTCGGAGACAATTCTTTATCTAATGAAAAAAAATTTTTTGCTGTAATGCTGTTAGTGCTTTGTTCAATTACTCCCAACCCAATCAAAGAATTTATTTTTTCCAAAAGTTTTGCTGCTTTGATTGGAATCTCTTTCCCTTCAAATATAATTGAAGAAGAATCCCTTACATAAGCTGAAAAAAGCTCAAATTTAATTGTATCATGTTCTTTACCATCAACCTTGATAACAACAATATCTTTTTTCTCAAGTTTTTTTTCTGTAACTGGACTTATCACTAAATTTCCTAACTCATCTTCATTAACATCAACTATCCTTCCTGAGCCTAAACCATTCTCTCGGACCCAATTAATAGGTAAAGAAAGAACAAAACTACTATTCCCAGATTTTACTATCTTTCGGTTACTCATTAAAAATACATACAATCAGTACTAATATAAAAATATATTGGTTAAGTATATATCTTTCTTAACCTTATAGCTTTAAATGGGGGATTATGGAAAGTCTTAGCCAGAAAGATTTGTTACTAATATCCAAGCTGCGTGAAGATTCTAGAACCAAACTCACAAAGCTTTCTAGAGATACTAATGTCCCGGTATCTACCATTTTTGATAAAATTAAAGAATACCGTAGTGGAGTTATAAAAAGGTTTAGCTGTTTAATTGAATTTGAAAAATTAGGATATCCAATTAAATCACAAATAATTCTTCAAGTTACCCAAAAAGATCGTGATAGACTCAAAAAACATTTAGAATTCAATGAAAATGTTAATTCTTTATTTAAGGCTAATAATGGTAATTTTCTTATTGAAGGGATATTTAAAAGCATTAAACATAGTGAAAAGTTTATTGAAACTTTACAAGAAAAGTTTGAGATCATTAACATTCAAAACTTTTATGTCATCGAAGAAATCAAACATGAGGGATTCAGTATTGTTACTCAATAAAAATAAGAAACGTTAATGATTATTTAACTTTATAATAAATAAGAATAATTATTTTAAAGCAGTTCAATTAGATGAAGTTTTCTTTTACTAAGTCATTTATCACTTGATATTCATGTAATTCTACAATATCAAATTTATTATTTAATTCTTCCAAAAACTCAATATATTCTTTGATATCTTTATGTACAGTTTCAATAAAAAAGTCAAAGCCCCCATTAATCTCATAAAGAGAATTAATGGAGGAGACCTTTTGTAGGAAGAGAAGAAGATCTTCCTTGTGGGTACGGTTCACTTTGACTGCAAGTTTAGCATGATAATTATAACCAAGTTTGGAAAAATCAACAATGGCTATGTAACGCTTGATAATACCATTCTTACTAAAACGGTTTATTTTATCATAAACTGTTGACACTGGCATATTTATTTGATGAGAAATTGAAGCAAGACTAGTCCTAGCATCTTTTCTTAATTCAGAAATAATTTCACGCTCTTTATCATTCATGTTAACTTTTTTGTTTGTTTTTGTTTTAAAAAAAGATATTTCTAAATCTTCCGGAAGTTTTCCGGAAGGTTGTCATTTTTTTATAAACTGTCGGAAAATTCACGAAATTCTTGCGGGATTTCTGGGGAAAGGGAGATTAAAAGGATTTCACAAATTAATTCTAAAATGACAACCAAATCAAACTTAGAAGGAACCGTTCTCAGCGGGATGAGGCCCACAGGTGATCTGCATATAGGTCACTTTGAAGGTGTGCTTAGAAATTGGGTTGAGCTACAAGAAAATTATGATTGCTTCTATTTTGTTGCTGACTTACATGCCGTTACAACCGAAACCGACACTAGACAATTAAGAAGAAATACTTTAGAGATGGTTAAGGATTGGTTAGCTTTTGGAATTGATCCAAACAAATCAACAATCTTTGTTCAGTCTTATGTTCCAGAACATTCCGAGTTAGCAGTAATTCTTGAAAGGCTGATTAACATTGGTGCTTTAGAACGTATGCCAACATTCAAAGCCTATGTTGAACATCTTGCTGGTGACAGAAGAGTTAAAGTTCCGGTGAGTGAAAGTTCTAAAGAGACTAGAGAATTACATGGTGATGAAAGATTAGAATTTATTGCAAGTTCAGAAGTTTCTACTGGTTTCTTAACCTATCCAGTTCTACAAGCTGCAGATATTTTACTTTATAATACAACCCATGTTCCTGTTGGTGAAGACCAATTACCACACATTGAACTTACTAGAGAAATTGCAAGAAAGTTCAATCGCCAATATGGTGAATTAATGGTTGTACCAGATGCATTGTTAAGTGAAGCAAAAAGAGTCCGAGGAATCGACGGCAGAAAGATGAGTAAAAGTTATGGCAATGAAATTTCACCAAGGCATACAACTACAGAAATTACTGAAAAGGTTAATAGAATTTTAACTTATAGAAAACGTCTTACTGACCTTGGAGATCCTTTTGAGTGCCCGGTTTATGATTTACAAAAGATTTTCAACAAGAAAGAAGACTTAGAAATTCTCCAAGATTGTCGTAATGCTTCTATCAGATGTTATGATTGTAAGATGAAACTGCCAGATAAGATTTCTGCAGTTTATGAAGAATATCGTGCAAAAAGAGCAACAATTTCTGATGATGATGTAATGCAGATTCTAGTAGCTGGAAACCTAAAAGCACGAAAAGTTACGAGTCAAAAACTTGACGAAACAAAGAGATTCATGTTAATGAACTACTTAGAGGAGGGAAGAAAATGAGTTATTTGCAAACTGAAGAAGGTACTTGCTTAGTACCAGGAGTTTTAGAACATTTTGGTGAAGAAGCTAGACTTCTTCGAAAGATTATAAGATCAATGGAAGATGTCCTTGACCAGAGAGGATTTGACCAATTAGATTTTGGACTTTTGACCAAAGATCAATTATATGTTAGAAATTTAGAATTTCTCGGCGAAAGGTTCATGGATAATTTATCATATGTTGAACTCAATGGTGAAGAAAGGGATATTACCATCTTGCCTGAAGGAACTATGAGAGTTTATGATTACATCAGCAGAAACAATATTGATCGAGCAAAGATATTTTATTCTTCACAATTTGTAAGAAATGAAGATCCATCAGAAGTTAGTAAAGGCAAAACTAGAAATTTTTGGCAAATTGGATTTGAAATATTTAATTACTCTGAACTTGAATCAAGTCTTGAAGCAATCAGAACAGCGAATGAACTAATTAGGTCATCAGGTTTAGATACAGCTACGATTAGAATCGCTGATAAAAGGTTATTAAAAGGTTTAATAGGTAAATTTTCACCAGAAGAACAAAAAATAATTAAAAAGATAATTGATAAATCAGATGATTCTCCTGAAAAATTTGTAAAATTATATAGTGATAATGGAGGGACAGATCCATCAGTTTCTTCAGAAGTTGGAGATTTTTTATCCCTAATTCATGAAGATGAATTAACTATTGGTTCATTGAGAAAACACGCAAGTGGTTCAGAAACCTATCAACAAGGTGTTGAAAACTTGGGTAGGTTATATGAACAATTACAAAGAGAGATGCAAATAAAAATTTTGCCTTTCATGTCAAAAAGTTGGGATGCTTGTGATAAGATGATGTTTGATGTCAGAGATAAAAGCTTTGATGGTGCACTTTGTGGGGGTGGAAACCTTACATATCAAAATTACCGCCCAGATGCCTTCAAAAGTGGAGCAGGAATAGGAGTCACAAGAGTCAATGAGATATTAAAAAGAAAGGGTTAATTTTTTTTATTTTCCTTAATATTAATGTCATGCTTATTACTTCACGACACATAAAGTTAGAAAAAGTTTTAAGTAGTTCCAATTTTCCCAATAGACTATGATTAAAGTAACAGTATTACATACCGAATTAACAGAATTTGAAAATTCCACCTCTGGATTCAGTCTTTTGGTAGAAACTGAGAATAGGAAGATTTTATTTGACGTTTCATACTCTGATGAAATTATAAAAAACTCTATAAAAGGTGGAATAAATTTAGACAACATTGATTATCTTATATTAAGTCATGGACATGTAGACCACTCTCAAGGTATAAAGCACATTGAATTTTCAAAAGTTAAAAACTTATTGGCACACCCGACTTGTTTCAAAAAAAGATATTTTGAAGGTGAAGGACAAATTGGAATTCCATTAGAGTTAAGTGATCTAAAACTAAAAACAAATGTTATTATGACAAAAGAACCATATTGGATAGAAAAAGAACATATCGTATTTTTAGGTCAAATTCCTAGAGAAAATAATTTTGAAGGGAAAGAGATTATTGGAAATTTAGAAAATGGAGAAAATGATATTGTTTTAGATGATTCTGCAATTGTAATAAAAGGCACCTCTGGCCTTGTAATCATATCTGGTTGTTCCCATTCCGGAATTTGCAACATTATTGAATATTCAAAACAGATATTTAATGAAAATAGAATTTCAACGGTAATGGGTGGATTTCATTTATTTAACCCGATCATAATTGACAAGACATTAAAATATTTCAGAACCCAAAATATTAAAAATATCTTTTTTATTCACTGTTTCAGTGAATATGCTCTTTCAAAATTTCAGGATGTTGGAGCTAAAAGAGTACACACATTACAAAGGTTGATAATTTAAACTTATGAGTAATATTCAGATTAAAAGAGCAGAAGAATTTTACCGAGTTGTTGCTCTGTTCTTTCAAGATTATTTTGATAATAGGCCATATGAATTAGTGGAATTCTGTGCAGGAAATGGCAATGCTGGAAAAGTTTTTACTCAAAGAGGAAACATAAAAAATGTCAATTTCATTGATGTAAAAAAAGTGAGAGGATTAGAAAAAACAATCTCAGAGATTGAATGCAAACATACCATTTCTTTAGATGGAATCGAGGGCTTTACACCAACTTCCACAGAAAGTCTTGTTGCTATTGCAATCCACTCTTGTGGTACTCTAACAGATGACATCATTGAAAGAGCAATAGAATTACATATTGCATTAGCAGTCATGCCCTGTTGTTATAGCATTAATGTTAACGACAGAATAAAAAGATATTCACTTGCCCAGCCTCCAGATCCAAGATTATTATTGTACTCAAGAATTGAAGATTATTTTGATCTAGTAAGAACACAATTTCTTATTGAAAATGATTATCAAGCATTTTTAAGAAGAATTGACCCCAGAACTACACCAATGAATAATGTGATAATTGGTTTACCTAATTAAACTATAAACAAACCACCATTACCAGCAACCTTTATAAACATAAATAATTTAATTATAGGCATGGCAATGGTGGTAGATGATATGTTCTTACAACTAGCGTTAGTTGTTACTATTGCAGCCTTTGCAGCATTCATTGCCAGATTATTCAAACAACCACAACTTTTAGCTTACGTTTTGGTTGGTGTAGTCATTGGTCCAATATTTCATTTAGTTACAGATGCTTCAATTATTAACTCTATGTCAACCATAGGTATAGCCTTTTTACTTTTCTTGGTTGGTTTAGAAGTTGACTTGAAAAAATTAAAAGATGTTGCTTTAGTTTCTACCATTGGTGGGTCAATACAGATTGCTTTATTGTTTTTATTAGCAACATCAATTTCTCTCGCACTGGGCTTTGTATACAAAGAAGCGATGTTTATTGGTTTAATATTAGCATTTTCTTCCACAATGATTGTCATGAAATTTCTTTCCGATAAAAGAGAGCTTAACACTCTGCACGGTAGGATTGTAGTGGGTATTTTATTAATAGAAGACGTGTTTGCTATATTAGCATTATCAATCTTATCTTCATTAAATGGTGTGGAATCTTCTTTGGTATTAGCTTTATTGAAATTTGTCAGTTTTTTTGTCATTGCTTACCTTTGTAGCAAATTTATTTTTCCATATGTTTTCAAATTTGCAGCTAAATTCCAAGAATTGTTACTAATCACATCATTAGCAATATGTTTCTTATTTTCATTTACTTTCCATTACATGGGATTTTCAGTAATCATTGGCGCATTTGTTGCTGGATTAACATTAGGTAACTTAGAATACAATTATGAAATTATTGGAAAAGTTAAATCTTTACGAGATTTCTTTTCGTTACTGTTTTTTGTTTCATTGGGAATGGCTCTTTCATTAGGCGTACTAAAAAACTTAATTGTCCCTTTGATAGTATTTTTACTTTTTATCCTCGTTCTTAAACCAATTATCACTATGACCATTTGTTCAGTGTTCAAATACACTAAAAAACCATCATTTATTAGTGCAATTTACTTAACACAAGTTGGCGAATTTTCCTTAATCATTGCAACACAAGGCTTATTTGCTGGCATAATTAGCCAGGACATTTACTCGTTCGTTGTAATTTTAGCTTTATTGACCATCACTTTCACATCTTACTTAACTAAATATAACAATTTTCTTTTCAAGATATTAGAAAAACCACTTAGAATTTATGATCGGTTTAATACAGAAGGTTTAGAATATTTACCAACCAAAATTAAACCATCAGTTGTATTATGTGGACATAACCGGGTAGGTTACAGCATCTTAAAAAGTTTCAAAAATATCAAGAAAAAGGTATTGATTGTTGATTATAATCCAGAAGTAATTTCACGTTTATATAAAGAAGGTTATCATTGTATTTATGGAGAAGTTGATGATGACGAGATATTAAGTCGAATGAATTTAAAAGGATTAAAACAACTTATTTCGACAGTTCCTTCAGACGATTCTAATCGATATTTGATCAAAAGAACTCGAGCAGTTAATAAAAATGCTAAAATTATCGTTACTGCAGGTAATATTGAAGATGCTTTGCAATTGTACAAGGTTGGTGCTGATTATGTGATCTTACCACATTTCTTAGGCGGCAAGCATGTTGCTGAACTTATTACAAAAGTAAGAAAGAAAGAAATCAAATTAAAAGACGAACGCGAGTTCCACATCAAGGAATTAGAAGAACGTAAATCAATGGGTCATGAGCACCCTAATGAGAATAAGTAGATTTAATAGTTAGGTTAGCATCTTCAGATTTAACAAGAACCATTATAAAACACTCTCAATTCTACATCAAACATGAACTTTCAAACAATTCCACCAGTAGATGATAGTAAAGCACTCATAGACCTAGCGTTCAGTAAAGCTAGGGCTAAAGCTAAAGCTAAAGAATTTATCGGTGAAAGAGTACAAAATACTAAGAAAAGAGAAACGCTCAAAATTGATGTTATCAAAGATCAGATGGTCGAACGGTTAGATAAAATTACAAGATCATTTCCGAGTTTAGATCATCTACCTGAATTTTATATCAAACTGCTCAAACTAACTTTAAATTACAAAGATCTAAAACATTCTTTAGGAGCAGTTAACTGGCTAATGGAAAAAGTTAAGTTTTTTCAGAAATCTTATGCTAGAAAAATTATGAAAAGTACAGATTATAATAGCGTAAAAAAGCATTCTAAAGAATTTTATGGTAGAATCTCTTCAGTAGCAAAACAGGTTGATCAGAATTTAACATATCTGGAAGCATGTCGACGAGTTATGAAAACTTATCCAGACATTAAAGAGATGTTTACTATCTGTATTTATGGTTATCCAAACATTGGAAAAACTACATTGCTGAACAAACTTACTGGCAGTACTGCTAAGACTGCTGCTTATTCGTTTACCACAGTTAGTATCAATTGTGCTTATTTTGATTTGGGTGATAAGAAAGTACAAGTTCTGGACGTTCCTGGAACTCTCGCTAGAAAAGATAAAATGAATTTGATTGAATTACAAGCAGAACTTGTTCTAGATGATTTGGCAAACTTAGCAATATTCATTTTTGACTTAACTGAACCATATCCATTTAGTGAACAGAAAAAATTGTATGAAAAAGTCAAGAAAGCTAAGAAAACTTTAGTTTATTTGAGCAAGACTGACCTTTTAAGTAAAGAACAGATTACTGAATTCGAAGAAGAGAATATTAGGTATTATTCCATGGATGAAATTAAGAAAGAGATTCTTGATAAAGCTAAAGATTACGTTCCTCCTGAGAAAACTACTTCTAAAACCTAGAGATTTAAACACAAGATTTAAAAGGAAAAATGATTTCTTTTTAACTGATGGTAGATAAATCTCTGTTGAGCTTTGCTATTATAGCATTAAACCAGATCTTGTTCATCCTGATTCTAATCTATGCCTATTCATACTTTATGAAAAAACGTCGAATTAACATTTATATGAATAAAAAGAATGGTAGGGAAAAGAGAGAAGTTAAATTACCGCCAACAGCTGTTAAGCAAGTAACTCCTTTACCAGACCTAAGCAAATCTCTCCAACAACAATTCTTGGAAAAGGAACTGGAAGAACTTAACAAAAGACTTGAAAAGAAACGTAGAGAACAACCATATCAAGCTAAGATGCTAAAAACAGAAAAGGCTTATCAGAAAAAATTAGCGCCAATTGAAAGAAAATTAGCAGAAATAAGTCCAGAAGCTTTAGCTGAAGCTAAACAAAGAGAATTGTGTGGTAAATTAAGACCAGGATATTTAGTTGAATGGGACATTAACAATGACTTAGCTAAAATAAGATGTTCCATGGGAAAATCTGAACTAGAACCAGCAAGTTTTTTAGGCAGAGTTAAGAAAAAGTTTTCTTCACAACAAGAACAAAGTATTGAAGAATTAACTACTCAAATGGTTAAAAAAATTTCTAAAAAGATTGAAGGAAAACATCCTATTCCCCCAAATGAACTTATTTGGGTTCAGCAAGAATTAAAACAGTTAAGACAAGAAATTAGTCAACAGGGAATTTAAGAGTATTAAATTTAATTTTAATAAATCTATTAAGAAAAATTTAGACAATTATTTTGCAACAACAGGTTCCATAACATTAATTTTACAGGAACAAGGCATTTTCTTACTAGCTCTTGATAAGGCTTCTTTCGCAACTCTAATATTTGCTTTGTTAACTCTAACTTCCATTAAAGTTTGGCCAATTTTAACCCTAGCAGCAGAACCAATAATCTTACCAAAAGATTTCTTCATTCCAGTACTCATCCTATCTGCTCCTGCTCCAGAAGCTAAGGGATTTTCTCTTAAAATATGGAACGGATAAACTTTAATTTTCAAATGATAATTCTTAGGCAGCTTACCTTCAAGATATCTGTTAGAAGTCAAACGTGCAGCTTCTAATGCATTATGACGGATATTCATAGCTCTAGTTGAAGTTAACCTGATCATAGAATCAAAATCGCCAGTTTTGTTACCTAAATCAAACTTGATAACTTTCATGTGTGGGAATCCGCCTCTGACAAAGTTCTTCTTGTTATACTTACTGATTCTAGTGTAAGGTCTTTCTAGTCCTTGATACGCCACGAACTTCCTTATTCTTGCCATATTTGCTCAGAAATAATGCCTATTTTTAAATGTTACTGTTCTATAAAGGCAAGTTATTTACTCAAGTTTATACTTCCCCAACCCTAACTGCCCTTTCCGTCTGCCCGCAGGCACTTCCTTAACTTCTTGCCCTAACTGTGACTTAACATCCTCTGCAACTTTCTTGCCCAAGATCTGCCCTAAAGTTGCCAGATCTATCCGTTTCAAGTCACCCATATCTTTAATTCCGTTATTGAACATCCGTCTAGCACGTTTTCTTCCAATATTTTTCAATTTCAATAACACTAAAAGCTCTTCCTTAGCACCGTTCTTGACACGTAACCGCAACTTTCGCAATTCAGAAACAAGATCTCTATAATTCAACAAGTCCGCCATCTCTTCAGAAGAATAAATCAACCAATCTGCGGTGTCCAGCTTAACTTTAATTTCTCCTGGCCGAACATTAAATTTTTCTAATAATAAATCTTCACCCACCTCATTAGTCCATGCTTCAAAGAATAATGTAGTTTTTATTGAATCCATGAAATCATGATAAGAATAATCATACTCAGCAGGTTCTTCTTCAAGCAGTTCTTCATAATGTGCCAGAAGCTCTTCCTGAATCCAATCTTGTTCTTTAGATTTAATTCTTAACCGAGGTCGCATTTCAAGAGTATTGGAAAGAATCTGTAAGTATGCAAATGCTGTTCTACTATCTTTTTTATTAGCTTCATGCAAAGCATCAATCAAATGTTTAGCCGTCAACGGATCTAAATATAATTGTGATACTCGTTTACCGATTAGTGTTGCTTTAAGCATATCACTTTTTTCATCATCTGTTTTTTTATTCTTCCCACCAACCAATCCTGGAATTTTCTTAACTTTAGCCAAGATAGAACTAGCTTTTTCAAATCCAAAATCTTTCTCAGAATTTTCAACAATTTCCTTTTCATCTTCAACCGGTTCTGTTGTAACAAACCCATCTGCACCAAGACGAAGATCCCCTAATCTTCTGACAAAACCCCATTTGACAAGTAATCCTAACATCCGGTCCATAATATTTTCAAGTTCAGTAAAATCTTGGTACTGATGCGCCCAGAAAGTGCTTCTGAAAAAATCTTTCATTTCATGTTCAGTTCTGATTATGCCAGAAGCAATCAAAGACAACAAATATGTCCGTAACACCGGTTCTGCTGCCAGTTTGGAATAAATATCTTCAGGAACGCCACAAACATATTTCTGATAAATTTCTTCTTTATCCTTTTCATCTCTTGCAACAGAAATTGCTTCCCCATAATCTTCATGCTCGGGTCTTCCGGCTCTACCAGCCATTTGCATGTATTCTAAGACCGGAATCCAATCCATACCCCACTTACCACTAAACCTTTTCAAACTCTTTAGAATAACTCTGAACGCCGGCATCGACAAACCAGCAGCTAAAGTTGGTGTAGCACAAATAACTTTTATCCTTCCGGCACGAAACTCATCTTCAATTAACTCTCTCTGTTTGTTTGCCAGACCAGCATGATGAAACGCCACACCTTTTTTGACAATTTTAGCTAACCTTTTACATTGTCTAGTTGCTGGTGATACAGCTTTCAGAACTTGGGCTTCTAAATCAAGCAGTTCAACGCCGTTGCCCATCATCAACAAAGATAGGTCTTCTGCCGTTTTTTCTGCACTAGCTTTACTTGGCGCAAAGACTATTGCTTGCTTGCCCATTTGTATTGTATCTAACGCAACTTTGAGAGTATTGTCCATTATCTGTACTCAGAATTAAGGTGCAATATATAAGTTTTGGAAAAAATAACTAATCATTAAAATTTATTGAAAATCTTCTTTGAACAATTTCTTTCCTTCTACGGTCACATTTTTCAGCATCGATTAAGATATACGGTGTTAACAAAGTTACAGTATCTATTAACAATCCTGGTTGTGGTGCTACAACTTTATACTGTTCAGAATTAATACAAAGTCTTGATGCTTCAAATTCTCTTCTTTTTGTAACATCTCTAAATGCAACCATCAACAAATTGTCATCATATCTTCCAAGAATTTCAACTCTGTCTCTAGGTCGATTATCTACTGGTTCAAAACCATATTTTTGTATGATAAATGCAGTTAGAGGTTTTCTTTGCTGTACAACAGTATTAAATGGTTTATTATTTAACTCAGCATACTGGAATAAGATTTCAATTAGAGCATTAGATAATTTTCTTCCTCGAAAACCATGTTCTGTTTTCAGAGCAGATAACACATAATCATCTTGTCCATGAAGTTGAGGAACAAATTTAAGATATCCTGCTAATTCTTCTCCATGATTTATATTGATTCTATATTCAACATGCTCATTAAAAGGGCCACATTTTTTTAAAAATAATTGATATTGATCTTTGGTAATATTGTCTACTAAAGTACCTAATTCTACAGGTTCCTCTTTTACATCTTCTAGAAACATATTTAATTAAACTGTCTTTGTTATTTATAAACTTTTTGGTTTATAACTACTAAAAAGTAGTGCTAAAAAAGCACGGATTAAAACAAAATAGAAAAGATAAACAAGCATCAAAATCAAAAAGAAGAAAACAAAACAAAAAATGACTAATCCTTCCAGTCTTCAAAGACATAAACTCGGACGGAATAATCATTATTGGGTTCTGCGGGAGCAGATGGTATAGGATTACTCACAGAAACTTCACCTTCATGCACAAACACTGTCCATTCCTGCTCAACAGTATCCCTTCCATCATCTACTGTAACTCGCACTTTCTTTTCCCCTGGTAAAGTAAATTCTCTAGTGATAGCACTAACATCACCATTGACATTATTGAAATCAAAGTCACTAAATGACCAACGATACTCCAGAGAATCCCCATCCAAGTCGCTGACATCAATACCGAACGCTAAAGGTTCATCTCCGACAGTAGTTTCAATGAAATCTTCGGCGGGATAGTATTCTTCAATCACAGGTAATCGATTAATATTCTTAACAACAACTTTTACTGGATGGACAACTTCAGCTTCTCCGTCACTTACCGTGAAATCTAACCATACAGTTTCTTTCTCGCTACTAAACTTTTTAGTAAAATAAGGACTATTGCTCCAAAGGTTATTCCAAAACCCGCCAGATCTGTTCATGACAGTATCATAACTTGGCGCCCATAGGAAATAATCTTCTCCCAAGATAAGTTCTGCAGGAGGATAATCCACACTTAACTGAAGTTCATCTTCCCAATCAGGATCAGAAACGTCAATTCTTACCATAAATTCTTGGCCTTCATTAACTACAACTTCATCATCTTTAATCGTGATGGTTGGGATTCTATTATTTTTATCAACATAAATCTTAACTGCTTCAGTATCTGAAGCAAACCCGTCAGTTGCAGTTACATAAACAGTATATTCTCCTTCATCTTCGTAACCAGTGGTCCACTTACCACCCCTCTTACTCAAAGGTTTACTGAAATAATATTTTACAATATCACCGTCAGGATCATTTGCTGCAACGTAAAGTTCAACACTTTCCGTTTCAATGAGGTTTTGGTCAAACGCAGCAGTTATTGATGGTGCTCGATTAGTATTATGAACAATTAAATCTAGTTCCTTACTAGTACAAAGTTCTTTACCACACACTTTAACTCCAACCCGTTGTTTAGTTTCTTGCATAAAATAATGTTCTAAACGTAACGCGTTCAAGAAGTTAGTAACAAAATTTTCGTTTCTAACTATATAATCATAAGAAACATTCCATTCCAATTCTTGTCTACTGGTTGAGAAATCAATATCACTTGGCCAGCCAGCAAATTCAAAACTTAAACTATCATCATCAAGATCTACAACTTCTAATCCCCAATTAAAATTTTCACCTTCCCAAACTTCCAAGGTATCTGGAAAATTCAGTTCAGGCGCTCTATCTAAATCAATCACTGTGATAGTTAGAGTAAACTCTGTACTAAACTCACCATCATTTGCTTCAATGGTAAGGTCATAACTCCCAGCATCATTATAACCAGTTTGCCACTGACCATTACCATCTAAAGGATATTCATAAACGTAAGATAATTCATCACCGTCTTGGTCAACAGGGGGGGGGCTAAACTCTAACAATTCAGTTTCATAGACAGAAATTGATTGATCGTTCAGTTCTGGAACACGATTAGTATTGTCAACTTCAAATTCCCAGGACTGTTCTGTTTCAAGTTCAGTATCACTTACAATTAAAGTTAAAGTATATTCTCCAGAACTGTCAAAGTCAAAATAATATTCTCCATCACTTGAATCTGAAATAATTTCTTCGTTAATTTTCCATTGATAATAAATTTCATTTTCATCAAAATCTTCTGCAGCTACACTAAACAAAAGCGTTTCATCTTCAGCAATATTTATCACAGAACTGTTAGAGAAAGAAACTTCAAGAATATCCGGCGCTTGATTTACATCTTCAATAGTAATTTCTAACCTTTCTTGAACCTCAAATTCTGAATCTCCAGCAACAATATCTATCAAATAAATTCCAGCATCTGCATAACCGGTCTGCCACAGACCATTTTCATCAAAAGGTTCTTCAAACTGTAAATCTAAAACATCATCGTCAGGATCAACAATAAATTTTGTCAAATCTACTAAATCCCCTTCACTAAAACTTACACTTTCACGCATAAATACTGGTTCACGATTTTTATTTTCTACAATAATTTTAATCTCTTCAACAGTTTGGTCAATTCCGTCAGAAGCAGTAACATCAATAAAGTACTCTCCGGCATCGTCATAATTAGTCTGCCAGTACCCATTGTCATCCAAAGGTTCTTCAAAATAATGTACAATGTCATCACCATCAGGGTCAGAAGTGTCTAAATTGACATTGATCGCGTCAGTTTCTTGAATAATAAAAGTGTTTACAGCTAGTGCTAAGCTTGATAAGGCTAAGATAAATATTAGTACAAGGGTGAGTGCTAAAGTCCACTTACTGATTTCTTTTATCATTTTATAGCAAGTTTAAACTAAATTTAAACACATTCCTCTCGATTTCGAGCTATATGTCAAGAACTTCCACGTTCTTAATCACACAAGAAATTCATTTGGAATTTCTCAGTGTCCCAAAAATCATTTTCACTAATGATTTTTGTTATGTTGTCCCCACACCCCTTTTTTTATCACTAAATATGTTTAGTAATAATAGAAAATAAAATTAAAAAAAATAAAATTAATTAACTTCTGCGTCAACATTTTCAATGATTGGCGGCATGTTAACATCTTCTACAGTCACAGTAACAATCTCGAAAACAGTATCTTTACCATCATCGACTGTAATTGTAATTTCATACTCACCATGATCAGTGTAGCCAGTTTCCCAGACACCATCGTTGCCAACAGGTGCACTGATAGTAATTTCTAAATCATCACCATCTAAATCAGTAACTGTAGGTTCAATTACTACAGTTTCACCTTCATCAACTACAATATCTTTTAAACCAGAAACTACAGGCAGTTCGTTAACATCTGTAATAGTTAGCATAAAAGAAGTTTCTGTTTCTAACTCACCATCACTTGCAGTAACCATAATTTCGTACACACCAGCACTAGTATGGTCTGTATTAAATAAGCCAGCACTTAATGGTGCAGAGATTTCTACAGTAACGGCGTCACCGTTAGGATCACTAACTTCAGGTTCAAATTCAATAATGTCACCTTCATCAAAAGTCTGATCTTTAACAGCTTTAATCACTGGAGCTACATTAACTCTGTTTACAATGATTAAAATTTCTTGAGTGGTTGTATGAATCTCATCACTTGCGGTTAAAGTAACGTAATATTCACCAGCATCACCATAATTAGTTTGCCAGCTACCTTCTTTAGTAAGAGGTGAAGAGAAGGAATAAGTTACATCATCACCGTCAGGGTCAACAATTCTAACACCTAACTCAATCAATTCATTTTCATTAACTTCAAAAACTAGAACACCATCATCAACAGAAGATTCCTCATCCATGTCAACTGTGATCTCTTCTTCTAAATCTGCTTCAAGTTCTTCGTCGTCTTCAGAAACAATTTCTTCAATACTATCTGTTTCTTCTTCGTCAAGTTCCAGATCATCTAAACCATCAGTACCTTCATCATCAACCAAATCGTTTTCTTCCAATTGCCTTTCAATCTCAGCAATCTCATCGATAAGGTCTAAATCATCATCATTTTCATTATCTTCAGTCGGTACGTCGTAAGCTTTGTAATTTAAACAACTAGTTAGGAATAGTACCATTACTAAAGTTGTCAGAATAACTAATACTTTTTTCATGTTCTTAAACACCCCCAATATGGATCATTAAATGTCATTTTGTAAGTATTTTTGAATGACAACTCGTATTTAAAGATTTATGCTCAAGAAAATATATACTGAGCAAGGAGTAGTTTTAGACTAGCCTTGATGATATATACAGAAAATAAATAACTATTTATTTTCAGTATAGACTTAGGAGCTATATAGTAAAAAATAATGATAATAAAAAAAAGTGGCCCCGCGGGGACTTCCAAACCCAGAAATGGCTTTGCTGTCTCCACTTCGTGGATATTTGAACCCCGGACCTCACGATTTCTTTACCTAGCTGGCATATCAGTATCGCATCCTAAAGAGGAACGTGCGCTCTACCAGGCTAAGCCACGGGGCCACTAATAAACAGCGAGAACCAGAGCTTATTTTTAAAGATTTTCATTCTAAGTAAGAAAATAAAAAGAATTATTTACTATATACTACTATTTTACCAATTTCTTGCGGACTAACTACACCACCACCCGCTTGGCCTAACTTTTCATAAGTTCCTTCTGATTCTCCAGGTCGGTTGTGTTCAGGATCATAACTAAACTCTTTACGAGAATTTTCTGTACACAATCTAAAACTAACTCCCATCTTATGAAGCTCCTCAACAGCCCTTATCACTTTATCCGTTCTGTCACCAGTACCACTTTCAAAATAGATTCTAACTCTGCTTCCATTTGCAGCTTTCTTTAATGCATCATCAAGGCTTGTATATCCGCTAAACACTTCATTGCTCATTTCAAATCCCTCCAGTGTTCATAAAATGTTATTTTATTATTGTTATCACTCATGATTGTTATTACTTATTATTGTTTCTTCTGAAATTAATCATATCTCGGCCTTCCATCGCAGCGAAGTATAAAATAAAGAAACCAGTAATCACCCAGAATTCAATGGCATACAATCTTCTCACCACCATATCAACTCTAGATGTAGAAAACACTAAAACTCCAGCATACGTTAGTCCTAACAAAAAAGCTATGTAAATTAGGATATGTAAAAGCCATTGTAATCTTCTTCTTTGTTCTAATTTTAGTTCTAATTTCAAGCTTGGTTTCCTAATTTTGATCTTTTTTATTTCTATCATGTTAACACTACTTACCTCAAAACTCATCAGCCACCTCTTTTCCCCGGCTGATATATTAACAAATACCTCAGAATAAGTGTAGTATAATTGCCCCTTTATTAAAAGATTACTGTTGTTTAAGCACAAGTTCAGAAAAATATGTTCATGATAGCAGGTTCATAAAAATAATTTTCAAATAGGTATAAGTTTCTAAGCAAAACAGATTTACTGAGAAGATTTTATATATACTGAACAATAATTAATTTACTAATTAACATAGACCAAAATGCGTTTTACAATAATTGATTGTTACACAGATGAAGCTTCTGGACTTGGAGTGTTGCCTACTTTAGGCACCTATCCTAGATATATTGCTGGTGCATTGACCCGGGCTGAACAAGAATTTTCTTACTTAACTATAGATGATATTAGAGCTACTGTCAAATTATTAGAAAGTTCTGGAAAAGATCCAAAATTAAAACCATTAGAAAAAGAAGTTAAAACTAATACTAAAATAAGAAATTTAACTCCCAACTTTGCAGGTGTTAAACAAATTCTTAACAACACTGATGTACTAATAATAATCGCTGGTACCCATACACCTGGCAAATACCTTTCTGCATACCCTGGAACTACTAAAGAAATTGTTCAGTTATTAGAAAAATTACAAACTGAAGGGAAAAGATCAGGTAGAAATAAAAAAAATTTTACTGTACTTACTGGACCTGCAGCACATGCTGGTTCTGGATTATGGGGCGGAACAATTTCTCGTGCAGTTGAAGAAGATTTGGATCATTTTGATTTGATAGTTAAGGATTTGGAGTATAAGGTTCCCGAACTGCTTGAAAACAATTTTACTGTAGACCCTAAAATAAATATTAATTATAAGAACATTGAAAAAAATATTGTGCTTGGAGGGAGTTTGATCAAACAATTGCCGCTCAAACCAGAGTTCTTGATTGCAGAGATTGAAACTATGAAAGGTTGTTCTCGGAAAGTAGGTTGTTCGTTCTGTACTGAACCGATTAAATGTGCAAAAGTTGAAAGAAGAGAAATTAAAAATATTATTGCTGAAATTAAAGCATTGCATGATGCTGGTATTGAAAATTTCCGTTTAGGGAAACAAACTTGTTTCTATTCCTATGGAAGTAATGAAGAAATTGAAGAATTGCTAAAACAAGCTAAGAAGTACAGTAAAATTTTACACATTGATAATGTCAATCCCTTATTTGTCAATGAAGAGAAAACTAAATCCATTGTTAAATACTGTACCGCAGGTAACATTGCAGCTTTTGGTGTAGAAAGTTTTGATCCTGAAGTTGTAAAGAAGAACAGATTAAACACAAGCCCAGACTTAACATTTAAAGCTATCAAAATTATCAACAAATATGGTGCAGAACGTGGTGAAAACGGTCTGCCAAAATTTTTGCCAGGAATCAATCTAATCTTTGGTCTGATCGGTGAAAGCAAAAAAACGAATGAACATAATATCTATTGGCTGCAGAAGATTCTTGACGAAGGCTTACTTTTGAGAAGGATCAACATCAGAGAAGTTGTCGTTTTTCCAGGAACGATGCTTGCGGAAGAGGCTGGTGACAGATTCTTGAAGAAGAATAGAAAATTCTATTGGAAATGGCGTAACGACATCAGACAAAAGATTGATTTTCCAATGTTAAAACGTATCGCACCTGAAGGTACTGTGATGAGAGACTTGAGAACTGAGATTTATGATGGTAATACTACTTTCTGCCGACAGCTCGGCACTTATCCATTAGTTGTTGGAGTTAAAGGAAGGCTAGGTTTGGACAAGTTTGTTGATATTAAAGTTAAGAGTCATATGCTCCGAAGTTTGGTAGGAGAAGTTGTTGAAGAAGTTATTGATTAAGATAATAAAATATTTATAGTATCTATTCTAATGATAAGATTATGACAAACTATCCCAGAGTCGGCGTTGGAGTAATGGTAATCAGAGATAACAAGATTCTTCTAGGCTTAAGACATTCTGACCCAGATAAAGCTAGTTCTGAACTGCACGGTGAAGGTACCTGGTCAATGCCTGGCGGCAAAGTTGACTGGCACCAGACGATTGAAGAAAGTGCACGGCGTGAACTGGAAGAAGAAACTAGTTTGAAAGCGAATAGAATGAAATTGATCAGCGTCACTGACGAAATCGTGCATGACAATCATTTCGTGACTAACGGTTTCATCTGTACTGACTTTGAAGGTGACGTGCAAGTGATGGAACCTGACGAGATAGTTGAATGGCGTTGGTTCGGCCTTTCGGAACTGCCGCAGAACTTATTTCCACCATGTCTAAAAATTGTTAAAAACTTCTTTTCTAATGAGATCTATAAGCACTGAGAATCAATTAACAAATATTTTTGTTTCTCTTCTTTCTTGGCAGTATTCACAACTTTCATAATGTTTTCTTACTGTTACTTCAACACTAGAACTTCTTAACTGGCCAAGAATCATCCTGTGAACCAGATCATGATCCATATCACATTCGCGGTTAGCAATACCTTCCAAGAATCTCTTTGTTTCTTTTTCTAACCGTGAACCTTCCTGATAATCACGAGGTACAATAACATTTACATGATCTGTTAATCTCTTCTTAGCACGGACATATGCTTTAGGATTAATTGGATCAAAAACAGCAGTCACGTGCGCACCATCTTCATGAAAGTATCTAAACATATCCCGATCAGATAAACCATCTCCAAATATCAAGAAACGATGATACTCAACATCATATTGATCAACTGTAAGATCATCATAAATGTCCTTATCCAAACCTTTTGCAATATGTTTTAATCTTCTTACTTTATCATGAGGTCCAACCGTATTTTTTACTCTACAGATTACGCCATTTTCTTCATGAAATTCACCAGCATAAATTGAATCAAAATGATGTGCGAAAGGAAGACCTTCAATTAAAGGAATAGCACTCGCACTTATGGCATGAAAACCTACCTCCAAGCCTAGCTCTTTACAATATTCTTTCATGCGATCAAACCAAGTCTCAACACCTGGCGCTAAAGGAATCTGTGGAGCAAATATTTCTCTTAACACTTTATTGTCAAGACCGGGAAATATTTCTGGTGCATCTCTGGCAAACTGTTGCATCCAGGCAATTTTGAAATTAGAATCATTACACAATTTCCAATATCCGCTAACGTCAGTGATATGAGGATATTTTTTAGTAATATTTGACATATAATGCCTAAGAATTGGGTTCTGACCAGTTTCTAATGTCAAACATTCATCAATATCAAACCCAAATGCAACTTTCTTAGCCATAAAATGTTTTCAAGTAAAATATATTAAAAGCTTTTATCTTGTCCAGAGAATAAATTGGAATGCTAATATTAATCAGCCTCGATGATAAGGTTCATTGTTCTGGATGGTAAACGCCCGATACAATTGTTCTAAGAAAATCACGTTAACCAATTCGTTCGGAAAAGTCATTTTAGATAAAGATATGCGCATATCAATTTTGTCTTCCAACATGTTCAGGAACATCCCGTCCGGACCGCCAATCAAGAAAACCAAAGGTTTGTTTTCCATATAGGTCTTGTTAAACATTTCTGCAAACTTTTCAGAACTGTACTGTGTACCTTTTACATCAAGGGCAATAACAAAACCTTTCAGGTCACGTTCAGTAAAAGCGTTGGTTTCAATATATTCAATTTTTGTATATTTGCCGATTCTTTTAACGAATTCAGCAATACCGGCTTTGACATAATCTTTCTTTACTTTTCCCAGACTTATAACTTTTATCATTTTCACCCTCTTTTTATGGACCGACCGAGAGTCGAACCCGGGACTGACGCTGTTTAGTTGACCTTTGTCGGATCATAGCCAAGCATCTATTTTACCACTATACTACCGGCCCTTGAATTAAATAAAAAACGTTGATAAATATAAAAACTTATGCCCAGCTAACACCATGAATCTACCCAAACATTAATAAAAACAAAAATACTCCTTATTCTTATGCAAGAGATAATGAGAAAGAGTTTATTGAAAGACCTTAACAGAGCCATTTCTATCCTTGAAACCAGAGAAATTAAAGACATTGAAGAACTTAAAGAATTAAGCGATCACACTATCAAAGATGTAACCCTGTACAAAAATATGGATGCTATTTCTTTAGCAGTACTGATCTACTCAATTTACAAAGTTTCACCTTCCATTCAGCCTGAAGATTATAAAAAATTGTTCCAAGAGATGAAAAATGCAAGTAAGAATTTAGGTGAAAAACAATTTGGCCGTTATAATAGCAGTATGAAAATTATGTTTGATATCATTAAAAAATGTAGTGACGAAACCAAAACTCATGTCCAGGACGTTTTACAGGCTGCTAGGATCAAAAAAAGTACAACCTTGTTAGAACATGGAATGTCGGTTGCTCGAGCTGCAGAATTGATGGGAATTAGCCGTTGGGACATTTTACAATATGCTGGTGGAACTAGACTTTTAGAAAAGCACAAGGAAAAAGTCTCAGCTACCACCCGTCTTCAACAAGCTATTAAGATTTTCTCTGGCCAATCAAATAGCAAAATCATTTTCTTTGATGCCGGTCCGATTATTACTCTAGCAATGTCACGTTTGTTATGGATCTTAAAACCATTAAAAGAAAAGTTTGGTGGAAAATTTTACATTACTACAGCTGTACACAAAGAGATTATTGAAACACCTGTCCAAACCAAAAGATTCAAGTTTGAAGCATTACAGGTAATCAAACTTATAAAAGATGGGATAATTGAACCATACAATCACTTATCTAACACCAGAATCCAATATTTAGCTAAATTATCAAACCAAACATACAAAATTAACAATAAGCCGCTTGAAATTATCCAAGCTGGTGAAATGGAAACTGTTTTAGCATCACTTTCTAACAATAAAGCTCCAATAATTATGGATGAAAGAACTATGAGACTTCTTATTGAAAATGGTAAGTCATTAAAATCTTTACTTGAACACCGAACTAAGAAAAAAGTTGACATGAACATTGATAATGTTAAGAAATTTCAAAACGAAGTTGGTACTATTACCATAATCCGTTCAGTAGAACTTGCTGCAGTGGCATTTAAACTAGGAATTCTTGACGATTATTTACCGAAAAGTTTGCCTAATCCAAAAGAAACTTTACTAGATTCTGTACTTTGGGACACTAAATTTAATGGTAGTGCCGCAACAGACAATGAAGTTTTAGAATTGAAAGAGTTTTTGTTAGGAAGATAATTAAGGTTAGCATCAATTCATATGCAAGTCCTGTGCTTATTCTATTAAAAAAAAGGTTTTCATAAGTGAGGAAAAGAAATATTTTTAAAGTAAATTTAATTTGAGGTTACCGGATGCCAAAAAAATGTATTATTTGCAGTGAAGAAGCTAAGTTCAAGATTAAAGACACTAGCGATTATTATTGTCAAGAATGTGCAGAAGAAAATTTCAGTGATCTTTCTGTGTTAGTCAAAGTTGAAGAAGAAGCACAACGATTGAAAAAGTTCCTATTAGAAAAAATTGATTTAGGAAGGCTTAATGAAGAAGCAGAAGTTGGAGAAGAGAAAGAAAAAGTTCCCGTCGTTGAAGAAGATGACGATGATGAAGAGAGTAAGCAGGAAGAAGAGTAAAGTAAAAATCAGAGATTTTCTATCATTCATTGAGTTAAGGAATACTTTAATAAATACTGCTCAATTCTAAATAAAAGATGTATCCACCAAACCCTGATCAACAATATCGTACTAACAAATCTTTCAAACTTGGACCTATCAAAACTTCCAAGATTGAACTTATCGATATCCTGAAAGCCTGGGTAGTGTTATCGTTGGCATTTGCAATTGTGTTAGCACCAAACTTCTTAGGTTTTGATATTAGTTTATTTAGAGGAGGTTTTAGTTCATTAAGTAATATTTTTACTTTTCAGTTTTTAATTATATTTGGAATCTCCCTATTTACTGCTGGTCTTGGATTTTTATTTCACGAACTTGCACACAAATTTGTCGCACAGAAGTATGGCTGTGTCGCAGAATTCCGTGCATTTGACCAGATGTTATACCTTGCTTTAGGCCTGGCTGTTGTAATTGGTTTTATTTTCGCTGCCCCTGGTGCAGTGATGATTGCCGGACATATTACTCGAAAAGAAAATGGAATCATAAGTTTAGCAGGACCGTTAACTAATTATACCCTTGCAGGGATATTTTTAGGATTATTATTTTTATTTCCTACATTAAGTAAAATATTTTCAATAGGTGCATTTATCAATATGTTTTTAGGTTTGTTCAACATGATTCCATTTGGTAACTTTGATGGTAAAAAGATCCTCTACTGGAACAGATACATTTGGTTAGCAATGGTAGTATTGGGTGTTGCTTCTTATATTTTCATCTTTTAACTTTTATTCTCTCAGAAAGTTTTATAATCCTCTGATTGGTTCTCAGTACTATGACTTTACCAGCTGGAATAATATTTGCAATCATTTCTATGATTGGTTATGGATTAAGTAATGCAATTGCAAAAGTTCCAAACCAAGAAATTGGTAACAAAAAAACAATATTTTACAGAGGACTTTTTATTAGCACTATTCTTCTGATTATTTTATTATCTTTCCTGAAAGAAGCTAACTTCTCTCTAAACTTCATCCTTATAACTTTTGGAATCGCTTTTGTTGGATATTTACCATTACTAACGTTCTATAAATCATTAGAAGTTGGTAAAGTTGGTATTGTTTCTCCTATTGCAAATTCTTCGATATTTTTTACTGTGATTCTCTCAATCATCTTCTTCGGTGAAAGATTATTTCTAATGCAGGGAATTTCTATCATCATTATACTTTTAGGAATAATCTTAATGTCGATTAACTTCAAAGAATTTAAGAGTTCACATCTGTTTCAAATGTCAAGTGGAGTACCTTATGCTTTGATCACCTGCATCCTCTGGGGTTTGGTATTTTTCCTGTTCAAGATACCAGTAAACGTCCTTGGCCCGATCTTAACCTCATTCCTGATAGAATTTGAAATTTTAATCTACAGTGGAGTTCACAATTTATTTACAAACAAATTCAAGAAAGGCACATTTGCAATTAAAAATAAAAAAATGATCTTATACACTTTCTTGGTAGCATTATTTGGAGGGGCAGGGACACTATTCTTTAACATGGGAATTCAAAATTATAATGTTAGTATTATCGCTGCTATTGCTTTTGCTAATCCATTGATTGCTACTTTATATGGTAAGATTGTCTACAAAGAAAAGCTAAAGTTACAACAATATTTTGCTTTAGCAATCATAATAGCAGGTATTGTATCGATTTCTTATTATTAAACTCCAGATCAATTTTCGACTTGAAAAATTACACCTAACACTTAAAAAAAAGAACCATGTGCGTTAAATGAATTTCTCAGAAAATATGTAATTATAGTCTAATTCAACGTCTAAACAACAGAAACATATATATACTAGTGGTAATTCTATATAAAGTTAACGCTTTGAGTTAAGAGGCAAGGTGTTCTAAAAAGAGGTTGGATGTAAATGAAACAACACGTTTTTCAAGAAGTTAAAAAATTTAAAATCCAGCGGTGTTGCAAAGGTTGCGGTTCTAAAATAGTAGTTGAAAATGCTAACAGGTACTACTGTAAAAAGTGCCGCGGATATTAGTTCTTTTTTTATATTTTTATTTTAATTTAAATCGTTCCATAAACTAACTGTTGCTAAAACATTTTAATCAAAACGCTATTCTGTAAGTTAAATCTGTTCACGATTATTATTTTCTATATTTTGCAGAACTAAAAAGTATATAAACCACTGCAGTTTCAAAAAATCATTAATTTTCACAATTAATTATCAAAAGGGGTGGTGTAGATGATAGAAAAAATCCAGCTAAATGATGGAACTCTAGCTGACTTCAATTACGAGGATACTTTAGGTTTTATTTCTGAACAGATTCAACAACATAGTAACTTGAATGCCGAACAAGCGCAAAATATTGCTAAAAATATTATTGAACTGGTAAGTCAACGATTTGTTAGTACTATACCTTCTCAAGCAGATTTTGATGCTTTAATACAATTAGTATTACAATCTTCTTTAAGGAACGTTGTTGATGAAAGTACTGAACTTGACAATAACATTCAAAAAAATAATTTAGCTTTTGAACCTGCCAGTAATCAATCTGAATATGAAAATTACGAAGAAAATGTTGAACTAGAACCAGTACCTGAAAGTGTAGAACAAGTTCCAGAAACTCCAACAACAACTGAAGAAATTCAATTAATAGAATCTATGAATGTCCCCCTTTCTAATCAAGCTAGAAGAATCTTATTGGAATCAGCTTCTTTTGACGAACTGGGAAGATCAATCTTCTTAGACAGGTATTCAATCAAAGATCAACGAGAAAATACTCAAATTGGTGATTTAGTAATAGCATTAACCAGAGAAGATGCTAGATTTCCCAAAAAAGAATTAGGGATTATCAAAGACATTAATGGTGACAAAGTTACTTTGCACGTGATAACTGGCGAATTTGCTGACAAATCTAACAATCACGAATTCAAAACTACTATCTGGAAATGCGACCGGCCAATAGAATCTATCAAAGATGCTCATGTAAGAGTTGCTACTGCTGTTGCTACTATGGAACAAACTCCAGAACTGCAAGAACAATGGAGTAAAGAATTCTTGTACCAATTACAGAAGAAACATATCCAGCCGGCCGGAAGGATCATGACCGGTGCCAGTATGGGTAAAGATGCTTACACTAAAAACTTGACCCTGTTCAACTGTTATGTCTTGCCAAGTCCAAAAGATAGCAGAAAATCTATCATCAGAGAATCTTTATTTCAGATGATAGAAATTATGAGTCGTGGTGGTGGAGCTGGAATTAATTTATCTTCATTAAGACCACGTTACGCTTATGTTAAAGGTGTGCACGGAAAATCTTCCGGTGCAGTATCATGGGGAGGAATCTTCTCTTATGCAACAGGTTTGATTGAACAGGGCGGTTCACGACGTGGTGCACTGATGCTGATGCTTAACGATTGGCACCCTGACGTTGAAGAGTTCATCAACGCTAAACGACAAAAAGGTATGATAGAAAATGCTAACATTTCCATCTTAATCTCTGACAAATTCATGGACGCTGTAATGCGTGACGAAAACTGGAACTTAGAATTTCCAGATTATGAAGATGAAGAAACTAGAGAAATTTATCAACAAGATTGGGACGGTAATTTAGATGAATGGAAAAAGAACGGTCTTCCAACAAAAGTTTACAAGACCGTTAAAGCACGAACCATATGGGACCAAATTGTTAAATCTGCACATGCTAGTGCTGAACCTGGAATAGTTTTCATTGAAAGGTATAACAAATTAAGTAATTCTTATTACTTTAATACTATCATCTGTACTAACCCGTGCGGTGAGCAAGGTCTTCCTGGTTGGGGAGTATGTAATTTAGGTCACCTATATATGGCCTCATTTCTAAAACAAGTTGGTCAAGATAATTTAGGTCCATTATATCATGTTGACTGGGAAGAACTTAAACGTGCATCTTGGGCACTTAATAGGTTCTTAGATAATGTAATTGATTTGACTCCGTACCATTTCAAAGAAAATGAAGAAAATCAAAAAGCTGAACGAAGAGTAGGTTGCGGTACTTTAGGTATCGGAGAAATGTTAATCAAACTTAGGTTAAGGTATGGGAGTAACGAATCTTTAGAATTCATTGACAAGATTTACAAATTTATTTGTGAAGAAATGTACAAATCATCATCAATGTTATCTAAAGAAAAAGGACCATTTCCAAAATTTTCTGCTGAACATTTCCTTGAAAGTGGTTTTGTAAAAACTTTATCTGAAGATGTCAAGAACATGATCCGAGAAAACGGAATCAGAAACGTTACTTTGATTACTCAAGCACCAACTGGTACTGTAGGTACCATGATGGGCAGTTCTACTGGTGTTGAACCTTATTATGCATTTGAATTTTATCAACAGTCCAGGTTAGGATTCCATAAAGTTAAGATTCCTTTAGCACAACAGTACATCCGTGATGATGGAACTTTACCAAATTATTTTGTAACAGCTTTGGAACTGAAACCTGAAGAACATATTAAAGTTCAAGCTGCAGTACAAAAATGGACTGACTCTTCAATTTCTAAAACAGCTAACACCCCACAGAATTTTACGGTGGAAGAAACTAAGAGATTGTATGATCTGGCTTATCGGCTTGGTTGTAAGGGAGTTACGATGTACAGAGACAATTCCCGAAGTGAGCAGATCCTTTCCACAGATAAAGATACAGAGAAACGTAACATAGAGAGCGCCGGAGGTTCTTCAGAGCCTGAGGTTGAGAACACTCCAACCACCCCAGAAACAGTTTCGGAAGAACCTTCAGGCGGCTCCTGTGAACTTAAAGTAGACGCTTACGGGCAGGTTTACAAGAGTTGTAGTGAATAAATTTGCTAGAGCAGTGCCTTGCTAAGGGGAGGTGGGCGGGAACGTCTAGCATAAGGAGTGATTAAACGCGAACATTTTTCCTTCAGGAAAAATTATAGAGAGTGTTTGTCTACACTTCTGCTCGCGCACTGCTTAAATTTTTAATTACATTTTTATATTCTAATTTCTTTCTTCGTTCATATGAAAAACTTTGAAATAGCCCGGATCTTGCACAACATAGCTACAATTCTGGAAATGAAGAATGTTCCGTTCAAACCGCAAGCATACCATCACGCTGCTAGAGAGATTGAATTATTGAATGAAGATATTGAAGAAATGTATAAACGTGGTGAGCTTGAAGATATTCCTGGCGTGGGAGAAAGTATTGCTTCAAAGGTTGCTGAGTACATTAAAACTGGCAAGATCAAACATTATGAGAAGTTACAGAAACAGTACAAGATCAATTTGGATGAGTTGGACGCAGTACCTACTTTAGGTCCGAAGAAGATCAAGGTTTTGTTTGAAGAGTTGAAGGTTAAGGATTTGAAAAGTTTGGAACGTGTTGCTAAAGCTGGTAAGATTCAAGAGTTGAAAGGGTTCAGTGAAAAGACTGAACAAAATATTCTCAAAGGTATTGAAATTGCTAAATCTAAACCTAAACGTTATCTTTATGCTGAGATGGTTCCTATTGCTGATAATATCGTTAAATATTTCAAAGCTAAATCTTTTGTTAAACGGATTGAAGTTGCTGGTTCTTATCGTAGGAAGAAAGCAACTGTTGGTGATTTAGATTTGTTGATAGTTTCAACTCAACCAAAAAAAGTTATGGAAGCTTTTGTTTCATATCCGGATAAGAAAGATATATTGGCTAAAGGAGCTACTAAAAGTTCTATCCGTTTGAAAAGTAATTTGCAAGTTGATTTACGGGTTGTCAAGGAGAAAGAGTTTGGTGCTGCTCTGCAATATTTTACTGGTGACAAGGCCCATAACATCAAGTTAAGAAAAATTGCTTTAGGTAAATGTTATACGTTAAATGAGTACGGTCTGTTTACTCTGAAGGACAAGAAATGGGTAGCTGGCAAGACAGAGGAAGAGATTTACAAGAAGTTAGGTCTTAAGTGTCCTGCTCCAGATAAGAGAAACAGTTAATTCTTTTACCAAAATACTTATAAATAGCTTAGAACTATTTTGCTTTTATTGGGAACGTAGCTTAATCTGGGACAATTGCAAATTTTCTGCATTTGCAGAAAAGAGCGCCAGTAAGGTATTGGATTCAATATCTTTGGTGAAACTGAAGATCTGGAAGTTGTGGGTCCAAATCCCACCGTTCCCATTTTTTATTTTAACTTTTCATATTTATCTAAATGTCTCTTATTTCTAAAACCAATAAGATTCATCCAAACCTGAAGTTGTGTATAACCATTAATATTAAATCGATAACCTTCGTGAATTTTAGTTACCCCTTTGTATGTTCTTTTTCCACAGTCTTTCATTAAACATACAGAAAATCCCTGATTACTTAACCATGTCCCAACATCATCTATTAATGATTTACTAATTGAGGTTATTTGTACTCTTGGATAAAAATTAAAATTTTTATGCTTTCTGTTAAGCAAAGTTAAACACCCATCAGTGTCAACTAAACCTTTTATAAAAAATTTCATATATTCATCATTTTCTAAAATCCAAGAAGGAATTCCGATTTGACCTTTCTTCCCAGACTTGAAACCAACCAATTCAAGATAATTATTCAATCCTTTAGACATCAATCTTATGCTCATTAGGTTTTGAGTTCTCTTGAAATCTACTTTTGGTTTCAAGTTAAATAAATTATTAATCATATTTGTAACATGATTTTCTAAATATGCTTTGTCAAACCTAGGATCTCCAACAATTTCTACAATAGAAAAGTATTTTCCATATTTATTCATATAACCATCGCCAGTAAGAATTCCAATAAACTCTGCTAATTCGCATGAAGGACATTCTGGAAGAATTAGTCCAATTTTCTTATCATAATAGCTTAAATTTACATTTTTCACATCAAATTTCATATTTTATCACCTCTTTGTTTTTCGCTAATTAAGAAAACAAAGAGTGATATTATGTGAGATTAACTTATTTATATACAATTTGTATACTTGACCAGTGGGTATGTGGGTCCCTGCAGTCCCATATTTTTTTCTTTAACTCAAACGAGAATAAAGTTCTTTCAGAAATCCAATCACCTTTTCAGCATACTCTTTGTCGAACCTTTTCCCGTAATATAAAATTCCATTCCTGAAATATCTTAATTGGTCAAGAAACCTCATCTCTGATTCTGAAAAGTTTAATCTTTTCGTAAAAGCAACTTCTGCTTCATGAGCACCTTTCCCTGAACTTGAGAAACCTGCTAAAAACATTTCTGCTCTTATCACGAACATGATAATATTATAACAATATTCTACATAATCATTAGCATTATCATCATCTATGCCTAACTTTTCTATGTTCTTTTCAAGCAAATTAAATTTTCTTTCAGCTTCTGATTTTAAACTGGATGCTCATTGCAGATCAGGAGATATTTTATTAACAATTCCTTCTTCAAGATAATCTTCAAAAGATCCTATAACTTTCATAACACAACACTCCCATGCAGGATGAAACCATTCAAGATATTATTCTTAAGGTTAGTGTGTATATCTTTCCAGCTGTCATAAAAATTGATATTGATTGTTCTCTGTAAAGACTTTTCATACTTCTGAAGTTTCAAAAGCTTATCTTTTCTTCCGATAACTGCAATGTCAAGGTCCGACTTTATTGTATCTTCTCCTCTGGCATAACTACCAAAGACAATTATTGTTGCACCTGCTAAAACCTCTTCAAGATATTCTGATAACTTCGATAAATAAATATTCTTTAGGTTTTCAACCCTTTTCATATCGATGGCTGCTCTGTTATCTCTGTTGAATGAGATGAAATTGATAGTCTTGGTCTTTTCAATCTTTATTAATTCATTTAGGTTCTTAATTGACTTTGAGACCGCAGTGGGAGAGACTTTCAGAAGTATTGCTATCTCTCTTTGGCTCAGTTTTTCTCCTGCTTTTATGCAGAGTAATGAGAAAATCTCTTGTTCTAGTTTCGTAAAGTTAAGTTTATATGTATCCATTTTAGTTCATACATGTAAACTTAAGTTCATATATAAATGTTTTGGT
>JBDRMB010000026.1:0-3281 GCA_043812455.1 archaeon | reverse complement strand
GACAAAACAGTACCTACAATTGTTGTGGATAGTGTAACTCCAGCCACAATTTACAATAACGATACTGTGGTGTTCAGAATCAATGTTACTGATGTTAATGTGAACACTTCAAACGTTTTCTTGTCTTCCAACTTTTCTGGAAGTTGGGCAAATTATAATATGAATAGCGAATCATCTTCAGTATTTAATTACAGTTTAAGTGGTACAAGTAATTTAACCAATCAAAAAAATATAGCTTATCGTTTCTTTGCTACAGATCTCGCTGGAAATAGTAATCAATCTGCAGTGTTCAATTTTACTGTGCAAAATAGAAACATCTCTTCAGTAAGTGTTGTTAGTCCTGCAAATAATTCTGTTTTGGAATTGGGCAATAGCACTTTATTCAATAATACTGCAACAGATTCTGATGGTGATAATTTAACTTATGTCTGGAATATTAGTGATGGAACTGACGAGACCAATGCTAGTTTTAACAAAAGTTTTAGTTCAGAAGGTACTTTTGAAATTAATCTAACTGTATCTGATCCTTACGGTTCTTCATTGTCAACTTCTATCAGTGTAGTTGTGAATGATAGTACTGCCCCAACAATTGATGATATTGATTACGATTCTGCAGTGCATATTTCAAGTGATGTTAACCAAACAGTAAGTGTTGATGTATCTGATTTATCAAATGTATCTAGTATCAAATTATACTATAATGGCAGTTTAGTTACAGCAAGTTCGTCCAACGCGACTTATGCAACTTGGACGTGGGGCAATTTTTCTGTAGGTGATGATTACAATTTTACAATTGAACTGATTGACGACTCTTCCAACAACAATGCTGAAAATACAACTTATACGTTTGATGTAGATTCATGTTCAGATAGTGCTAAGAACGGTGATGAAACTGCAACCGATTGTGGTGGTTCTTGTTCAGCATGTGATGGTGGCGGCGGTGGAGGTGGTGGTGGAAGTGGAACTACAATATCTTCTACTAGCGATGAAGAAGAAATAGTGGAAACAGTAGATACAACTAGTCCTAGCAGTTCAAGCGGAAGAAGCACTAATTCTGGTTCCACAGATCCAACAGATTCCACAGAAGATTTTACTGAAACTTCTGGGCCCGGTACTAGTTTACAAGAAACTGAGACCACTACTCGTGGAGCCTCAGAAATTTCTGAAACCGTTAATTTCACCGGCAAAGAATCTATGACTTTAAAATTTAATGATCCTAGAATTTCTATTGAGGAGATTGAAATAAAAACCGGTTTTGTTGGTGAAGTAAACATTACAATCCGGTCATTTGATAGTTCGCCTTCAGGGTTAGGTTCAATTGAAGGTGCTTATCAATATTTTGAAATTGATTTTGGCAATTTAAGTAATGATGATATCAAAAAAGTAAAATTTACTTTCAATGTAGAAAGAACTTGGCTGAATGCTCATGGTTATAGCGAAAAGAAAGTTAAGTTAAACACTTATTCTGATAGCCAGTGGGAAGAATTGTCTACAGACTTAGTTTCAAGTGACATTGAACTTGTAACTTATCAGGCTGATGTTAATCACTTATCTTTCTTTGCAATTACTGCAGAACCTTCAAAAAATATTTTCAGTAACTTGTTTGGATTTACTGGGCTTTCAGCAAAACAGAATTTATTAATTGTACTGTTTGTGTTAGTGCTTGGTTTAGGTGTTGCTTATTATTTCTTAAGGCCAAAAGGTGGATAAGTCTCAGAAAAGTTTATAAATCACCCATTTTTCAGGTTTGGAAGATGAAAAGAAGTAGTCGGAGATGGAAGAAGAAAGGTCAAATGCGTTGGAAGTGGCAACGTAAGAAGATGAAGAAAGCTAAACGTAAGAGGAGAATTCAATCTGGTTAGTTTTTTATTTTAATCAATTTAAATTTTCTTTAGTTTAATAATCTCTGATTTCTGTTTTGGTTTTGACGTGTTTAGTTATTATTGTTATTTATTTAATCATAAGGCTTCTTGTCAATCTATATTTTAATAAGTTTTCATAACTTCCCAGTCAAGAGAAATATTTAAATAAAAAACCTAATGAATTTTGGTGCTATGAAAATTAAGCTATTTTGTGTTGACGATTCTCACGAATGTCTAGTAGTTAGAAATTATCTCAGAGCAAGAAACGTAGATTTTGAAGAAGTTAATGTTGATAAA
Organism: archaeon; assembly: GCA_043812455.1. Taxonomy (GTDB): domain Archaea; phylum Nanobdellota; class Nanobdellia; order Woesearchaeales; family GW2011-AR9; genus JABHQR01. The sequence continues at coordinate 1,122 of JBDRMB010000026.1, read as the reverse complement.
TCTGATAACAACCCTGAAATGCTTAATGAATTGGACGATTTTTCTGGAGAAAAGAAATTTCCAATAATTAAAATTAATAATCAGTTTATTGTTGGTTTCAAACAAGAAGAGTTGAGGTCTTTAATTCTGTAAATTAATTTATTGGTAATAAAATAATTATCATACAAAAATCAAACAAAAAGTTTATAACTGTCTGGTTTTCTGAAGGTATAATACTAATCAATAATGTATCATTATTGTATTAGGAGAGAATTTTTAACTATTTCTCGTGATTCTTTAGGACAGAAAGCTTTATAAATAAGCCCTTTTCCTAAGGCTTTTACACATGTGTATTCAATTAATCTTGAGTACGAAATAGGTGATCCATAACTAATTGATGATTTTTAGTTGATGGTAATAAGTTTTAGCTTTTCAAATTTTACGAAATTGCGACCATAAACGAATAAGGATACGATTGTTAATTCTAATAATCAAATATAGTAAGAGTCCCCGTTGATCCTGCGGGAGATTGCTGCTATGAGAGTTCGATTAAGCCATGCAAGTCAGAGGGTCTCTTCGGAGGCACAGGCAGAATGCTCAGTAACACGTCAATAATCTGCCCTTGGGTCTGGGATAAGCTCGGGAAACTGAGTCTAAGACCAGATGGGTAAAAGAAACTGGAATGTTCTTTTACTGAAAGGTAACGCCCAAGGATGAGTTGGCGGCTGATTAGGTTGTTGGTAGTGTAAAGGACTACCAAGCCTACGATCAGTACGGGCCGTGAGAGCGGTAGCCCGGAGAAGGGTACTTAGACACTGACCCTAGCCCTACGGGGTGCAGCAGGCGCGAAACCTTTACAATGCACGGAAGTGTGATAAGGGAACTCTCAGTGCTCATGCATTGCATGGGCTTTTGTTAAGTGTAAAAAACTTAGCGAATAAGTGGTGGGTAAGACGGGTGCCAGCCGCCGCGGTAACACCTGCGCCACGAGTGGCGCTCACGTTTATTGGGCCTAAAGCGTTCGTAGCCGGATCAGCAAGTCTTGGGTGAAATCGTTGCGCTTAACAAAACGACGTGCTTGAGAAACTACTAATCTTGGGACCGGGAGGCGTCAAGGGTATTTCTGAGGGAGCGGTAAAATGC
>JBDRMB010000025.1:0-5774 GCA_043812455.1 archaeon | reverse complement strand
TTTGGGCTTGAACAATTTTTTTTACTGAAAGCCCTTTGTTGTATTGCTTAACAATCCAAACACATTTCTTAAAAGTTAGTTTGTACATATAACCTCACCAGAGGTTATTTATACTGTCTAGTTAAAACGTGATACTACAATGGAATTGTTTGAACGAAACCTATTTAAATTATAAAATAATGGTTCTAAAATATGGATTTAGTGATATTAACTTTGCTAGCAATTAGTTTAATCCTATTTTTTGGCTTTTTTGCAGAGTTTGGGTTCCGAAAGTTTAACGTTCCAGATGTTTTATTGTTAATTATTCTCGGTTTTATTATTGGACCTTCAGTGTTAGGTTACATCAATCCGATAGATCTGGTAACTATTGCACCAGTGTTTACAACTTTTACCTTATTGTTTTTATTGTTTGATGGTGCGTTTAACATTAACTTATCTTCACTAATTAAAGAATTTTCACACAGTTTTGTGCTTACTGTTTATAATTTTTTTATATCTTCAATTGTAATTACTTGTTTAATGTTGCTTTTCCAATACTTTTTGTTTGATCAAGTTTCAGTGTTAGGCGCATTATTAACTGGTTTTGCATTAGGCGGTGTTTCTTCAGCGTTTGTCATACCAGTTTTAAAACAGATGGACATTAAACCTAAACTTTATTCATTATTAGCTTTAGAATCTGCACTTACGGACGTTTTTTGTATTGTTTTTTCTCTAACTGTGCTGGAAGTTTTTATCTTGGGTGGGTTTGGAATTCAAAGTACATTTTCTCAAATTGCAGCGTTATTTGCTGTAGCTGTACTTGTTGGTTTAATAGCGGGAATAATTTGGATTTTCTTAGTATTAAAAGTCTTTAAGGAACACAATTATATGATGGCCATCGCCTACTTAATTTTAGTTTATGTTCTTGCAGAATTTTTGCATGGTAATGGCGCGATAGCAGCATTATTCTTTGGATTAGTGCTTTATAACTCAAAACAATTATCTTCAATAATTAGGGGAATAACTTTCCATGGTTCAGAAAAAGAAAAAGAAGGAGCAATTTCTGGAGATCTGGGAGTTTCGATTACCACACCATCAGAAAAATTCTTTTATGACCAACTTTCCTTTTTCCTAAAAACATTTTTCTTTGTTTACATTGGAATTTTAATTGATATTAGTAATATCAAGTTATTAATAATTGGAATAATCATCTCTGTAGTTTTAATGGGTTCTCGAGTAGCTTCTAGGTTACTTACGAAAGGATACGATTATGAAGATCGTACTTTAGTTAATTCAATATTTGCCAGAGGTTTAGCAGCAGCGGCTATTGCTCAAATCGCAATACAGGCTGGGTTTCCTGGAGCAGAAGACATCGGAAAAGTAATTTATGTAGTTATTACTGGCACTATTCTGTTAAGTTCAGTCAGGGTTTTTATTTTAAAGATGCATTGGCACAAAATTATTGGCAAAGGTAAAGAACTTCACACCAAAGTTAAGTCAAAAGAGAAATCTAAACCTAAGGTTAAGAGATATAAATCTAAAAGAAAGGCCAAAACTAAGAAGTAAAATATATAAACTCCTTCTGAACATTTAGTAATAATCAAGTAAAATGTTAGAAAACGTATTAGTTATATTACAGGAGTACTTTTGGAAGATCATTACAGCTATTATAATTTTATTAGTTGGATTTGGGATAGGAATATTTGCCAAAAAGTTACTTAACAAAGCTTTGAAAGAAGTTGGTTTGAACAAAATATTGCTCAAAGTTGGAGTAAGATACAATACTGAAGTGATCATGAGTAACATAATTTCTTATTTAATTTTCTTAGTAACCATTGTTGTTGCGTTGGATACACTTGGTATTACTTCAATTGTAATTTACTTGCTGTTGGGAGCAGTATTGATGTTATTAATTTTAAGTTTTTTAGTTGGCGCAAAGGATATAATCCCAAACTTTATTGCTTGGTTAGTGCTTCAAAGGAAAGGCAAGATTGTGATCGGCAAAAGTATTAAGGTAAAAGAAATATCTGGCAGAGTAGAGAAAATTGGTTATTTAGAAACAGAGATTAAAACTGAACACGGCGATGTTCTTTATGTTCCAAACAACTTATTCTTAAAAACTAAGTTTTGGGTCAAGAAGAAGGATTAGGTTATACTTTCTTTTCAGCTTTTAACTCTTCTAAAGCTTTTTTCTGAGTTTCTTCAAGAGATACTTTCAACTGCTTTTCTTGTTTCTCAAAATTATTGATACGCAAGTCAATAATTTCTTTTCGCTCATTAAGCTCTGCTTCAAGATTTTCCCTACTTTTGGAAATCATCAATTTACCAACGATTTGGAATGATTGAGAACTTTTAGGCAACTCTCTCAGAGCAGATTCCAGTTCAACCAACTCTTGCTGAAACTGTTGTTTCTGCATCATGGTGTTTTGCAGATTTTGTTGAATTATTTGTAATTGTGTTATATGATCTGAACCCATTGTTATTAAATCTCCTAAATTTTAAAAAAAGAAACCGGCGTTATCTGGCCTTAACCGTTACTGTATGTTTACGGTCCTTGTGAAGAATTTTTCCACCGCAGTAAGGGCATCTTACTCTAGCTTTAGTGTACTCTTCTTCAACTTTTTTGTCACAATGAAAACATTTGTAGTACATTTTTTTTCAACCTATTTAATAGTATAAGCTCTACCTGCAAATTTAATTGAACATTTTCGACATTCCCAAATGCCGGTAGCCACTCTCTTAACTGCAATTTTGTTACAGTATGGACATTTATGTTTTTTCCGCTGCTCAGATTCAATCAGAGCAAAACTAGTTTTCGGTCGTCTCCCATAACGGGGACCAAATCTTTTTGTTGGCATTACTAAATTCCTCGCTTATTTTGATCTTAATACCTGGATTTTTAATGGTAAATATGGGGCTGCCCGGATTCGAACCGGGGTTCAATGGTCCCAAACCATTAGTGATAGACCAAGCTACACTACAGCCCCTCGTCCCATTTATAAACATTTTGTTGAAAAAGCTTAGATTTAAAAGGTTTATGGTTGATTTTAAGATTACGTTAATCTTTAGCTTTAATTCTATTAAAACTCTGCGAAAGGATTATAAACCTTAAAAATAAGCTTTTACCATGCAAAAAGTAGTTTTTTCGAATGGTTTGACAGTCATATTCAAACATAAAAAGAGCAAATCAGTAGTTATAGAAGTAATGGTAAAAGTTGGCAGTAATGATGAAAAAATCAACGAAAAAGGGTTGTCACATCTGATTGAACACATGTTGTTTGAAGGTACAAAAAAACGACCAACCAATCGGACAATTTCTAATGAAATAGAAAAAATTGGCGGGGAATTTAATGCTTATACAACTAACGAACGAACAAACTTTTATGTTAAAGTCTTGAACAAACATTTTAAGATAGCATTGGAAGTAATTTCTGATATTTTGTTGAATTCTGTGTTTTTAGATAAAAACATCAATAAGGAAAAAGGAATAATTTTGAAAGAAATTGATTTAATTAATGATGATCCTAGGTATTACCAATGGATCTTGTTACAAAAGACCATGTTTGATAAACATCCTTCAAAATATCCATCTTACGGCGACCCCAAAGTCATCAAGAACATTAGTCGAAAAACCTTACTAAACTATTTTCAGAAATATTATGTTCCGAGCAATATTGTTGTTTCCGTTGTGGGAGATATTAAAGATTGGAAGAAACAAGTTCAAGAAAAATTTGTTATGAAAAAGTCTGTTGCAATAAAGAAAACTAGAATCAAAGAACCAACACAAAGAAGAAACAAAGTTAAAATTGAGAAAAGGTCAATAGCTGGTAGTTATGCTGTAATGGGTTTTAAAACTCTACCTCGGACACACCCTGATAGCTATGTGTTTGACATCATTGATGGAATTCTTGGCCGCGGTCAAAGTGGTAGGATGTTTAACGAAATTCGCGCTAAGGAAGGTCTTGCTTACGATGTAGGCACCGAAAATGTTAGTGAATTAAGTTATGGTTATTTTGCAATATATGCTGGCCTTGACAAGAAAAATTTAGGTCTTGTTAAAAAAATAATCCTCAAAGAACTTTCCAAACTACAAGAACTTAAAGAAGAGGATTTGAAAGAAGCAAAAACTTATCTTGAGGGGGATTATTTTTTAGAGTTGGAAGATTCACAAAAATTAGCTGATCAACTTTTGTTCTGGGAACAAAACAAAGATGCTAAGCTGATTGAAAGTTTTATCAAGAATATCCAGAAAGTAACAGTGCAAGATGTTAAGCGGGTTGTCAAGAAATATTTAAAAAACCATACCTTTGTTGTTGTTGAGAAGAAGTAAAATGATTAAGAAAAACACCAAAGCCATTTTTAATGAGGGGGCGTTTAAAGGAAGTTATGATTGGAAAGGCGGAATACCCTTATCTAAAAATGAAATAATGACTGTAAATTTAAACAAAAAATCTTTTAAGTATAAATTAACAAAAAAAGAAATAATTTGTAATGTTAATGGGGATGACCAAATTGTTAATGTTACGTATATCTTCGATTTAATCTAATCAGGCATAAGCTTCTTTTGCAAACTTTTCCCATTTCTCTCTGTTTTTATCAAACACATCCAATAAAATGCTAATTTCTTTTGCTAAAGCGTTCTTTAAATCAAGCGGATGAAGTTTCTTGGCAACAAACTGCTTTTCAATTTCTTCATAACTGGAAAATTCTAAATTGCCACCAAACTTTTCTGGTCGTTCAATTACAAACTTTTCGTGTTGATCTTCTTTTATAGTCATGATTACATGTTTCAAAAATGCTAAAACACCGTTATCCTCAACTACCCCTGTTTCACAATAAGCACCTTTAAGTTTGTCAGCAACAGATTTCTCATCATCTAGAAGATCAATTTTAGATTTGGGGTCGGAAGCCGACATCTTTTTACCAATCAAACCAGGAATCAAAGGGGTCATAACTTCAATTCTGGCTTTGTAACCTAACTTTGGTAAGTTTTCTCTCGCGAACATTAAGATTTTTCTTTGATCAACACCACCATACTGGATATCAACACCAAGATACTGTTCATCAAGAGATTGCATTAAAGGGTAAATTAAACCACTAAGTTTAGGATTATCACCATACTTGACAACTTCAGAACTTGCTCGTTTAGCATCATTAATGCTAATGAAGGTAGACATTTTTAATAAATCTGAACAGTATTCTTTTTTTAATTGAAAATCTGAACCTTTAACAATTTCAAAATTGCTAATGTCTGCACCAATAGCTTTAAACATTAATGGTATAGTATTAGCATAGTGTTTGTACCTATTTTCTAATACTTCCCATGGAGTATTGTCCAAAGCACCATGAAGATCTGCTAAAAGTAATTTTACTTTGAATCCTGCTTTAAGAAAATCTGCTAGTTTGAGTACTGGGACAAAATAACCAATATGTGGTCTGCCCGTAATTGACCAACCCAAATATACTGTCGGTTGTTTTTTCTTTTTAATTAATTCTTTCAATTCATCTTCAGTGATGATTTCTTGCGTATTACGCTTGATTAAGTTTAATTTTTCTTCTGGAGTCATACTAGTCTAGTGGGTTCTAATTGTTTATAAAATTATTGGGTGGAATGGGATTAAAGATTTATAGCAACAACAACTATAATCATCATTTCTAATATCCCGAAACTGCTAGACACTACGAAAGTGCTAGACATTTCTTAAATCATCCCAAACTTCTTTTGGTGTTTTATAATGAAGGCTCATGTGAAGCCTTTCTTCATTATAATGTTTGATAAAATCTCCAAAAGAAGA